>NZ_JAKKCW010000009.1:0-249832 GCF_021728455.1 Pseudoalteromonas sp. L23 | reverse complement strand
GTAATCCGGTGAAACAGGCACATAGGCACCACCGGCTTTGAGCACGGCCAAAATAGCAATAAGCATCTCGCTACTGCGAGAAAAGTAGAGGGCGATAGGGGTATCGGCAGGCAATAGGCCAGCTTGTGCTTTGGGGTGCTGAGCAAGGATTTGCTGTGCAAGGGCATTGGCTTTACCGTTCACTTCGGCATAAGACAGCGCTTCACCACTACTGGTTAACATGGCCGCTTGCTCAGGGGTGTTAGCGGCGTGCTGCTCTACTAAGCTTGCCAGATCTTTGTCGGTGGCAAATGACTCGGCGTTGTTGTGCCATTGGCTAAGCGTTGTCTGCATTTGGTTATTGACCAAGCTAATGCTTTGATGGCTTTGTGTCAGTCGCTCCCCAAGCTGAACCAAAATAGCTTGTACTTGGTCAAGGATCCACTCTGCCCGTGCGGTGCTCAGCCATTCCCCGTTGTAATGCATCACAAAGTCTAAGCGGTCTTGTTCGCTTTGGACCACCACAGAAAGCGGATAGTCGCCTTTTTCTATTGATTCTCTAAACTTCCAACTGCCGGTATTTTCTGGAGTCGGGTAGTTTTCAAATACAAATAGGGTATGGAACAAGCGTTGACCATCACGTTGCAGTTTCGACAAGCTCATGTCGCTGTGGCTATTGAGTGCAGCTACGCCTTTTTGAATGGCTTTGAGAATGTCATTACAACTTGCTTCTGCTTGCCAATTCACCACTAAAGGTAAGGTGTTGATGAACAAACCGACCGCTTGTTCAATCCCATTGACTGGAATTTCACGACCGGAAACTGTGCTACCAACAATCGTTTGGCTATCACCAGAATAGGTTTGCAGTAACTTATGCCAAGCAAATTGCAATGCAACGTTGAGGGTTACGCCAGCTTGTTGACAAGTATGTTGTAGCGACCTAAACGCCTCGCCTTGAAGACTAAACTGCACCGATTGCACTTGCTCAACGATTCGACTTTGCGACAAGTCATACTGACCACCGAGTAATAAGTTAATATCGTTTGCGGTATCAAATTCGGCTTGTTGTTGCTGCCAGTATGTCCGAGTTTGCTTGGCATTTTTAAGGTAATAAGCTTGCGCCTCTAAATAGGTTTGCTGCGCTTGCACCTCTGGTGTTTTCCCAGCACAAAGCTGGCGATAATATCCCGCGACAGCTTGCAGCATTAACGGTCCACTCCAGCCATCATTAATGGCATGGTGCTCGGTTTTGATAAGCGTGTAGAGGTTTTCACTGCGCTTAAATAAGGTGAAGCGAATTAGCCCCGGTTGGTTTAGGTCAAACGGAACTTGTCGGTCTGCGGCTTGGGCTTTGCTGATGGCTTGCTGTTGGCCGTGCCCGTCAAGGGATGACAGATCTACTATGGTGAAGTGGCTGTCATCAATACTGGCGTCGCGACACACCACTTGGAGTAGACATTCTTGCCAATCAAAAGCGGTGCGTAGAATAGGGAAGCGAAGCGACGCTAAACGCCAGGCATGAATAAAGTGTTCAACCTCTAGCGCTTGTTCAATATCCATGACCAATTGCACTCGGTAGGCATCATCCGTTGGGAAGTTAACAGCATGATAGATAAAGCCTTGTTGCAAGCTATTAGCCGGGTAAAGTGCTTCGATATTATAGTGCTTGCTCAGCGCTTGATAATGCCCATAAGACAAGTCGCTTAATCCCAAATCGCTAGGGGTTTGCTGTGGTGTTTGCGCGGCTAGTTCACAGCTTGCATTAATGACCTGATGAAGCGCCATTTCAAAGTGCTCAACAAATGCCAACGACTGTGATTGGTTCAACCTCGAAACCACATCAAAGTGAAGCTTGTCACCGCGAACTGCGCCATTGATGTTGAGTAGCAGTGCATTGTCAGCCTGAGCGTTTGCCTCTGTCATCACATAGCCTGCTTGAGTATCATCCAGCTGCCAGTCTCGGCTTTGCTGTTGTTGCTGATTCAATTGACCTAGATAGTTAAAGCTCACCTGAGGGCGAATTGCGCTGACTTTGCCAGCTTGTACAAAAGCGCCATAGCCCACGCCTTTATCCGGGATCTGACGCAGCATTTCTTTGGTGTTTGCGATGGTTGCAATCACGTCGTCGTGGTGTTCAAGGCGCACAGGATACATACTGGTAAACCAGCCTATGGTTTGCGACACATCCAAGCGCGGATCTATATTTTCACGACCATGACCTTCAAGTTGAATATGATTAACGGTACTGTCAAAAGTGCTGCGTAGGGCAATATTGAGTGCCGCCAAAAGCAAGTCGTTAATGTCAGTATTCAAACCAAGATTGGCATCTCGTAGCAATTTAGCGGTCGTTTCTTGCTCAAACGTGATGCTGTATTGTGATTGTGCTGAGTAAGTGGGTTGGCTAGTAAAGCCTTTTTGTACCTGCTGCCAATAGTACGCTTGCTCAGGGTGAGCCGAAGGGTAGGTGGCAATGGCATCCACCCACTGACGATAGCTGGTAAGCTTGTCTGTTAGTGCTTCACCATTTAATAGGGTTTGTAAGTCTTGGCTTAACACCCGCCACGATACCACATCAATAATGGCATGATGGAAGGCAAAGAATACCTGACTGCCCTCGGCCGTTTTCACCAACGCTGCCTGCCACAGGGGGCCATTGAATAAATCAAATTGGCTTTGTAGTTTGGTCAATTCGTTAAATAACGCGTCTTTACTCAGAGCCGTTGCATCAAGTAATGGGACTTCAAGCTCTATTGCCGCTTGGTACGCTTGTTTTACCCCGTTGCTGGTCTGAACAAAGTGACAACGTAGCATGTCATGATGCTCGCTCAGCGCTTGAATAGCTTGAGTCAGCCCCGTGTGTTCAATGTGTTCAGGTAAGTTAAGGGTAAATGCTTGGTTCCAATGGTGTGGATTTGGTAGTTCTAAACCGAAAAACCACTGTTGGATAGGCAGTAGTGCAAACTCACCACTTAACCTACCTTGCTCCGTGATAAGTTCAATGGTTTCAGTGCTAACGTGTTGAATTAAATAGGCCTGCGCTGCCACGCTTGGGGCGTCAATGATGTCTTTAACCTGAAGGTTAAAACCAGCTTTACGCAGCGCAGACACAAGTTGAATACTGACAATAGAATCGCCACCGACTTTGAAAAAGTCATCATTAACGCCCACTTGTTCTAGGCCCAATACTGACTGCCAAATACCACACAATTGTTTTTCTAATTCGCTGCTCGGGGCTTGATAGTTGTCTTCATCCACAACGGTTGGAATAGGCAATTGCTTGTGATCCAGCTTACCATTGTTGTTAAACGGTAACGCCGACATCACTTCAAAGTAGCTTGGGATCATATAGCTAGGTAAAACCTGAGCCAGTTCCTGTTTTACTGCATTTAGGTCTAACTCGCCGTGCTCTGGTACCACGTATGCGGCAAGTTGCTTGTTGCCCGCTTGTTCGAATACCACCACAGCGGCGACTTTCACTTGCGCCAATTCGTTGAGTTGAGCTTCTATTTCAGCAAGCTCAATCCTAAACCCGCGGATCTTCACTTGGTGATCGTTACGGCCTAAAAACTCTAGTACGCCAGACTCGGACCAACGTCCTAAGTCTCCCGTTTTATACAGTTTATCTAGCCCGAGTTGTTTGGCCTTTGCGCTTGCAAACGGGTTATCGATAAAGCGCGCAGCACTCATTTCTGGTTTATTAAGGTAGCCACAGGCAAGTCCGGCACCCGCTATAAATATCTCGCCTGTCGCGCCGTATGGCACTGGATTAAGATGTTTATCAAGCAATAATACTTGGCGATGATTAATGGCTTGGCCGATGGGCACCGGGCCATCAATATTGGCACATGGATAGAAAGTGGTAAATGTCGTGCTTTCAGTTGGACCATATGCGTTTATCACCAACTCTGGTCGCGTATCTCTGGCGAGAATGCGTTTAACTATGCTTGGAGTGATTGCCTCACCGCCTGTTAGTACGCAGCGGACATTGTCATAAATATCAGGTTGTTGTAAATACAGCGAATCAAACAGTGTGCGCGTTAGCCAAAGTACACTAACACCGTGTTGTTTAATTAACCTTGATAGGCTGTCAGGATCCGCGCCTTGTTGCGCACTTGCTACAACCAATTTGCAGCCGTTTATCAGTGGTGTCCAAATTTCAAACGTTGCGGCGTCAAAATTTGGATTAGATAGGTGAATAAACACGTCGTTTTCTGACGTGTTTATTAAATCAGTATCTTGTACCAAAGAAACAACGCCACGGTGTGGAACGACCACGCCTTTTGGCTCACCTGTCGTACCGGATGTATAGATCACATAGGCTTCGGTTTGCGCATGTGCGCCTGATAGTACGGGCGCTGCATCAGACAAAGACAAGCTATCTAAGCAGGTAATTTGCGGCTCTGCATCACAACTTACAACGAGTGTTTCGATACGCGGGCGCAGCTCGCTTTGTGTTAAAATCAAACCAAGTTGCGTGTCGTTGAGCATATACTCTATGCGCTGATCTGGATAATCAGGATTAAGCGGTACATAAGCACAACCCGCTTTTAGGATAGCCAGTTTTGCGATTACCATTGCAATAGAGCGTTCACAGAAAAGCCCAACAAAGCGATGGCTGCCAACGTCCACATGATCTTTAATGTAGGCGGCAAGATTATTCGCGCTTTGTTCTAATTCTTGATAGGTCAGCTGCATTTCGCCTTCAACCAGCGCTATTCGAGTTGGCGTTTTTTGTACTTGCTGAGCAACCAATTCATGGATAGTAGAGTGCAAATAATCTGCATGCTCATCTACCTCAACCATTGGTGCTCGCTCATCATTACTTAACAAAGAAATTTGGCTATGCGGCTGGTTCTCATCAGCAATAATGGCATCTAACACCAATGTCATTTGGGTGAGCAATCGCTGTGCTTTGCTTGGTGCCAACATGGTTTCGCAGAAGCTCAACTTAAGTAGCAAGATATCTTGTTGTTCAACAATGCTGATGGTGAGCGGATAGTCTACTTTTTCAATCATCTTATCGAATGACCATTCGAGCACGTCTTGTCCCGCTGGTGTCGGATAGTTTTCAAATACAAATAGACTGTTGAACAGGCGAGTATTCGGCTCTTGTAGTTGCGACAGTGAAACACTGCTGTTGCCGTTAAGTTCTGCAATTTTTTCTTTCAGCGCTGTAAGCTGGGTGCGAATACTGGCCGGTTCTTGCCAATCAAGGGAAAGAGGTAGGGTGTTGATATATAAACCAACACTGGCATGGATCCCGTCAATGGGGAGTTCACGACCCGAGACCGTTGTGCCTACTATGGTTTGCTCAGCGTCGCAGTAATATTGCAGTACTTTATGCCAAGCAAATTGCATTAAGACGTTCAGCGTTAGTCCGTGTTGTTTAGCAAATGCTTTGAGCTGTTGATGGCGCTCTGAAGAGAGCTTTAATTCGTTCGCCGCTGCTTTGTGGATCTGTGACGAGCCAGATTGGTCAATATTTTTACTCAATAAGCGGTTGATATCATTGGGCTCACCAAATTGTGCCTTTTGGGTTTGCCAATAGCTATCGCTAGATTTTTGATTTTGCTGATAGCGCGCTTGTGTTTGTAGGTAAGCCGTTTCTTCTTCAACAATGACCGGCTCGCCTTTGGTTAGTTTGGCATAGTTTTGATGCACGGTTTGTAGCATCACCGGAAAGCTCCAACCATCGCTGATGCTATGGTGTTCTGCTTTAATTAGAGTGTAATGTGCATCAGCGCGTTTAACGATAGCAAAACGCATTAATCCCGGCTGAGTCAAATCGAAAGGCGTATTACGGTCGTCGTGAATGAGCTTATCGATACGTGTCTGTTGTTCAATGTGGTCTAACCTACTCAAGTCGTGAAAACTGAAGTGATTTGGGGTAAATCCGGCTCCTCCTTTGATCACTTGGATGATTTCATTTTCCCAGTTGAACGCAGTACGTAGCGCAGGGTAACGCATTGATGCCAAGATCCAAGCCTGTTGGTAAGCATCGACATCGAGTGCTTGATGGTAATCGATGACTAACTGAACGCGGTAAGCATCGTCATTTGGTTGGGCAAGGTGATGATAAACAAAACCTTTTTGCATACTGTTAGCATCGAAGATGGCACGGATCTCAGATGCCTTTTTATGCTCAGTCGCTAGCAACTGTTCAAAGTCTTGTTCGGAAAAAACTTGTTGCGATACAAGGTAATCTAATAATACGGCTTTATTCGCTTTGAGGTAGTCAACCCATTGTTGGCTGAGTCCTTGCTCACCATGGACAATCTTAAGTTTGTCTCCATTGGCCCAAAGCGCAATGTTATCCTTTGCAAGTGATTGGCATAAATTCAACATGGTTTAAATCTCTAATTCTTGTGTTTTTTCAGACTGAGTCGTGGTTTGTTCTAGTTGTGTTTCACTTAACTGAGATTGCAGTGCAGCTAGTTGATCCTGAGAAAGCGAGCCCGCGCCAAAGTCGCTAGGGGTGCTTACACCGCCGCGCTTTTTCGCCTCGAGCGCCGTATCCAATACGTCATGTAGCGCTTGTGTTAAGTGAGTAGCGAAGGCATCGGTAAGATTGCCATCTAGTAATGAATCCACTTTGATCCTGAGTTGTTCGCCCTGAACTAGCGCATTGATATCGAGGATCAGATCCGAGCCGTTTTGTGCAGAACTTGTCTCGGTTTGCAGTTGGTTGTCTATTTGCCAAAGCGCATCGCTTTGCCCACCCATTTGGCCCAGGTAGTTAAAGCTGATACTTGGCAACGTTAAGCTGGTGTCTTGCAGTTGTGCACTACCAAAACCAAGACCTTTATTCGGGATCTGGCGTAGCGCTTCTTTGGCATCAATAATGGTGTCGCTTAGTGTCGCTTGTTGAGTCAGGCGTAGCGGGTACAAACAAGTGAACCAGCCAATTGTTTGGTTGATATCAGCATCATCACGCCACATTTCACGACCATGACTTTCCAACGTGATAGCATGCTGAGTTTGCTTAAAGGTTTTACTCAATGCTTGGCACAAAGCAGCCAGTAGTAACTCTTCACCTTGCGTATTGAAGCCTGCATTCGCGTCACGTATGAAGCGGGCCGTGGTGTGCGCGTCTAGCTCTAACCAAGCGGTTGATGGTGTTGCAGCCATGCTTGGCGGATAGCTTGGCAAGTTGGTTGCTAAACGCTGCCAAAATGCCATTTCCTGCGGGTGTGCTGCCGGGTACGCTTGCATCATTTCTACCCACTGTCGATAGCTGGTACGTTTACTCAGCAACTCTCCTTGTGCTAAAAGGGTTTGCAGATCTTGCGCGATGATCCGCCAAGAAACCGCATCGATGATTAAGTGGTGAAGTGCAAAGTGAAGCAGGTCGTAGTCTTCGCAAAACGCTTCGATATGTGTAACTTGCCAAAGTGGGCCATTACAAATATCGAACTGGCTTTGTCGCGCGTTGAGTTCTGCTTGTACATCGTGTGACTTGCCGTTAAGGACGTTGAGTGGCGCCATGGTACTCACATCGTTATATTCTTGCGTAATATGGCCTTCAAATTCCATAAAGGTTGTGCGCAACATATCATGTTGATCACTTAAACTGTGTAGCGCCTCTTGTAATTGAATTTGGCTAAAGCCGCTTGGGATCCTGATTGCAAATGCCTGATTCCAATGATTCTCCTCCGGTAGTGCTTTATTGAAAAACCATTGTTGAATTGGCAGTAGATCAAAGCGTCCGCTCAGCAGGCCTTGCTCCTGTGTTATCTCTCGTTGATTCGCTTGTACGCTAACAATACGCTGACTTAACGCCGCTGCAGTTGGACAATCAAAGATATCTTTCACTTGCAGTTCAATGCCTTGCTTTCTGAGCAAAGCAACGAGTTGAATCGTGAGAATAGAATCACCACCGATAGCAAAGAAATCATCTTTGGTGCTCACTTGCTCAACACCAAGCAAAGTTTTAAATGCTTCACACAGTTGCGCTTCCGTTTCGTCTTGCGGCGCCACATATTCGCTTTGGCTTACCAGTTCAGGCTCTGGCAACGCTTTACGGTCTAATTTACCGTTGCCAGTCAAAGGTATTTCCGCAAGCTCAGTCCACGTTTTTGGCTGCATATAACTGGGTAGCGCTTGACTCACATGGGCTTTCACTTGGGCAGTTTGGCCGTGATGTTGTGGCTTAAACTTGATATAAGCGGCTAGGTAGGGAACACTTTGTAGGGTACGGTCGATAACCACCGCTTGGGCAACTTCTGGCAATTGGTTGATCACGCTTTCGATTTCACCCAGTTCAATACGGTAGCCACGGATCTTCACCTGATTATCGTTACGACCGATATACTCCAACTCACCATCCGGCAGGCGTCTTGCCAAGTCACCGGTTTTATACAGTCTGGCTCGTCCTTGTTGAATATCTTGTTCGCTTGCGTACGGGCTGCTAATAAAGCGTTCTTGACTGAGCGCTTCGCGGTTTAAATAACCACGAGCAAGACCTGCACCGCCAATATATAACTCACCGCAGGCACCGGGTTCGACCAACTGCAATTTGGAATTTAGTACGTACGCTTTCATATCTAATATGGGTCTACCGATATGAGAGGCTTTAGAACTTGATTGTTGCGTGAGTGCTTTATAGGTGACATGCACCGTGGTTTCAGTGATCCCATACATGTTGACCAATAGCGGCTGTTCATCGCCGTAGCAGTTCCACCAAGGGTTGAGCATTTCGGGGTTAAGTTTGTCACCACCGAAAATCACATACCTCAGTTTGTCAAAATTCAATTTTGCGCTTAGTGCCGCTGCACTAAATTCATAGAATGCGGCAGGAGTCTGATTAAGCACAGTCACTTGATTATCTGAGCAGTAGTCTGCAAAGGCCTCAAAATCGCGGATCAGGTTGTTGTCAGGAATACAGAGTTTACCGCCATAAAGTAGGGCACCCCACATTTCCCATACACTAAAGTCAAAAGTATTGGCATGGTAAAGCACCCAAGTATCGTGATGGTCAAAGCCATAATCTTGTTCCGTTGCCGTGAACAATCGAGCGACGTTTTCATGAGTTTGCATCACGCCTTTTGGTTGGCCTGTCGTACCCGAGGTATAAATGATGTATACCAAATCCTGCGGTGATTGGTTTATGACAGGGGCTGTGTCGCTTTGTTGCTGGGCATTGAGTGGTGTAACTAATGGGCAAGCCACCTCCGCCAAACGGCATTTTTCTTGTGCAGCGGCATACTCTTGCTCATCGACAATCAATAGGCTTGGGTTAGTATCACTTAGAATAAAGGTTGTTCGCTCGCTGGCATGGTCGGGAGACAGCGGCACATAAGCCGCACCCGCTTTAGTGACAGCAAGAATTGCAATCAGCATCTCGATAGAAGGCTGCATGTACAGCGCAATTAACGTATCTGCAGTGAGGGGTTGTTGATACTGAGACTGATATTGCTCCCGTAAATGCAAGGCAAGGGCGTTGGCTCTGGCGTTAAGGGTTTTATAATCGATAGATTGTGTTTGGGTTTGTAGCGCGATTTGATCTGGGTGTTTACTTACCGCTTGTTCAAACCAGTGATTTAAAGTGGTGTCGGAAAAGAACGTTTCATTATCTTGATTGCTGCGCGCCAAGATCAGCTTTTGCTCTTCTTCATCCAGTACAGGCAGCTCGGCGATATTAAGATCGCTAGAGTGGGTAAGTAATTCAATAAAGCGCGCCTGAATATCGGTGATCCGTGTCATTGCCACGCGAGAAAAGACAGACTTAGCGGCGACCACTTTACGACAAAGGCCACCTTCGGTTTCAAAATGCGTAAATTCGATATCAAATTGTGAAACACCAGGCTCAATGGATACCCCTTTGATAATGGTATCTCCCGCTGTGCCCAAAGCAAGTTCGTACCCTTGGCGACCAATCATCAACGGGGTGATCCCTGGACGAATGCCATTGCTTTTTAGCTTGGCTAAGTAGTTACAGGTGACATTAATATGCTTTGCAGCGTCTTTATTATTATTTCCTGACAGCAGTAATTGGGTGAGCTGGTTACTGACTTCACTGATAAGCGATGCGCCTGTGTACTGCTCAATATCGCAAATAGAAACCGTTTCAACGTCTGAATAATGACCTAAGATCGCGCGTGTTTTACGGGTGCGGCGAGCCATCGGGATCCCTATGGTCAAATCGGTTTGCCCAGTGGTATGAAATAAAGTCAAAAAGACGCTGGCAAGCACGACGCTAAAACTCGTAACGCCAGCTTGAGAGGCCACCTGTTTTACTTGTTTGAGTGCCTCTGGGTTTTCTTCACGAAACGCGATGCCGTCATAATGGTGCGCGAGTGCCTCAGTATTACTCTGGTAAAAATCGATAGGATAGAGTTCGCTCTGTTGTGAAGTTGCTGCACGCTCAGGCTTTTCTTCAAACATCACTTGATAATCAAGGGGGGCGAGATCAAGTTCAGAGTTATCAAGCACCGCTTCTATACATGCGAGTAAATCGCTCATCAGTACTTGCAATGCCCACTGGTCACAGTTGATGTGATGCCCTTTGATGGTCAATAGCAAACGAGTTTCTGAGCTACAAGCGTAGAATTGAAAGGTCTCTTTAGTGATATCGATAGCTTGCTCAATTAAGGTTTTGGCGGTGACAGAGTCACTAAAAGCGGCAATCTCATCAGGCACGGCTAATAACTTAGGGGCACTGGCTAATAATTCGAGTTGTGGCTCGCCATGAGCCTCATCAATACGACTCGATAAAACTGGGTGTCTTGCAAATAGCAACACTAAGGCTCGCTCTAGCACCTCGGCTGTGAGCCCGCCGGTAAATTGTACCGCGCAAGCGATGTTATATACTGGATTTGCCAAATCAAGCTGTTGGGCTTGCCATACGTGAAGTTGCCTCGTTGTCAGAGACTTGAAATTGGCGGAATTGGACTGTGAGTTCATTGCGTGATCCTTGTTTTTTCGCCTTAACACAACGGCTTTTGCCAGTTTGCTTTTTGGTATTTTGTTTGCTGCAAGCGTGCTAAGTGTCGCGCTACAGCGGCGACAATCACCTCACACGCCAGCGTTGGGCGTTGTTGTAAATACATATGACCGCCATCGACATGATGGTGCTGAAAATGGTTCTCGCAGTACTCAGACCAAGCTTGGTGTGACTCAGGCTTAACCAAGTGATCTTGTGTGGCGAGGATCAGTTCGACCGGCATCGTCAACGTAATGTCAGTACTGACGGGTTGCTCGGCTAACATAAAGTCGTCTTTAAACATGGCGGCCACAACCGCTTCTACGTCCTTCGTTAAACGATGTTTAGGCAGCATGTCGAGATGATATAAAGTCGTGAGCAAGTCCGAGTCAGTCAATTTTGAGTACTGGGTAGCCGAGGGAATACTTGGCGCGCGACACCCTGATAGACAGAGTAAATCCGGTGTTGTCAGTGCGTGTTTAGCAAGATGATCGGCAAGCTTATAAGCCACCATCCCGCCAAGACTGTGACCAAAAAACACGCACAGCCGCTCACTACGCGGCTGAAGTTGCGTGCTACTACTTAGGTGACTAAGTGCCTCATCCCAGTCCCGTAAAGATTGCATGCCTGCTTTAGTACCACGGCCCGGTAAGTCGATGCCGTGGAGTTGCCAATGCGCAGGTAAATGTTTGGCCCATTCCCTAAAAAACAAAGAAGAGCCACCTGCGTGATGGAAACAGTATAAGTCAACCGGCATCATAGCTTGAGCTCCAGCGTTGGTGTGAATGCGATGGATTGACCGGTGAGCATGGTGTTGGTTTTCATAAAGTTGACTAGGTATTCCACCAAGTCTTGATAGCTGTATACCGCAGGTCGTGCACCCAGTACGCCTCCTTTTAGGTTGCGCTTTTGGATTCTTGCGGCTTTGCTATCGGTAGCCAGTAGCGGTAACACAAAACTGTTAACTGCCAGCTTGCTACCTTGATACTCGCGCGCGAGCGTCATCATCAACGCATTATGAGCGTGGTTACAGACACTGGCGGTGGCTTCTAATTCGTAATTTAAGGTGTCTGATTGAGTTAAAAAGACGAGGTTTCCACCACTTACTCTGAGGTTGTCCGCGATGACTCTGAGGACCGAAAATACGCTTTCTAGACGCGCAATCACTTGCTCGCCAACGGCAATGTCTTCGAGTAGATTGCTTTCATCAAGGCGATTGGCACAATGCAGTACCATCACTTCTTGCTGATTATTATTGAGTTCAAACCAATCTAGTAATGTATTGGTATTTAACTCCGAGAGGGGAGCGTTGAGGTGGATATGGCTCGCTTCTGGATTATGCTCGAGCACCTCAGCACTTGCATTGATAAGGAGTAACGGATGTTTTTGCGACAGCAAATGGGTAACGAAGTGGCTATCAAACTCACTTGTTGGATAAAGTAAAATAAACGCTTGAGCATTCATACCGCAAGCCCTCCATCCAAACGAAGCACATTTCCAGTTTGGTAGTTAGAGGCGCTAGAAGCGAGATATAGCGTGGCATCAGCAATTTCTTTGACGCTCCCAACACGACCTAGTGCGGTATGTTTAAGCACCGGGTTGATAATGCTTGCGGGGATATCATCAATCATATCGGTTGCAATAAACGTCGGAGCGAGTGCGTTACAGTAAACACCACAGTGACCATATTGCCGTGCAATAGTCCGAGTGAGGCCAATAATTGCGCCTTTTGAGGTCGCGTAGTTGGCTTGGCCTTCACGTCCGCTTATTCCGCTTTGCGACACCATGTTGATGATCTTGCCTGCACCTTGCTTAGTCATGACTGGTAACACCGCTTGGCAACACAGCAATGTACCCTTGAAGTTGATATCTAACACGTTATGAAAAGCGTCGTACGACATCTGAGAGAACAAGCTATCATTCGTGATCCCAGCGTTATTCACTAACACATCAACCCGACCCGTGTCGCTTATCGCTTGGCGAATAGCGGAGTTGACGAACTCGCTGTCGGTAATATTGCCGCTTTGTTGAGTGAAACGAGCTTGATACTCAGGTTTGTGTAACTCCGCGATGGGGGTTTGTGTGCGACAAATACCGTATACTCGAGCACCACCTTGCAAAAAGGCGAGTGCGATGCCTTTGCCTATCCCTTTGGATACGCCAGTCACTACTACTGTCTTTCCAGTAAACACAACCAAGTTCCTTAATCCGTGTAAACAATCGTGAGTTCAGCTTTTGCAACCAACTCATCTTCAACGTGTGCTTGTGCTTTAAAGCGCGCCATCGCACCAAATTCAGTTTCTAGTTTTGCCGTTACTTTAATGATTTCGCCGGGGCGAACAGGGCGACTAAATTTGGCTTTTTCTATGGAAGACAGCATGCCTCCTTTGTGCGTGTTGTTGCAGCACAAGCCGCTGATCTGCGCCATGGTCTCAATGATTAACACACCCGGGAAAATAGGCTCATCCGGAAAATGTCCTTGAAGGCCTGGCTCGTTATGCGAGACAAACTTTAGTCCAACAATCATCTCTCCCGGTGAATGTTCGATTATCTTGTCTGCAAACTTAAATGGTGCCTTGTGCGGCAAGTTATCGGTGATCATGATTTTTCATCTCCCCAGTCAAAGCAGAAGTAAACGATGAGGAAAAACACCACGCTGGTGACGCCTAAAATAATCAGTTGACGACTTACCGCAGCCAGTTCAACGCCTTGGTTTGCGACTAAGCGCAGTGCATCCAAAAACGCAGTGGTTGGCAGTAACGAAACTATTTCTCGCAGTAGAGTGGGGAAGTTAGCGGTGTCGAAATAGATGCCCGATAAAAACATCAACGGAAAGTAAAGTAAGTTAGCTATCCCTGATGAGACTTCAACCCGTTGGCTACGGGCGCCGACTAACACGCCGAGCATACAGATACAAAATGAACCGAGTGCCATTACTGCAATGATATCCAGCACGTTTCCTTGCAGCGTGTAACCAAATAAAAAGTGAAATGCGACGAACAGAATCAGCATTTGGAACACCAGCAAGAATAAGCGTGCGAGCACGATCCCAATGATGTAATCACGGCGTTTGAAAGGAGAAAGGCGTAGACGTTTAAAAAAGCCGTTTTGTCTGTCCGACACTAAACTGTTGGCAATCGACACCAGTGCTAAACCAAGGACTTGTAACACGATGATCCCCGGGATCAACCAGTCAGTGTAACGATAACCTTTGACGCTAATGACATTGCTTCGCATCTCTTCGCCGTTAGCTTGCGCTTTAAGACGCAATAGATAGTTACGTGCCATTAACGACTCATCGGAGTTATGAGTAGAAAACATAGCATTGGGGGCAAGGTAAACTTCAGGGCTCACCTCATTTTGCAGCTTACGTAGCACTGAGCCTGGTGAGCTGATCACTTCCGCCAGCTGAGCAGAAGCAAAGCTGTCTTCCAGCACAATTGAATCGGTTTGTGAGAGGCGGGTAACGGTAACGAGTGGATCTTCCTCCATCGCTTTAAGCCATTTCTGTTCAATTTGCTCGCCATGCATCACCACCACATTCATAGGAGACATTTTTGGTCCACCGGAGAAGGCTTGGATCAACAATAGGGCGATAAAAATAGGTAAACCGAATGTCCATAGCAATACCGCTTTATCACGGAAAAAAGGTCGAATATTGACCATCATTAATTGCCAAAATGGATATAACTTAGTTTGACTTAACTCAGGCATAACTTTCCCTCTCCATCGTGGAACCTGTGAGTTTCAAAAATACGTCGTTGAGTGTGGCTTTTCTGGGTTCTTTAATCACCGGAGTCTCAAAGGTGCGATTAATAATGTCGCTTGGCGCGCCTGACTCTATGATTTGACCTGAATTAATGATGGCTAAGTTGTCGCATAAGAACTCTGCCTCATCCATGTAGTGCGTCGTTAACATCACACAGGTACCAGCTTCTTTGAGATCTTTAATGATGTGCCAAAACTCCTGGCGACTCGTGGGGTCAAGTCCCGTAGTTGGCTCATCTAAAAACACCAACTTGGGCTGGCCAACCACTGCCATCGCCAAAAATACGCGTTGCTTTTGTCCTCCGCTGAGTTCGCTTAGCCAAGCGTCCTTTTTCTCGCTTAAATTGAAGCGCTCAAGCAGCGTATCAATTGGCGTGTAGCTTGGGTAAAAGCTGGCAAATAGCTCGACGCACTCTTTTACTTTGAGTTTTTCGTAGAGGTTATTGTGTTGCATCACGCCACCCATAAGGCTGCGAAGTTTGGTTTCGTGTTGCTTCCAATTAAGACCGAATAACGTCACTTCACCTGACGTTGCACTACGCAAGCCCTGAAGTATTTCCAACGTCGTGGTTTTTCCGGCGCCATTGGGCCCAAGGAGTCCAAAACATTCGCCTTCGCTAACGCTAAAAGAGACGTCATCGACGGCAACTTTTCGTGTTCTTTTGTAGACCTTCCTTAAGTTCTTCACTTCGATCACGGTCGTCATCTTATTTCCTTACTGTTCGTAAAATACATCCCGTCATACTTCCCGCGAGATTAACGCTTAGGAGTAGGGTTTGATCTAACTCGGTATCACCAGCTGGGGTGTTGAGTGCATGCATTAGCGCACGCACTGCTAATTCTGTACTGTGTAGAGGCGTGGTTTGTGGCTGATATTTTATAAGTTGGGCCTGTGGTAAATGGCTGTCCAAGCTTGCTGCAATGGTGGCAAACGCTTCATCGTGATAAGTACTTAACACGACATTGCCTACTTGGCTCAGCTTCCTAGCATGGCTTGCTAATAATCTGTCTAGTGCTTGATGTTCCTGCGCATCATTGATTTGAATAAAATCAATGATTTCTGCGAGAGGTTGGTAGCCTGCCGGTAACACTTCGCTGGTTGCCAAGAGCGCCGCGCTGGAAAAATGACCGATATCTGCTTGGAATTGATGTGCAGCCCAGACTTGCTGCGAGAGTGCAGTATCGTCTTGCGAGCTACATACCATCGCATATCGACTTCGACCTTCACGCATATCAAGTGCTGCGCTCCAAAGCGCATGTAAAAAGTCATTGCCTAAATCACTCACACAAGTGGCCGAGTTTTTAAAGCCGAAGCCGAGTGCCAGTTGCCCTAGTGTGGCATTGACGACGGTATTGGGGAAATGCGTACTTTTTAGCTCTGCAATGCCATCTTGAAATGATGCGAGGTTTTTATCTAAGGTTTCCAGCGAACCAATGGGATTAGCATAGTAGGCTGCGAATTCTGGCAGTGGTAATTGCGCTAGATCGAGATCGCTGTCTTGTAAGGTAAATTGGCAGGCACCCAAGGCAAATTGTGCAACACACGGTGTACGGCGCTGGAAAAGTGCAGAGAACTGCTGTTTTAAGTTAAATTCAGCAAAGTGGTCGGTGCTATTTTGTCGAGCATTGTATACTTCAGTATCAGACAGGCTGGTGGCGGCAAGTAGATACACCGGTTTTGGCGCCGTGTTAATCGACGTTTTCTGATGTTTACTGAGTAGCATGCTGGTGTTGTGGCCACCAAACGCTGAGTTAGTCACCGCAAAAACATCAACAACCTGAGGTTTCGCCTGATTGGTCACTAATTGATATGCTTGGCAACAAGACCTTATTGAGTCGACACCCAGTGTTGCTGGTAGAAGCCCTTCATCCTGACTGACCAAAGTTGAAATAAGTTCTACGGCACCAGCGGCACCAAGGGTATGACCAAAGTAAGATTTACTACTTGAAACCGAGACGTCGCGCATGGCCTGTTCACCAATGGCTGATTGGATCCCTTTTAGCTCTGCGCCATCGTTTGCTGGCGTACCAGTCCCGTGGCTGTTGATATATTCAATATCACTTGCTGCAACGGGCGCATAGGACAATGTCTGCGTAAAAGCGCGGCGTACACCATCGCCCTCGGGGTTAGGCGCTGTAGCGTGGTGAGCATCTAAGCTCGACCCTGTCGCGAGCAATTGATATCGCAGCGTTGCGTTACGCTTATTAGCATGTGTTTGCGATTCAAAGACTAAAAAACCTGCGCCTTCACCTAAACTTAATCCCATTTTTTCGCTGTACGGAGCACAAGGTTCAGGACTCAAGGATTGTACCGACTGAAAGCCGCCGTAAACTAGCTCGCTGAGGGCATCTGCACCGCCAGCAATGACAACATCTGCTTGGTCATTTTCGATAAGTTGCTTAGCAAAAGCAATGGCACTGCTACTTGCGGTACAGGCCGAGGTGAAAGTCATTACAGGGCCCTGAATATCGAAGTGGCGGCTGACATCGGTTGCAATTTGATGTGGTGGATAAAACTTAAACCCTAGTTGATGCTGACCTTTAAGGCTCTCCATCAATGAAAACATACCGCAGTTTGCATTACCGAGAATAAATGCCACACGGGTACTGTCCATCTCAGTTAAGGCTAAATTTGCATGCTCAAGTGCTTCTGTAACGGCATGGATAGCGTATTGGCTCGCCAGATCCATATCAAAATGTTCTGCGCTGTGGTGCTCGTAGTTGATAGCGAGCGCCCCAACATTGTGTGTTAGTCCCTGTGTGTCGAAACGATTAATGCGGTCAATACCAGTGCGGTTTTCCTTGATGCTAGTTAGCAGCGCTTTGCGATTCTCGCCCGCTGCGCAGAGCACACCATAACCAGTAATGAAAGTTTGTTGTTTATTATTCATGTACGCATTCCTGTAGTGCCGAGAGGGTGATTTTGCCGAGCTCGTTTTCTGGAAATTGCGCCAAAAAATGAACCTGCGGCGTGGGTAAATCTTTAAACCAACTTCTGATGTCCTGAAGTGTAGGGATGCAAGATAGTCCTTCGACAAAGGCGACCAGCTCGCCCCCTTTATTATTGTTATTGTCCTCGATAAAAAACACGCGATGGCGAAGTCCCGCAAAGCGTTCTTGGAGGATTTTTTCTATACTTTGTAGCGAGTAGCGTTTACCTGCATACTTAAATATTTGGTCTGCGCGCCCACCGTGTGTGAATTGGTTTTCATTGCTGAAAATCAGCTTATCTTTGAGCTCAAACTCTTCACAATTAGCCACTAAAAACGGCGATCTCAACATGGTTTTACGCTCGGCATTTTGATAAATGTCGACCGCAGTGAACTTAGTAAAGTGCGTTTCGTTGTTGCCTAATGGACGATAGCCGATACCGCCGGTTTCAGTGCTGCCTAGTACCTCAAAAGCTTGTATTGAAAGCGATAGGGAAGAAATAAGGTCGGCAAGCTTTTGCTCTTTCTCACCTTTGAATGGTGCACCTGAGCTTATTAAGTAACAGTGGTTTTGACTTAACTGATCGGTCACAAAGTCAAACATAGTTGGCGTTAAGATCACACCTACCTGTTTATCTCTTACTGGTTGTAAGTCCGGTGTAGAACCAAGTTCGTAACACACCGGTTTGCCAAGTTGCAGAGGGAGCATAAATGCCCAAATAAAACCGAACATGTGGCGGATATCAACGCAGGCACAGAAATAATCTACTGCGTCAAACGAGAAAGTGTCAGCAAAGGTGACAGCTTCTGCATGGAGTGAGGCGATGGATTTATGCCAAGTTTGTGGCTTGCCTGTGCTGCCTGACGTTTCAAAGCCAATTGTCTTATCGCTATGCTGTTGTAAAAATGCCGTCATGGAATGAAACGGAACTTCTACCTCTTGATTGGCAAGCGGGAGTTCTCGCCAGCTAAACGCATTGGCGTTCGCGGCCGCATTCGCACTTAATACCGGAGTGATATTGTGCGCTAATAACACCATAGTGCTCACAATGATATCGCAGGGCGTGCTGTCTTTGATAAGGCGAACCTGACCGTTGATCTCGCACTCTAGACTACGCTGTATCAGTGCTAGTAAATCGGTCTCTTTGAGAGAGGTGACTTGATCTGCCCAAGTCTCCAAGGGTGTTGCTTGTTTTTGTTGCGTTAAGTTTAACGCTATTTGACGTGTTAGAGTCGCCAAAGTTACAGTGCTCAATTCGCCCAAGTCTTTTAATTGGAACGCTTTTTTACATGCAGCAGATAACTGCATAAGGTCGACCGAGTCGAGAAACAGTGGCGCCTCAATTAAATTGGCGTCGTCACTTAGTACGTCTAGTTGTTCTTTATCTACTTCTAACTCAGCTTCAATCAGTTGCATGAGTGTTGAACGAATGGCACTGTATGTTTGCATGGTGTCCTTCCAAGCGAAAATGGTTACGGTCAGGTCAACAAGCTTCAGCTGTTGTTTGTGCTTCAACTTGTTCGTGAACAAAGCTAGCTAAGGTACTGACGTTTTTCATTTTTTCTTGAATGGTTTGTTCTGGGTAATCTTTGAACTTAAGGTTGTATTTTTTCTCGATAGATACCACAAGATCGAGCACCTCGATGCTGTCTAGATCTAGACCGTCACCGATAAGTTGAGCATCATCTTCGATTTCATCAATGCTATCTACCACTTCTAAATTGTCTACAATGATGTCTTGTTTAATAAATTGTGTTATTGATTCTAAGCTACTCATTTTTATATCCTTTTTAGTTTCTCTGGTGTGTAGTTTACGTCTCATTAGCGGTTTTTGAGCAACAACAAGCCCTAGCTGGCTGCAGTGAAGCTGCCAGCTATAGCGTTATCGTCATCTCAAAAATGACTTAGAGAGGGTTACTGCTCATTAAATAGGGCGTTAACCATATTGTTGATTTCGACATCCATCGGCCTATCTTCAATGACTGGTTGGAAGTTGCTGCTGATTTCGTCGAAAAACTCGCGAGAAAGTGCGTTGAGTTTCTCTGCTTTTGCATCTTTCCCATCAACATAAAATGCCTGGCGGATCGCCATTGCCTGAATAGCAATAACTGGCTTGATAAGATCTGTAATACGACGAAGGTCACGTGCGGCGATGGTGCCCATACTGACGATGTCTTGGTTTAGTGCTTCTGTTGTGCGTGAAAATACTGACATAGGGCCTGCATTTTTCAGTGCTTCTGCAACAAGAGAAGAAGAGGTAATTTGCATTGCTTTGAAACCGTGGTGTACCCAAGCTTTGTCGCCAAGATCTTCACGCGCAACCAAGTTGTTAGAAATTCCACCGTTAAGACGGTCGTCAACCAAAATGCCTAATTCACGCTCTAGTAAGGCGCCCATGTTTGCAACGAGTGGCTTGAGGGTATCGCACACCGCTGCAACGTGACCACCGTAGAAGTGACCCGCGTTGAGGATAAGGTCGTTCTCATCATCAAATAGTGGGTTATCGTTCACAGAGTTGATTTCAGTCGTTAGGATCTGTGATGCCCACATCTCAGCATCAATTAATGGACCTAACACCTGCGGAGAGCAGCGAATTGAATAGCTATCTTGTAACCTGAACGTTTCTTGCTTGCCAAACTCAATGTTGTCATCGGTGCGGTTTCTGCGACCTAAACGCTGATCGACGTTAGTTAAGCGTTCTAGAATTTTCTCTGCGCAGATCTGCTGTCCGCGGTGTGGTTTAAGTTCGTGTACGCGTTTATGGAATGGCGATGCACGACCTTCGATAAGTTCGACATAAAGCGCGATCAGTTTACAGCTTAAATCAATGCCGCGGCGGATGTCTTTTAGCGCATTCGTGGCGATGGCAGACATAACCGAAGTACCATTCATGATAGCTAAACCTTCTTTCGGCTTTAGCTTGTATGGCGCAATGTTTAGCTCTTCTAACACTTCAGCGGTTTCACGTAGTTGTCCTTGATAGTACACCTTACGCTTACCACCAAGTGCGGCACCGACATAAGAAAGTGGTGTTAAGTCGCCACTCGCACCCACTGAACCCATAGAAGGGATAGCTGGGATGATGCGGTTGTTTAGAAAGGTTTCCATTTGCGCCAGCAATTCCCAACTAACGCCCGAAAAGCCTTTGGCATTACAGTTCATGCGGATCAATAAAGTCGCGGCACAATCAGACTCTGAAAGGTAATCACCAACGCCACAGCCATGATAAGCAATGAGGTTTTGTTGTAATTCTTCAGAGAGAGAAGTCGAAATACGGTTACTTGCTGAGTTACCAAAACCAGTCGTCACGCCGTATATATCTTCTTGATTTGCTAATTTATTGTCCAGGTATTGACGGTTTTGCTCGATTCTAGCTTTTAGTGCCAATTCGTCCAATTTTACTTTGGATAAGGGCTGAGCTGCGTAATCTTGCACTGACTCCAGAGAAAGTGATTGATCTTGCGAGATGAAAACAATACTACCGAGCTTTTTCTCGACCTGAATTGCTTCCTTTTCTGTGTTGTACTGGTTCATGACTTTCCTACTCTGACTAAAATAATGAATCCGATTGTGATTTTCACAATGCTTATATTTTTGTATGGCGGGAAATTGTTTAGAAAACCCAATCATACTTGTTAGAGGCGAGTACTACTTAACCAACGTCCCGTGTGTGCCAATCCGCTAACTTGGTCGGCTTTGTCGCGATACTATTGTCGCTATCTTTGTTACAAGATTATTTTATTTGTAAATAAAAAATATTAAATGTGATTTTTTGATTGTTGTGTTTTAAGAACGGCGGCTAGGTTAAGCCCGAGTTTTCAGGGTGTCAACACGAAAAATTTGACATTTTAATGTTAATTAAATCTAACGTTAACATAATTGAAATGTTATAAAATGATTGCAATATGGAGTTGTTAATAGCTGTTTTTTATCTCTATGAGATATAAAGAATTAATTGATTTTTAAAGCTAAAACTCTATTTTTATTGCGCGTGGAAAGTTTAATAAAACTGACTTATGACAAATGTCACTATTTTGTATGGTCGGATCTGAAAATGAATAGAATTGACTTATTTCGGCAGAAAGTTGAATTTTTTGTGAATAAAAAATGCGTTATAAATATAAATCTAGACGGCTAACCGTTGAGGTTGCCGGAATATCGGCAGCCTCAAAAACACTAATTAGTTAGTATTCTAAAACGGTGCTCATTAATCCAGTTTCACCGACGACGAGTAAGTAAGAGCGGTCTAGTGATGCATTGCAAAGACTTATAACCTCATCACCCATCATAATATCTTGATTACAGTCATCCACTTGATACCAGCTACTGACTTCTCCTTTATCAAATTCAACGTCTGAACCGTTAATATTTAATGTCATTGTTTTGGAAGCTAATACTCGTACGGTAAATTTATTATCGTGATCGTCTTTAGACTTTCTAACCACCTTTATATCTAAGGTATCGTTGCTATCCTGCATTACAACAAAGTGATAATCTCGGTCATTACTTACCTTAATTTTTTCTTGTTCTATCATGCCAAGCTTGTTGACTGACTCAGCATAAAAACTGATTTCACGGTTGGTGTTATGTTCGTGTGTTATGCGTACGGGTTCTGAACCGGAAGCTAGTACTTTGACGCGATATTTATCGTCAGCGACATTTCGTTCATCACCGTCTAGCTCAGTGTTAGCAAGGTGAAATGCAATTTCATAATCGGTGGCATTAACCAAGTTATATTGGTTTTTATAGATGTCAGAACCGAAGTTGGCGGTCTCGATATCTTCAGACGAACATGCTACCGCTAATAGGGATAGGGTGGCTGCAGTTAGGATACGAAAGTTCATAGTTGATCTCCTTTATCAATATTTTGAACATAGGTCGTTATTCAAGCGATTTCGGAGCAAGAGTATAGGATGGAAAAATGAAAGGTTACTTAATGATGTTTATAAGATGTTAAAAAATGTAGAGTGTAAGGCTTTGTTACAAAATAAGGTACGTAATATATGTCATTTTACTTTCTAACTAGGTGATAAATATTGGCTTTTGTAATAAGTTAAGTTTTATGACAACTACATTTTTAAACATAAATATAAATCCCTATTTGGATTTATAGTGTAGAGCAAGATGATAACGATAAAATCTCTAAGTAAAAGCTTCTCCAAAGAGGTACTGTTTGACAATTACTCACAAGAGTTTGAGCATAATAGAATTTGTTTAGCGGCGCCGAATGGCGTAGGGAAAACCACCTTACTGTGCATGATTGCTGGGCTTGATGATGCGTTCAATGGCGACATTCTATTACAAGACAAGAAAATCGATAAACGCCAAACACTTGTTGCACTTGCGTCAGACAACATTCCATTTCCTGCTTTTTTGCGTGCAAAAGAGTTATTAACTCTCACATCAACCGCATGGCAATGTGATTTTCCTTCGCAGCTTGTAAACGACTTTCAGTTTGAAACCTTTTTAATGACGCGTTACGCGGATCTCTCCTCTGGTAACAAAAAGAAGCTTCAGCTTATTAATGCCTTGATGCGTAATACCCCTTATTTATTGCTCGATGAGCCTACTGCAGCTTTGGACGCGGCAGGCTGCGAATATATCGTTGAGCTCGCGCAAAACTACGCTGGCATGGTGCTGATGACAAGTCATGAGCCTGAACCTTTTTTACAAGTTGGATTTCACTCTGTTCCCTTAGCACCAAAACAGGGTAGTTAATATGCTTTATTACTATCGTTACAGAAAAGCATCACTTTCCTTATCGCTGCAAGCTATAGGCCAGCAACTTCAGCAATTTGGCTTGATGATAGCTGCATTGTTTCAAGTTTATCTGCTAGGTTTTATCGCAATACTATTTATGGGTATAGGTAAAATTGTAGAAAGTGATAATCCCGTTGCACAGGTACAAATTGCGTGGGGATTACTTGCGGCGCAAAGCTTTATTCTATTTGTGTTTCGAGATGCGGTTTTGGACAAAGCGCACCGAAGTTACCACCACACGATCCTGCATCGTACCATCCATCAAAAAGTGGCGGATGGATTGTCCGTACTGGTTGTTCACCCCTTATTATTGATGACGCTAATTCTTTGCTACTCGATTGGAATTGAGAAAATCACACAAGCATGGCATTTACTGTTTTTTGCGGTGACGCAATTCTTCGTTGCTCTTTGTTTTATTTATCGTCCTTTGGGGACCAGTATTGGATTATTGATAACAGCTATTATCAGTTTTGCTGTTGTCGAAATTACTTGGTATTTGATTGCTGTAAACCTAATAGTGTTTGGTTGTGCTGCTTTGCTACCGCGTAAAGTGACGTTATCGGTAATGGTTAAAGGGTTGACGACATTTTGGCTGAGCTTTGCTTACAACCACTATTTTGTGTTGCTTCGGCGCATTGTGATGAGTGTGTTGGTGCTATGGTTTGGCGCGATCTTAAGCGCAGAGCGCCCCGATCTGATGGCAAATTACGTTCCAGGTCTGGTGACGTTAAATCTATTATGGTGGTCGAGCCTTGCCATTGATCTCAAACCTGAAGTCTACGACCGCACTGCATATTGGTTGAGTATAGATAAGCTGCAATCGGCAAAGCAGAGCATCTGGATTATTGTGCTGACGGCTGCCGTCTGTTTTTCAGTGCCTGTCTATATGTTATTAGGACTGAGTGCAGTGAGCCTGTTACCCTATGCCTTTCTACCACTTTTAGTGTTAAGTGCATTAAAAAGTCCACAGCTTTTAGCTATGACTTGGCTCAGCACCTTAGTGCTGAGCTATACCGCGTATGTGCTTTTGTAATGATAATCGTTAGTTGGCAGCTTCTGGTAGGCGAGTCAGTTTCTTGATATCGCCTTCTACACTTTCCATTTTTGCTATGAGTAGATCCCCAAGCGCGTCGATATCGTAGTGCCAAATCAAGTGGCCGACTTTTTTAAGCGTAGGGTTTTGCTCTGGCATCAAGGTGAGTTGCCAAATGTAGTCCCTTTTTGACCAAGCGGATTGCCAATAGATGTCGTTGCCGCGAATTCTTAAGTTACTAAATTGATTGGTTTGTTTTTGACTTAACGCATATTTATTTAACGCTTCTGAGTCGCTTTCGAAGAGCGTCTCGTACTCAAGCAGTAGGTTTTGTTGTAGCACAAACCAGGTTTGTCTTTCGGGGTGATAAAAGACAAAGTCAGCTGTACTATCATGACTGCTGATAAGCGCCCCAGACAAGCTGTATTGGTTTAATGTTTCGCCGTCATAAGCCCATAGTGTTTGCTCATCTATCCAGCCCATGCTTTTGACGGGCAGACTCAGCTGTGAATTGAACTGGGTGAGTGGGCGTTTTCGGTCGTATATCACTAAATCGTTATCACGGTTTGAGGCCAAATAGCTCAGCTCTGGACTCCATACTAAAAAACCAACGTATTCATGCCCCTGATGAAAGGAAAGCTGATTGATTTTATCATCGTGATATAGATACACCTCGCATACGCCGCTGCGCCTCGACATAAACGCCGTTTCCCCCAAGCTGTTGGTCAGTGGTAGATAGTCGATGCTTGAGCTTGAAAATAAGGGGAGATCATCTCGGTCTTTGATATTAACTTGAAAACTCTCCAATGCCGCGAATATATCGCCGCGATTATCGCTTGAGAAGCTTGTGTATAAGCCAATTTCCGTTTCTTTGATGGCTTGACTGTCACCGTCTCTAAAGTGTCGCGATAGGCTGCCATATTGGCTCGCAATCACAGCTTGATGATAAACATCAAACGCAACTGAAGTGACTGGAGCTGACCACTTTAGATGTACCGTGCCATCGAGCGTTTGTAGTCTTGCGAACCCTTGTTTATCTTGAACTAAATAATAGGTTTTATCTTGCCATGCTCGAAGGGCCATTTTTAACCGCTCGTTGGCTGCCAAAGCAAGTGGCAGCTTAACCATTTGATGGGACTCAAGCCGGTAAAGGTGTGCTGCTTTGGCATTATATTGGCCGAACGTTAGGATGAGCTCTTTGTCATTTTTCCAAACGGGTTTAGTACCAACTTGGCACGGAAGAATTTGAGAACTGTGGAAAAATTGCCCTGCGGCAGTCATAACATGAAGTTGACAGCCACTACCTTGATATTGCCAGAATGCCAGCTTATCTGAGTCGGGACTCCAACTTGGAAAGCTGATCCGCGAATCAAAGCGGTGTTCATTTAATTGATAGCCTTGTTTGTTGGCAATAATAAGGTGGGTAAAATCTTTTACATAGGCGATGAGATCTTTGCTTTGGTGGGCATCAACGTCAAATTCAAGGCCAAGCTCATGACTGAGGCTCGAGGTTTCGTAGCGTGATGGTGTTTTTTCTATTGGTGCTTGATTAAAAAAGGCGATTGCTCCAAAGCATAACACTGCCATTGCGACGGCACTGAGTGAAAAAATACGGGACTTGGCGATTACGTTGACTGGTTTTGCCGTATGACGAGGCGCTATTTCATGTCTTTCTAGTGGTGCGATAAAGCGATAGCCCCGCTTTGGGATGGTTTTGATGTAAATCGGGTTTTTAGGGTCGTCCCCGAGCACTTTTCGCAGTTTAGTCAGAAGCTGATAAAGACTATTAGGTTCGACAACCGCATGTTGCCACAGCTGTTCGGTAAGCCAATATTTCTCTAGCACTTCGTTATGATGCTCAATAAAAAGCGCGAGTAACCTTGCCATTTGTGGCTCAAGTTTTACGGTTTCTTGGCTTTGCCTATGTGTTAGGCAATCTTGCTGGAGATCAAACTGCCAATGTCCAAAACAAACCATCTCTACTTCCTGTGCCTGCACGCTGAGTACCAATTTCAATAATTAAAACCAATTGTTCCCATAACGTTAGCGTTTCTTAAGATTAAGTCAATGTTTATAAAGGTTAAGTCAGCTTTCTTCAGAAAAAGTTAAGAACTTTTTACGGCAAAGTTTGTTGCAATAGCAGGCATAACTCTGAGGAAAGTATGTATGAATAAAAGCAATAAATTTTGGCTCGGTTTAAGTTATCCCATGATGGCAGGAGCTGCACTTGCGGAACCTATCGTGGTTGATGGTAAGTTGAATGAAGCGCAGTGGGGTTCAGCTACACAGTTTGAACAATTTGTTCAGGTTGTGCCTGTAACTTTGGCATCTGCCAATGACAAAATTACCGCAAAAGCTTTTGCAACCGCCGACGGTGTTTATATTGGTATTAAAAACTTCCAGAATGAAGCCGAGCGCAAGCGACAATTCAATATCCATGACCGCTTTATGCAAGCTGACTTCAATCGGGTAGTAGTGGACTTTTCAGGCGACGGTAGTAGTGCATATCAATTTTCGGTGACATTAGGTGGCGGCTCGCAAGATGGTGTTGTAACCCCAAGCTTAAACGTGGATTACGATTGGGATGGGGACTGGCACTATGCCAATCACATTGACGATACGTATTGGACCACGGAATTATTGATCCCTTGGCATACCGTGTCGTTTCAGCCAGGAGATGAGCAGGGGCTTACAAAGATTGGGGTTTCGGTACAGTTGTATGAACTTAAAAGTAATTTTATCTATGCAAACCATGAGGATACAACAGCAAATAGTGATTTCTTCCTGACCATGCCAAAGATCGCAGCACAGATCCCCGCGCATTCTCAATTGGCATTTGTGCCTTACTTTGCGCATCAGGCTCAATTTGCACCGCTAAGCACTTCACCTTCCGAGCGCCAGCACCAGTCCGATGTTGGCTTTGATTTGTTTTACAAGCCTTCTCATCATCAGAAGGTGAGTCTTGCCGTGAATCCTGACTTTGGTCAGGTGGATATCGATGATGTTGACGTGAATTATTCAGCCGTGGAAACGCTTCGCACCGATAAACGTCCATTTTTCACCCAAGATATCAGCCTTTTTGACGTTGCTGCACTTGAAAGCACTAAGCTTATTCATACTCGTCGGATAGGGGCATCAAGTGATGATGGTACACGCGCAATCACCCCCATAGATGCGGCACTACGATTTGTGCATAAAGGAAAGTCGGTACAATTTGGTACTTTTGCTGTGTCTGAGTCGGACTTTTCGGACGATATTGGTAAGCAGTTTTTTGCAACAAGAGCTAATTATCGCACGCAAGATTGGCAGGCCGGTGTGCTTGCGACCAAAACAGAACGGCCATTTCTTGAACGCGATGCCATGAGTTATGCCGTTGACGGCCAGTATCGTAGTGATACTTGGTCTTTCAAAGGCGCGCTATTACAAACTGAGGTAGAAACACAAAAGCAACGTGTTACAGGTCAAGGTGTATCGCTAGACGCGGAGTATCAACTTTCTTTACAGACGAAGTTCGCTGCGCGCTACTTTGCTGTGGATGACGAATTTGATAACCGTGATCTCGGCTATATGAAACGCAATGACTGGCAGGTGAGCGAGCTTTATGGTGAATACTCGATGCACCCAAAAGACAGCTGGTTTACCAGGTTTAAGCAGTCACTCACACTGAGGCATGAGCAAAACAATGCTGGAACAGGTTTAGCGGCCAGACAAGCATATTTAGCGCAGTTTTTGTTGGCAAATGGTGGTCAGCTTAACCTCGGGCTAGATTATTACACTAGCGGTAAACAAGACAACTTAGGGCGAGGCACTGAGGTGTTTGAGATGCCAAGCCGTGTGGAGTCTCGGGTCTTTTATCAAAGCCCTTATGTGGGGGATTTTTCTTGGGCTGCGAGTATAGAGCTTGACCAAGAGGGAATATCAGGCTCAGCACAGCAATACGCTGTGGATTTGACGTGGATGCCACACTACAACTGGAACCTTAAGTTGAGTAATTTCTTTAGAAGCGGTGATGGCTGGCTGATGGCGAACGGGCAAAACCGCTTGAGTGAATACGACAGAGATGAGTTTTCCAATAAGTTGGAATTTAATGGTCGGATCACCGACAACCTTGAACTCAGTGGTTCGCTACAGTGGACGATACTTGAAGCGCAAAGTAAGACGATTTATCAAATTACCAATGGCGAGCTTCGCGAAATTCATGGTGACACCAGTTTTGACGACAGGCGCTTAGCAAGCCAGATAAAACTGCGTTATCGCATGGGTGCATATTCAGATATTTTTTTAGTGTATCAACGCGGAGGTGCAAACTTTTCGACACTTGAAAAGTCGCAAGTCGGGCGCAGAGACTGGTTTGGTAGTGTCGCTGATTTATGGCAGCAACCAGTGCAAGACTTAGTGACGTTTAAAGTGCGATATTTATTTTAAAACACTAGAGCTGTGTTCCCCCGGCTCTAATACCAATTTTCTTAATTAAGTGGTCTATTTTGAGGCGAGAAAATCTTGTCGATAACCAGGCAAAAATTTTGTTATTTAGTTGTTCTAAATAAGAAATTTTTAACGCTGTTAGCGTCAGATTTATTCCTTCAAATTGAGCAAGTATTAAGTCAAATTGGTATAATCTGCCAAGAAAAAAGGTCAGAAAATTCTGACCTTTATATCCACGCTAATTGCTATGGTAGTATGGATCACACTACCTAAACAAAAATAGTTATGCTGCGTCTGCTTTACTTGATTCCTTCGTTCTTGCTTTACCGGCAAGTAACTCTTCAGGGTCAAAGTCATCAACGTTGATAACGGCAAGACGTTTTGCTTCAACGGCAGTCAATTTAGCTGCTTCGTCTTCGCTCAGTACACCTGCTTCAAGCCCCATTGCTGCTACTTTATCAAGTTGCATAAACGGTAACTTTTTACCAGTACCACGGCATACCTTTTCAAATAACGGCTCTACGGCAAGAATGTCTTTTAGCGTTTGCTCTTGCTTACCAAGCAAGCACAGAGGCTCATCTTTTAAGTAGATGTGTGTTGCAAGGCGGTCACGCGTTTCGCTAGGTACTTGAAGTAGCTGAGCAAGTTTGTGCTCCATTTTGTCGGTTGGTTTACGAACCGGACGACCAAATGGGAACAGTACCACTTTCAACAAACCACGTAATGCAGCAGAAGGCATGTTGTTGATTAAGTCAGCAAGGGCACGTTGACAAAGGTACAGGTGCTCCTGACAAGACCATTGCACAAAAGGTAAGTCTTCTTTACGACGACCTTCATCGTTATAGCGCTTAAGCGTTGCAGAAACCAGATAAAGGTAGCTTAATAAGTCGCCCAAACGTGCAGAAATACGCTCTTTACGCTTCAGTGAACCACCAAATACAGCCATACAAATATCAGACATTAATGCCAATGATGCACTGTAACGAGCAGCATTACGATAATAAACAGCGGTTTCATCGTTAAATGGTACTTTGGTGAAACGTGCACCGGTTAGCGCTAACCACTTAGTTCTTACCAAGTTCGACATAGTGAAACCGATGTGACCCATCAAGGATTTATCGAAGCTATCAAGCGCTTCTTGTTTATCTTTGATAGAACAAGCTTCAAGTTCAGCCAGTACAAAAGGATGGCAGCGAATAGCGCCTTGACCGTAGATGATCATGTTACGGGTTAGGATGTTTGCACCTTCTACCGTAATTGCAATTGGTGCACCTTGGTAACCACGGCCAACGTAGTTGTTTGGACCTAGACAAATCCCTTTACCACCATGAATATCCATGGCATGGATGGTTGAAGCACGCATTTGTTCGGTTAAGTGGTACTTCAAAATGGCAGAAACAACCGAAGGTTTTTCACCTAAATCTACCGCGCCAGTTGACATAGTCACCGCAGCATCAGAGCTATACGCATAGCCACCAAGTTTCGCTAGTGCCTCTTCAATCCCTTCCATCTTACCGATAGGAAGTTTGAATTGGCGACGAATGCGGCTGTATGCACCACTTGCAACTGCAAGGGATTTAATACCACCGGCAGAGTTTGAAGGTAGCGTAATAACACGACCAACCGACAAACACTCAACCAGCATGCGCCAGCCTTGTCCTGCCATTTTTGCGCCACCGATAATGAAATCGAGTGGTACAAACACGTTTTCGCCTTGGGTAGGGCCATTTTGGAATGGTACATTCAGTGGGAAATGACGGCGGCCAATTTTTACGCCAGGCGTGTTTGTAGGAATAAGCGCACAAGTAATACCTAGCTCTTCTTTATCACCTAATAGACCATCCGGGTCGCGCATCTTAAACGCCAGACCAAGTACAGTCGCAACAGGTGCTAAAGTAATATAACGTTTGTTCCACGTTAGGCTAATACCTAATACTTCTTCACCTTCCCATTCACCTTTACATACCACACCAAAGTCAGGGATAGATGAAGCATCAGAGCCCGCTTCTGGTGACGTTAATGCAAAACAAGGGATTTCATCACCCACTGCTAGACGAGGTAAGTAGTGTTCCTTTTGCTCGTCAGTACCGTAGTGCTGAAGTAGTTCACCTGGGCCTAACGAGTTAGGTACGCCCACGATAGACGAAAGTAAAGTTGATTTACTGGTAAGCTTTTGTAGTACACAAGATTGCGCGTAAGCTGAAAACTCAAGACCACCGTATTGCTTTTTGATGATCATCGCAAAGAACTTGTTGTCTTTTAAGTATTGCCACACGTCTTGCGGTAAGTCAGTCAGCTCATGTGTTGCTTCCCAGTCGTTAAGCATGGCACATACTTCTTCCACCGGACCATCCAAAAACGCTTGCTCTTCAACGCTCAAGCGTGGCTTTGGAAATTGATGAAGTTTATCCCAGTTTGGGTTACCACAAAATAGATCGGCTTCCCACCAAGTTGTACCTGCATCAATCGCTGACTTTTCGGTTTCTGACATTGTCGGCGTAACTTTTTTGAACGCTTTAAATGCTGGAGCCACGATGTACTGCTGACGCAGGTTCGTTACTGAAAGCGGAATAACAATCGCTAAGAAAATTAACCAAGAGATAATGCCAAATGCACCAGCAAAGGTGCCAACTAGCATTGTAACTGCTGCAATACCTAGAGCGGTATTCCAGCTTGCGCGATGATAGCTTGCTGCGCTGAGCAAGGCTAACAACGCGAGAACAAATATAAGTGTCATGTTGTTCTTCCTTATAAGAGGTCTGACCACCCAGTTAGACTAGCTGGTTAACGCTGATATTTCAAGCGTCTTCATACCCTCTATGCGAATTAGTTGATGCCTTGTTGTGACATATTATTTACGTTTTGTACTGAATCTGAGTGTTAAATGAGTCATGCTTCTCATGTCAGTAATTTAAAAGTTATTGATTACACCCCAGCTATAACCTGAGAGAATTTTCAACGCTATTAATTACTGATCGATATTTAAGTGTAATGAACGTAGTGCAATATGACGAAAATGCACATGAAATTTCTTTCAGAGAAGTTCGTTATCTGTGCATTATAATTGCCAAAACTTCATGTCGGATTTGCATTGAAATACACGTTAATGTTTCTACAATTGGGTTAAGCATAGCCACGAAATGGTGCTTTTAAGAATTGCTAAGGAGTAGCAAATGCAGTCCATTTTCTTGGTAGCTATGTGAGTTAGGATTTATCGCTACGACCTAGTGTAGCGGTTGATATTGCTGTCCATGTTAAGGAGAAACAAGATGCAGCAGAGTATTTTTTATCTAGTCACTATTTTGGCCTTTGCCGCCATGTTGTCGGCCTTTCACCTCTTTCCTGAAGCGGTAATTTTTAATGTTTTTAGCAGTTTGTTTGCCGCATTACTTGGCTACCGAGCTTATACCCGTTGGGCTTTATTATTGTGTTGTATTAACGTGTTGGCCATGACGTTTTGTCCTTTGCTTGATTCAGGTGGCTGGTTAAGTCTCAAGGGAGCGGTCGTTTTTGTATGCTGTGTGATGTTTTTTGCAATAGCGTTTGGTTGCAATAAAGCGGTGACACAAAATAAAAGGTTTTATTATTAGTCGCCTAGCTTGCCATGTTAAACTCGACTCAGGCGATGTGTTATCGCCTGAGTACTCGAGACAATAGGTGACAGGAAACCCGCATGCGAATATTAGCCGATCAAAATATGCCCTTAGTTGAGTCATTCTTCTGCGAAATTGGTGAGGTAACACGGTTTGATGGCCGTAACCTTCAACCTGACGAGCTAAAAAACGTCGATATTCTGTTGACTCGCTCAGTCACTAAGGTCAATGAGGCCCTGTTAGCACAAGCAGATAATCTGAAGTTTGTTGGGACTGCGACAATAGGGATTGATCATATTGATACCTCATTGTTGGCCAGCGCCAATATCTCGTTCAGCAGCGCACCAGGCTGTAATGCGATAGCTGTTGCCGAGTACGTGATAAGCGCTCTACTTGCATACGCACAAGAAACTTCCACGCCACTTCAAGATAAAACGATTGCCATCATTGGTGTTGGTAATATTGGCGCGTGTTTGGCATCAAAGCTTAAAGGGCTTGGTCTTACGATATTATTGTGTGACCCCGTAAGACAGCAAGCGGGGACATTGGATTCACATGTAGCCTTAGATGAAGCCTTAGCGCGCGCGGATATCGTGACATTTCACGTTCCATTAGTTAAGCAAGGCCCGCATAAAACGGTTCATCTACTTGATGCACCGCGGATAGCGGCATTAAAGCCGGGTACGGTGATAATCAATGCAAGCCGTGGAGATGTTATCGATAATCAAGCGCTTTTGCACGCGGTAGAGAAGGGGCAAGCGCTCGAGCTGATCTTAGACGTTTGGGAAAATGAGCCGAATATTTTGCAGTCATTATTGCAATATACTCGCTTTGCATCTGTGCATATTGCCGGCCATACGCTAGAGGGTAAGGCGCGAGGCACGCAAATGTTATACGAAGCCGTATGCCGAGAATTCGATTTACCAGCCAGCAAAACGATTAGTGATTTTCTTCCTAAGCCAAGTGTCACTGGCTGCCAATTGCAAAGCACAGCCAACGAGCAGGATATTATCAATTTAGCGCATCTTGTTTATGACATTCGTCGTGATGATGGCATCATGAGAAAACAGCTAAACACATTGGGCTTTGATACCTTGCGTAAAGCATATCCCGTGCGTCGAGAATTTAGTACAATTGCAGTCAATAATGACTCACCAATCAGTGAAAAGCTTTACCAACTTGGCTTTTCTGAGCACAAGAGTTAAGTGCTGTGGTTGGTATATTACAGAATGAGGAAAAATAATGTCGCAAAAATATAATGTTGCGGTACTTGGCGCAACAGGTCTTGTTGGCAAGCAAATTATCGAATTACTAGCAGAACGAAAGTTTCCTGTAGACACATTATACCCACTCGCGAGTAGCCGAAGCGCGGGTGAAGAGATTGACTTTATGGGTGAAAAAATCGAAGTTCTGGATGTTGAAGAGTTTGATTTTTCTAATGCCCATATCGGTTTGTTTTCAGCGGGTGGTTCCGTGTCGGAGAAATATGCACCAATCGCCGCTGACGCTGGCTGCATTGTGATAGATAACACCTCACATTTTAGATACGACTTTGATATTCCATTAGTAGTTCCTGAGGTGAATAAAGACAGTCTTGCCGATTTTAGAAATCGTAATATCATTGCTAACCCAAACTGCTCTACAATCCAAATGCTAGTGGCACTTAAACCAATTTATGATGCCTATGGCATTGACAGAATTAATGTCTCAACTTATCAAGCGGTATCTGGTGCAGGTAAAGAAGCGGTAGATGAGTTGGCTAAGCAAACTGCAAACTTAATGAATGCAAGACCGATGGAAAACGAAGTGTTTAGCAAACAAATCGCTTTTAATGTCATTCCTCAAATTGATGCGTTCCAAGAAAATGGTTACACCAAAGAAGAAATGAAGATGGTGTGGGAAACGCAAAAAATCTTGGGCGACTCAAGTGTTTTGGTTAACCCGACTGCGGTTCGCGTTCCTGTGTTTTTTGGTCATGCTGAAGCCATTCATCTTGAAACGCGCATGCCTTATGATCTTGAACATGTTAAGCAGTTACTTGCTGATGCGCCGGGTGTTGAACTAATTGAAGACGAAAACGACTACCCAACACCGGTAAGTGATGCAAGTGGTAACGATACCGTTTATGTGGGTCGTGTAAGGCAAGATATTTCACATCCATTGGGCTTAAACTTATGGGTGGTATCAGACAACACCAGAAAAGGTGCAGCAACAAATAGCATTCAAATAGCAGAAGCCCTTATAGAAAGCTATCTATAGGTACCCTTTGATATCGCAAAGTAAGCAAAATTTTGCTTACTATTCTGCGTTATAACGGCAAACTTCTGCCAAGAAGTTTGCCGTTAGGTCAAATACTTGACTATTCTTCACCTATATCAACTATTCCAGAATCAGTAAAAAGCATTATAACCATGTTAACTTTCAATACGTTGCAATGGATATTCCAACATATCTGGTTTATAGTTTGCATTTGGAATAGAGCTTGCTTCAAAGCCATAATAATAAAATGTCGTTTAACGGGTGTTAAACATTTGAGTAAAGGATCGGCATGCGCGGTTTAGCCTTATTTAGTATCTTTGTATTCGCACTGATTGCCACACCAGTATATACCCAAGAGGGGGTAGTGCTAAAAGGCCCTAAAGGGGTTGATTATGGGGCTCAAGGTCGGTCAATAGGGCCTATCAGACCCACGGATACATTGTGGCGTATAGCACAAAAAGTGCGACCAGATGACTCGGTCACCATTTATCAGGTGATGAAGGCGCTTTACGATAAAAATCCTAATTCATTTCTAGATAAAAACCTCAACCATATGCAGGATGGGGCGTATTTACGTATTCCTACCATCAATGAAATTCGCAGTGTAAACCCTGAGTTGGCAAAGCAAAAGTCGGATCAAGATGACAAACTTTGGGAAATGAAGCGTAAGGGATTATTGAACCCAAATGCAATCAACGAAGCTGAAAAAAAGGTTACGCAAGCTCGTAAAGTCGATGTTGAAGAAGCAAAAAAAGACCTGACTAATCAACTGCGCTCTTTAAAGATGGAACAGGACATGAGGCTGATGGACTTACAAAAAGAGTTCAAGTCCTCGGTGCGTAATGTTGAAGAAATCCTATCCGAAAACAATAAGTTAAAGCAACAGCTCGGCGCTATTTCTACCGAGCTTCAAACGGTTCGTACTCAGCTTGGAAAAGACAGCGAAATCCAACAACAGCTAAAGGCTGTTATCGACTTGCAAAATGAAATGATTGATCAGCAAGCCGCTCAAGCAAAAGCGCAAGAAAGTAGCGAGTTAAGCGCATTTTTTAGCTCGCCAGCTGGCATTGCATTACTTGCTACATTGCCAGCACTACTGGCAATTGCTGGATTCGTTATGTTCCTACGCCGGAGAAAGCAATCTCAGACGTCAACAGATGATGACGATTTTCTTCCGCAAACACCATCCGTGGCTGCAGGCGCTGCGGCGGGAGCTGCAACCGCTGCGACTGCATTTGACCCTGAGCCAGACCCACTTGATATCGGAATGGGCGACGATGAAGATGCACTGGGCGCAAGCGTTCAGTTAGATGACGATATCTTACCTGAAGACGATGAAATTACCTTTGACTCACTTGATGACGACTTCGATGAAGGAAGTGATACGTTAGATCAAGACGAACTGGATAGCTTACTAAACGAAGATATTTCGTTTGGTGATGATCACGACGAAGACTTTATGCAACAGAGCTTCGAGGAGGCTGATGATGAAGTTTCGCTCGATGTTGATGATAGCAAGGATATTTTAAGTGACAGCGATCTAGATGATTTGTTCAACGAGTCTCAAGACGAAGAAATTGATGTTAGCGATGATGCGCTTGCTGCCCTGAGCGAGGAACTTGCTGATGAGCAAGCGGATGCTGTTGCAAACGACGATGATATCGATTCAATTCTTGACGGGGCGCTAGATGAAGAGCCCGAATTTAGCGGCAACTTTGATAGTGAGAGCTTAGTCGATGCTGATGATATCGATGCACTACTTGATGCTTCTCAAGATGCTGACGATGATGCACTGCCTGATTTTGAGGAACCAAGTAGTGAGCTTGCGGGTGATGATATTGATGCTCTATTAAATGAAGTTCAAGACGATGCGTTAGCTGAAATTAACGAAGAGCCAGATACGCTTGATGGTGATGATATCGATGCTTTATTGGATGAAGCACAGGAAGATACGTTGCCAGAATTAGAAGAAGAGTCAGATGCTCTCGCTGGTGATGATATTGATGCTTTATTGGATGAAGCGCAAGAAGATACGTTGCCGGAATTAGAAGAAGAGTCAGATGCTCTCGCTGGTGATGATATTGATGCTTTATTGGATGAAGCGCAAGAAGATACGTTGCCGGAATTAGAAGAAGAGTCTGACGATCTAGCTGGTGATGATATCGATGCTTTATTGGATGAAGCACAAGAGGATATATTACCTGAACTGGAAGAAGAGTCCGATGCTCTCGCTGGTGATGAACTCGATGCTTTATTGGATGAAGCACAAGAAGATACGTTGCCGGAATTAGAAGAAGAGTCCGATGATCTCGCTGGTGATGAACTCGATGCTTTATTGGATGAAGCGCAAGAGGATATATCGCCGGAATTAGAAGAAGAGTCAGATGCTCTCGCTGGTGATGAACTCGATGCTTTATTGGATGAAGCACAAGAAGATACGCTGCCGGAATTAGAAGAAGAGTCAGATACTCTCGCTGGTGATGATATCGATGCTTTATTAGATGAAGCACAAGAAGGTACGTTGCCGGAATTAGAAGAAGAGTCAGATGATCTCGCTGGTGATGAACTCGATGCTTTATTGGATGAAGCACAGGAAGAGCTGTTACCTGAACTGGAAGAAGAATCCGATGAACAGGCCGACGATGAACTCGATGCTTTATTAGATGAAGTACAAGAAGATACGTTGCCGGAATTAGAAGAAGAGTCAGATGATCTCGCTGGTGATGATATCGATGCTTTATTGGATGAAGCACAGGAAGAGCTGTTACCTGAACTGGAAGAAGAATCCGATGAACAGGCCGACGATGAACTCGATGCTTTATTAGATGAAGTACAGGAAGAGCTGTTACCTGAACTGGAAGAAGAATCCGATGAACAGGCCGACGACGATCTCGATGCATTAGTTGACGAAACACCAGAAGAAGCTTTGCCAGAGCTGGAAGAAGAATCTGATGAGCTGGCCGATGTTGAACTCGATACATTAGTTGAAGAAACACCAGAAGAAGCTTTGCCAGAGCTGGAAGAAGAATCCGATGAACTGGCCGATGTTGAACTCGATACATTAGTTGAAGAAACACCGGAAGATGGTTTGCCAGAGCTGGAAGAAGAATCTGATGAACTGGCCGACGACGATCTCGATGCATTAGTTGACGAAACACCAGAAGAAGCTTTGCCAGAGCTGGAAGAAGAATCCGATGAACTGGCCGACGACGATCTCGATGCATTAGTTGACGAAACACCAGAAGATGGTTTGCCAGAGCTGGAAGAAGAATCTGATGAACTGGCCGATGTTGAACTCGATACATTAGTTGAAGAAACACCAGAAGAAGCCTTGCCAGAGCTGGAAGAAGAATCCGATGAACTGGCCGACGACGATCTCGATGCATTAGTTGACGAAACACCAGAAGATGGTTTGCCAGAACTGGAAGATGAATCTGATGAACTGGCCGACGTTGAACTCGATACATTAGTTGACGAAACGGCAGAAGAAGCTTTGCCGGAGCTTGAAGAGGAAGTTGGTGAGCCAGCAGATAACGAGCTTGATGCTTTATTAGATGAAGCACCAGAAGATGCTTTACCAAATCTGGAAGAGGTATCTGACGAGCGTGAACTAGGATCTGAACAGCTTTTAGCTGAGCCTGAGCAAACGGAGTCAGGACACTTGTCTGGTATGTTGGATGAAGAGGATGCAATTCCGGAATCATCAGAAGAACCGGTGGAAGATACATTACAGTCCGATCTAGCCAATGAAGCAGATTTTAGTGATGAGAATGTTCAAGCTGACGAAGACAGTGAATTTGAAGATCCTGATTTAAAAAGTGTTGATGAGCTATTACAGGAGCTTCAAGCCGAAGAACAGTTTGAGTTGGATGCTGAACTTGAAGACGACTTCTCGGATGAAGAAGTTGAAATTGAACTGGGAGATGATCCACTTAATGACGAAGTGGATTTACTGGCAGAAGAAGAGTTTCTTGACGAAGAAGATCTGCAACCAAGCGCAGAACTAGATAGTTACCCAGAGCTGGAGCTTGGTGAAGAACTTGAAACTACTGACTCGCAAAGCGAAACCGAAAAAGCACTATCAGAAGCATTATCCAATGACGCTCAATTTGATATAGAGGATGGGCTTGATGACGATCTTCTCGACGATGAAATCTCTGACTTTGATGAAGATGATTTGCCTGAATTTAGTGCGGATTTCGACGAAGAGACTTTGCTCGCTGATGAGCCTGAAGCGCTAGTCGAAGAAGCAGAAAGTGACACGCTTAAGTCTGAACCTGAACTGGAAGTCGAAGACGAGCTGCCAGAGTTAACTGCAGACTTTGATGAAGAGACTTTGCTTGAAGACGAACCTGAAGCGCTAGTCGAAGAAGCAGAAAGTGATACGTTTGAGTCTGAACCTGAACTTGAAATCGAAGACGAGCTGCCAGAGTTAGCTGCAGATTTTGATGAAGAGGCTTTGCTTGAAGACGAGCCAGAAGAAGCAGAAAGTGACACGCTTGAGTCTGAACCTGCACTTGAAATCGAAGACGAGCTGCCTGAATTAACTGCAGATTTTGACGAAGAGACTTTGCTTGCTGATGAGCCTGCAGCACCAGTCGAAGCTGCAGAAAGTGATACGCTTGAGTCTGAACCTGAACTGGAAGTTGAAGACGAGCTGCCGGAGTTAAACGCAGATTTTGACGAAGAAACCTTGCTTGAAGATGAGCCTGAAGCACCAGTCGAAGCTGCAGAAAGTAATACGCTTGAGTCTGAACCTGAACTGGAAGTTGAAGACGAGCTGCCAGAATTAAACGCAGATTTTGATGAAGAGGCTTTGCTTGAAAACGAACCTGAAGCACCAGTCGAAGCAGCAGAAAGTGATACGCTTGAGTCTGAACCTGAACCTGAAATCGAAGATGATCTGCCAGAGTTAAACGCAGATTTTGACGAAGAGACCTTGCTTGAAGACGAACCTGAAGCACCGGTCGAAGCAGCAGAAAGTGATACGCTTGAGTCTGAACCTGAACTTGAAATCGAAGATGATCTGCCAGAGTTAAACGCAGATTTTGACGAAGAGACCTTGCTTGAAGACGAACCTGAAGCACCGGTCGAAGCTGCAGAAAATGATGAGCTTGAGTCTGAACCTGAGCTTGAAATCGAAGACGTGCTGCCAGAATTAAACGATGAAGATGACTTGGAAACTCTACTTTCTGAGCCACAAACTGAATCTGAATTACCAGAGGTCAATGAAGCCGAGATTGAAAAAGAATTTATGGCTGACTTTACCCAAGCAGACTTCGATGCTCTACTCAGCGAACTGGACGATCCCAGTGACTTTGACGCCGGAAATGCAGAAGATTTTGAAGTAGATTTCGATAGCTTGTTACAAGACGAATTGGTCGCAGGGGAAGCCCAAGCGTTACCAACGGACGCCGAAGGTACAGAAGACTACTTAGAAATTGAAGACCTACTTGAACAAAGCGACGATCTTGATAGCGATGTTGAACCTTACGTCGGTGCAAATATGGATGTTGGGCTTGGCGATTTTGAAGAGCTATTAGCGGGTGAAAATACCACGGATGTTGATTTAGAGGATGAAGGATTCGCCGCTAAATTAGATTTAGCGAAAGCTTATATCGAAATTCAAGATTATGATTCGGCGATATCAACGCTCAACGATGTTATTGAGAACGGTCCGGATTCGGTGCAAGCTGAGGCTAAGTCGCTTAAATCCAGTCTTACAGAGTCTTAATACTCACATCAACGATACCGACCAAACAAAGTAATTGCCTTGTTTGGCCGGTATCATCATCTACTTCTTAGCTTAAGCGCTTTAATTCACATCGCCAATGGCATAAAATGTCGTTTTTGTTATGGGTTGCGATAGAAAAAGTATGCGAGTAGCGTTAGGCATTGAATATAATGGTGCAAATTATAGTGGTTGGCAGAGGCAAAATCATGTCAGCAGTGTCCAAGAAGAAATAGAAAAAGCGCTATCGAATATCTGTAATCATCCCGTTGAGATAACTTGCGCGGGGCGCACTGATGCAGGGGTTCATGCAACGGGTCAACTCGTGCATTTTGACACGGATTCTGCTCGCGATATGAGCGCTTTTACATTAGGAATGAACTCTCAGCTTCCCGACGACATTGCGGTACGATTTGCTAAAGAAGTCGACCCTGAGTTCCATGCTCGTTTTTCTGCGACAGCTCGTCGATACCGCTACGTTATTTATAATCACACCTACAGGCCGGGTATTTTACGCAGTGGCGTAACGCATTTTCACCACGAGCTTGATGTTGAAAGAATGAAAGTTGCATGCCCTGTGATGATAGGGGAGCAAGATTTCACTTCTTTCAGGGCGGTACATTGTCAGTCTAATACGCCGTTTCGTAATATCCATCACTTAGAGGTGAAACGCATTGGCAAATATATTGTCATTGATATTAAAGCAAATGCGTTTTTGCATCATATGGTGCGCAATATTACAGGTTGTTTACTTGATATTGGTGTTGGCAAGCAAGAGCCTGAGTGGATGGCGGAGCTGCTTGTTGCAAAAGATCGCACGTTAGCAAGTGCTACGGCAAAACCTAACGGATTGTATTTAGTTGATGTGGACTATCCTGAACAATGGCAAATAGAAAAGATGCCGCTTGGGCCTTTATTCTTGCCTGAGGAATTAGTGTAACGGTCATATTTATGTAGTACCTTGTACTCTTAAGACCAGTTTTTTATATCACCTATAGCTAAATCATGATTTAATTGGGAAAAGATGTCTGTCTTTACTGACGGAACAGAATAAAGCACGATAGAGAGTTGCAAATGAGTTGGTTAGAAAAGATCTTACCTAAAACCACTAAATCTTCTGGTAAAAAAGAGATCCCAGAAGGGGTTTGGGCAAAGTGTACAGATTGTGATTCAATCCTATACAAAGCGGAATTAGAAAAGTCGTTAAACGTATGTCCTAAGTGTGATCATCACATGCGCATTACGGCACGTAAGCGCCTTGAAAGTTTTTTAGATGATGCAGATCGTCAAGAGCTTGGCACAGAGCATGAGCCACAAGACGTATTAAAGTTTAAAGACTCTAAAAAATATTCAGATCGTATCGTTCAAGCGCAAAAGGTAAGTGGTGAAAAAGACGCTTTAGTTGCAATGAAAGGCCGCGTAAAGGGTATTCCTGTTGCTGCTGTTGCTTTTGAGTTTTCCTTTATGGGTGGTTCAATGGCGTCGGTTGTTGGTGCGAGATTTGTTGATGCAGTTAACGTTTGTTTAGAACATAACATGCCGTTAATCTGTTTCTCTGCATCTGGTGGTGCACGTATGCAAGAAGCACTTATGTCATTGATGCAAATGGCAAAAACAAGTGCTGCATTGGCAAAAATGAGTGACAAAGGCTTGCCATTTATCTCTGTATTAACCGATCCAACTATGGGTGGTGTTTCTGCATCATTGGCAATGCTTGGTGATATCAATGTGGCAGAGCCAAAAGCACTTATCGGTTTTGCGGGTCCACGTGTTATCGAACAAACTGTACGTGAAACTCTACCTGATGGTTTCCAGCGCAGTGAGTTCTTATTAGAGCACGGTGCGATTGACATGATCGTCGACCGTCGTGAAATGCGCGATACGTTAGCGCGTATTTTGGCGAAGTTTATGGACTTGCCTTCCACTGAACAAGAGCATAGAGTAGCGTAAATTTTTCAAATTGAGCTACTCAACTTATGACGGTTAAACAGCCTAGCCAATCATCAAGCCTTGATGATTGGCTTTGTTATTTAGAAGCAATTCATCCAGCCACCATTGAAATGGGACTTGAGCGTGTAGCGCAAGTTGCCGAGCAAGCCGGATTACTTGAGCCTTTCAGTAAAATTATTCTAATTGGTGGAACCAATGGTAAAGGCACAACGGCCAGGTGCTTGGAGTCGTTGTTGCTCGCACAAGGGTTTTCGGTTGGCACCTACGCTTCACCACATTTAGTGCGCTACAACGAGCGTGTCCGAGTGAATGGGGCAGAGCTTGAAGATCAGTATCATATCGATGCATTTAAATTCCTCGATGACACCCGCAAAGACACTCAGCTGACCTATTTTGAGTTTGGTACGCTTGGCGCGTTAAGTATTTTCAAGCGCTGTAAGGTTGATTATATTTTGCTTGAAGTTGGTTTAGGCGGGCGCTTTGATGCGACGAATATAGTCTCGCCATTTGCCTCTGTTATCACGACTGTTGACTTAGATCATAAAGAGTATCTGGGTGATACCCGAGAGCTGGTAGGCTATGACAAAGCTGGCATTTTCCGCAGTGGTAAGCCTGCAATCGTTGGCGATTTAAATATTCCACATACGGTTACAGACTATGGCGACGAAATTGCGGCAGATATGGTGTTATCAAAGCGCGATTTTTATTTTACCCCGCTAGATTCTCAGTTTAGATGGCAATATCTTGATTTTGATTGGCACTTCGACAAACCAGCCATTCCAGCACAAAATGCTGCGACAGCGTTAACGGTATTAGCTAAACTTGAGTTGCTACCTAGCTATGATGCAGTGAAGACTTGTTTGGCAAATTTGCAAGTGGAAGGTCGCTTTCAGCGACTCAATACCACGCCGCTAGTCTATACAGATGTTGCTCATAATCCAGAGTCTGCAAGATATTTGGCAACTAAGTTACAAGAACTAAAGCAAAAAGGGTTTAAAATTCATGCCTTAGTCGCTATGCTTGCGGATAAAGACAAAGCCAGTGTGCTGAAAGAAGTCACCCAATATGTAGATAGCTGGAGTTTAGCTTCACTTTCAGGGCCTCGTGGAGAGCGTGCGGAAAACCTTAAACCTTTGCTTGACCCAAGTTGCAATGTCACCTTATTCGATAGCGTTACAGCAGCACTTGATACTCAGCTCGATACCCTTACGAGCGATCAGGCATTGGTGGTATTTGGCTCGTTCTTTACCGTTGCTGAGGCAATGGAATACTGGCGAAAATAACCAAAGAAGATTTAACGTTTAGTAGAGAGTAAAGTTGTGAACTCAGTATTTATAAATCGCCTTGTTGGAACGAGTATCGTCGTGGTTGCTGCGGTGATCTTTATTCCAAATATCCTTGATGGTGAAAAGGTCCACTACAAGGAAGGATTTCAAGCGATCCCTGAAAGACCTGAGTTCAAAACCATTGATCTCCAAGAAAAAGTGGATGCGCAAGCCAAGCTTGCGCCTGAGTTGCCCTCTGATCCGTTGGAAGATATTCACGCCGATGATGCAAAACTAGAAGGCACGGAAGAGACAACGCTAGCCAATGCGCCGCAATCAGATACGTCACCTACACACGTTGAGGCGAAACCCGTCGTAACAACCGACAAAGTTGAGGTGGCGAAATTAACGCGTCCAGAGAGTGCTAACTTTTCAAAAATGGCCTATGTCATTCAGCTTGGTAGCTTTTCGCATAAGTCGAACGTCGATGCACTGACGAAGAAGCTTGCTGACAATGGCTTTAAAACCTTTACAAAACCCGTTAAAACCCCTAATGGTACACTGACAAAAGTGTTTGTCGGACCAGACTTAAATAAAGCTGAACTTGAAGCTAAGTTACCAGAACTAAAGAAATTAACTAAGTTAAATGGTCGTTTGACACAATTTGAAGTGACAAAATGATCTGGCATTTAGATGCCAAACCTTTTAGAATGCGCCCCACATTAACGACTTATTGGTTACTATGATCTGGGTTGATTACGCCATTCTTGGTATTGTTGGTTTATCGACTATCTTTGGCTTGCTTCGTGGCTTTGTCAAAGAAGCGATGTCACTTGTCGTATGGATCGGCGCTTTTTTCATCTCTAGTATTTTTTACCAATATCTCGCAACCTTCCTAACATTCATTTCAGAACCCCTTTTAAGAAATGCAGCCGCAATAGCCATACTCTTTTTTGCGACCTTGATGTTAGGCGGGCTTGTTAATTATGTCTTGAGTGAACTGGTTCAAAGAACTGGGCTCTCAGGCACCGATAGGATCTTTGGGATTGTATTCGGTGGACTTCGAGGTGTGTTGGTCGTTAGCGCCTTACTCTTTTTCCTTGATGCGTTTACCAGTGCGCCAGACACGCAGTGGTGGAAAACATCAAACTTAATTCCTGAATTTGGCTTTGTGATAGAGTGGTTTTTCTCCTATCTTGAACATAACTCGAGCTTTTTAGATTCAGTAAACCGTTAATCGGCGAGGAAATTTTTAATGTGTGGTATCGTTGGGATAGTCGGAACATCTCCTGTTAATCAGGCGATTTATGACGGCTTAACTGTTTTGCAACACCGCGGCCAAGATGCGGCTGGCATTATTACCATTGACAACAATACGTTTAGCTTACGAAAAGCAAACGGTCTAGTGAAAGACGTATTTCATACAAGACATATGAAACGCCTACAGGGCAACATTGGTCTTGGTCATGTACGTTATCCTACTGCTGGCTCTTCAAGCTCAGCAGAAGCTCAACCTTTCTACGTAAACTCTCCATTTGGTATTGCCCTTGCACACAACGGCAACTTAACCAATGCAGAAAAATTAAAAGAGCGTTTGTTTACTCAAGCGCGTCGCCACGTTAATACTACGTCTGATTCAGAGATCCTGCTGAACATCTTAGCTCACGAGCTTGGCAAAACAGACAAGATGAAATTAGACGCGGAAGACATGTTTACGGCAGTAACTGAGGTTGTGTCTATTGTTTCTGGTGGTTACGCGAGTATCGCGATGATCATCGGCCATGGTATTTTGGCATTTAGAGACCCTCATGGTATTCGTCCGCTTGTGTTCGGTAAGAAAGAAACTGAGCGTGGCATGGAATACATGTTCGCTTCAGAGAGTGTTGCATTGGCAACGGATGGCTTTGAGTTTGTGCGAGATGTTGCACCTGGTGAAGCCATTTACGTAACCGAAAAAGGTGAGTTTTTCTCTCAGATCTGTGCTGCTAAAACGACGCTTGCACCTTGTATCTTCGAGTTTGTATATTTTGCTCGTCCAGATTCAAACATTGATAAAATGTCTGTTTATGCGACTCGCGTGAATATGGGTACCAAGCTCGGTGAGAAAATCGCGACAGAGTGGGGCGACAAAGATATCGACGTGGTTATCCCAATCCCTGAAACATCATGTGATATCGCACTTGAAATTGCTTCCGTGCTAGGGCTTCCTTATCGCCAAGGGTTTGTTAAGAACCGCTACATTGGCCGTACTTTCATTATGCCTGGCCAAGAGCTGCGTAAGAAGTCTGTACGTCGTAAACTTAACGCGATTGACAGAGAATTCGCTGGTAAGAACGTGCTACTTGTCGACGATTCGATTGTGCGAGGCACAACATCAGCGCAAATCGTTGAAATGGCGCGTGAAGCGGGTGCGAAGAACGTGTACTTTGCATCAGCAGCACCAGAGGTAAGATTCCCGAACGTATATGGCATCGATATGCCTTCTGCATCAGAGCTAATCGCTCATGGTCGTGAAGTGGAAGATATCAATGCGAGTATTGGCTCGGACGGTTTGATCTACCAATCCCTAAGCGATTTGATTGCAGCCGTTGGTCAAGAAAATCCAGAGATCGTTCGCTTTGAGACTTCGGTATTTGATGGTCAATACATCACAGGTGACGTTGACCAGAACTACCTCAACCATATTGATGAGCTACGCAACGATTCGGCAAAGTCTAATCGTGAAGCCGCGATGTCTGCAAGCCTTGAGCTACACAATCAAGAAGCGGAAAGCACCGAAAGCGACTAAACTAGTTGATGATGTGAATAAGCATTATGATAAAAAACCCAAGTTTAACTTGGGTTTTTTATTTAATTTTAACTCAGACAACAGCCTAAAATTGATAGACTAGGCCAACATAAGCGAGGTCACTGGTGTCTCTGTCTAGCAAAGGGCTATTGGCAATAACATCATCGAGTTTAGTTCGAGTTATCCCACCAACCAGACTGAGTTGTGTTTTTATCTGATAATGCGCAGTCAACCCTGCGGAATAATTCACAGCGTCATCAGCAGTTAAGTAGCGGAATCGGCCTCGGCTAATATCGATATTTTCACCAGTTATTCCATAGATATAATTAACATAATCAGACTGCTGCCATTCTACATTACCTACTGCCGAGATTTTAAATCCTCGACCATCGTTGTACAGTGGGATTGATACTGAAAAAGTAGCCGTGGTTGAATCTGAATTATCGGAAATATCACTGTGACCAGCGAGCGTAAACCACAGATAGGTGACGCCATAGTTAACCGTGACATCGCCATCCGGCGCGTCATATCCGTCAAAAATCTTATCTTCAGACTTTGCGTCTCGGAATACACCGTCATAGCCATCTTGACGATAGCCCAACCCAGAGTAGACAGATAAATCTTCAGTAATAGGAAAGCGGTAACCAATTAGGCTATCTTTGTTGATAAACCAATTTCCTTTTTGAATATCTATAATGGGAATTGAGATAAACTCACTGTCAATGCCTTTCCATGGCAAATCTGCAGCCGCGGCTCCTCCCCCTAAACGAACCTGCCATTCGTTAGATTTCGGCTCAATGGCATGACTAAAAGAAGCAAAGGTTAAAGTGAAGACGGCAGCAGACGTGAGTGCTGACTTGATTAGATACATACAGAATTCCTTTCGTAAGTTAAAAATTGCGAGAATTTAGAATGTAAGAAGTTTGTTACAAGAGTTGGGGAAGTGCTGTTAGAAAGTGTAATAAATTGTCGGGAAACGTTGTTTGAAGTGTTATCTGTTTAAGAAATCGTTGTTGTCTTACATCCCTAATCTACTCGCCACTTCAAAAGGGTTTTTATAAAGTAGCGAGCAGATAGGTGTGTATAAGATTTAACTGGATTGAGTGAGATCAGAATCTGTTAGTAATACAGTTAGTCCATCAACCAGCTCAAATAGCTCAGGCTCGATATCACTGAGTGGTTTTTCTTGTTTTAATCCCGTTTCAATGATCTCAGCCAATTTCTTTAGGGTTGGTACGCCAGTATAACAGCAGGCACCGTGGAATTTATGAACTACTTTGAGCAGCGTCGGGAGATCCTCTGCGTCTTGTGCAGACTCCAACTGCTGCAACGTTTCGGGCACGCTAGAAAGCAGCATATTGAGCATTTCCAATGCTAAATCAGGTTTATTACCCGCTCGCTGTAATGCTAATCCCCAATCTAACATTTGGCTATTAAATGGCGGCACACTGTGCTGATGACTCTCAATATTTTTTTGTCTCGCGACTGGTGAAGACGCGCTATGGTCGCAAATAATTTGCTTGAGCATATCTTCATCTATGGGTTTAGTCATATAGTTACTAAAGCCATCTTTAAGCAGTTGCTCTTTTTCGCCAGCAAGCGCATGTGCGGTGACGGCGATGATAGGAGTATCCTCATTTAAGGACGACTCTCTTATGCTCCTACAGGCGCTTATACCATCCATTATGGGCATTTGAATATCCATAAATATCAGGTCGTATTTTCTTGATTTACATAAACTGACTGCTTGAGCACCATTATGCGCTGTATCTATTGCCTCTACTTGTTCATCTAACAATGTGCATATCAACTTCAAGTTAGCATCGTTATCGTCTGCAACCAGCACTTTAAGTGGCAGACTTGTGGCTTCGATTTCATTGGCACTCATGTCTGGATGGTCTAAACGATAAGGTGCTGCAAGCATTTCGCATAGTTTTCTGTGGTTAAGTGGCTTGCTTAAACAAGCGTCAGCTCCACTGCCAATAAGCGCCTCACGCATATTATGTGAGACGGTATTAACCATCAAATATAGGTAGTCTGCGGATCCGCGAGCTTGTTTGATGTAACTCTTAACGGTTTGCATTTGGTCGACGCTTGCCATAGATCCAATTAAACAGATATCGTAATTAAAATCTTGGCCTAAGGCAGTATCGAACTCTTCTTCGGTAAGGCAGCGAGTGACCTGCATTTCCCACGCTTGTAGTTGAGCTATTACCGCATAATGAGTATGCTCTTGTGGTTCAAAGTAGAGCACGCGTTTATTTTCAAGTGGCTTGCTTGGTAAGTTGTCGTTGTAGAGGCGGTTTGGTAATGCAAAGACCGCGTTAAATGAGAAACAGGTGCCATTTCCTGGCGCTGAGTTAAGAGTGATACGACCATTCATCGCCTCAACAATATGCTTAGTAATGATAAGACCTAGACCTGTGCCACCAAATTTACGGGTAATACTAGTATCGGCTTGAGCAAACGGTGTAAATAGTGCGTCTTGCTTATCCTGAGCAATACCGACCCCGGTATCGCTGACAGACACTAGCAACGAGGATTGAGATTCATCCATCAGACGGTGGTTAATATCCACTTTGACTGAGCCTTTTTCCGTGAACTTGATGGCATTACTGATCAGATTGGTCAATACCTGTTTAAATCGCGTAGGATCGCCAATTAAGTTGTCGGGCACTTGGCGATTAACAGAAATGGAAAACTCCAACTGCTTTTCGTGAGCGCTTGGCGCTAATAAGGTCATGACCTCATTGACGGCGTCGCGTAATTCAAACTGGATATTCTCCAGCTCCATAGCACCAGCTTCTAGCTTTGAAAAATCCAAGATGTCACTAATGATGGTAAGCAGGCTATTTGCAGATAGCTCTATGGTATCTAAATAATCTTTTTGGTGTTTATTTAATGGTGTTTTATAAAGTTGACGGGTAAAGCCTATAACACCATTGAGCGGCGTTCTAAGTTCATGACTCATCTTAGCCAAGAAATCCGACTTTACGCGGTTAGCATCTTGTGCCTCTTTTTTGGCAATATTGAGCTGAATATTCTGCGTTTCATACTGCTCTAGGGTTTCACGATAATCACTAGTTGCCTGGTCAATGTGCTTTTGCATTTCGTCTTTTTGATTGGCCATCTTTCTGCCAATAACGATCAAGCCTTGGCGCAAAAGCTCAAATTCACCCCGCATCGGCTCATTGATTGCGATGTCTTGTTTACCTTCGTTGAGCTTGTCTGTGGCTAAAATCAAATTGGCAATTGGTTTGGTTAGCATACGTGACAATCGCATGGCCAACATAACGCTAAGTAAAAAGGAGAAAATAATAACAATGGCACTCAAGATCAGTGCACGCTGCTGCGAGATCAGTGCTTGGTCTTTACTGATCTCTACAACTAAAATCGCCAGCGTAGCCGGCTCTGCACTGTGCCAATCGGTTTTTTTTGCTAAATGGTTTTTAACTGGTGAATAAAACACAAAGGTATTTTTTAGTGTAGTGACTTCGGTGGTTTGTAGCTTTTGCACTTCACCAAAATAATGTAATTTATCGAATTCACTATGATAATTACTGGTAAGAATAAGCTGATTTTGGCTATCAAACAGCGCGATGCTTTTTACCAGTGGTGCATGTTTATTGTGTGCTTGGCTTAAAATGCGGTGTAAGTGCGCTTTATCTTGTTTTTCTATTGGGTATTCTACTGACATGGCAAGTGAATCTGCAATGCGATTTCCCTGACTTATCAGAATTTCCTCAAGCTCTACGTAGCGATTTATAGTAAAATAACCACCAAGTAGCAAGCCAACCAAAAGGGTTGGCAAAAGAGTGAGTAATAAAATACTGTCACGCAGGTTTAATTTTGTCATAGGGTCAAAAAAGTGCAGAGAAATCTGTAACTAAGATTATCTTTTACCGACGTGATAAGCAAACAAATGAGGAACCCAATGGCACAGATTTTTCGTGCTAAGAAAGCTGCTAAGCCGTCAAAGCAAATAGAATTAAGCATAGAGTCAATGGATCATCAGGGGCGAGGTGTTGCTCGCCATGAAGGTAAGGTCTGTTTTGTGGCTGGTGCCTTGACTGGTGAGCGAGTGAGAGCACAGGTTGTACAGGCAAAGTCTAAACTGTTGGAAGCGAAGGTGATAAAAGTACTTAATGCCTCCAAAGAGCGTGTTAAACCGTTTTGCCCGCATTACCAGCAGTGCGGTGGTTGTAGCTTGCAGCATCAAAGTATTGATGGTCAGCTCAATGAAAAGCAACATGCAGTCGAAAAACTTTTTGCGCGTTTTGCCAACATTGAGCACTTACCTTGGCAAGCGCCGATTACCTCTATGGCGCTTCATTATCGCCGTGCAGCTCGTTTGGCATGCATTTTTGATAAACAAAGCAAAAGCGTCAAGTTAGGCTTTAGAGCAAGTCAGTCGAAGCAGATTATCGAAATAGCGCAGTGTGACGTATTGGTGTCGCCTTTTGATCGTATTGTTAACACGCTAAGTTTGCTAGCACAGTCGCTAAGTGAGTTTAGACTAATCAGTCATATTCAGCTTTGTCAGGCTGACAACTATAACTATGTGTTGTGTCGTCATACAAAGCCACTGTCCGCTTCGACTCGCGAAACGCTACAAAACGAGCTGGAAAATTGTCAGGTACTGTTTGACGATGGCGAGACGCCAGTTGTGTATTCCCAGTTGCCGCACTATCACCTTGGTGAATTTGACTTAACACTTGAATTTAAATTGAACAACTTTATTCAAGTGAATCAATCGGTAAATGAAGCAATGCTGCGCCAAGCGACAGACTGGCTACAGCTGAGTAACGATGAAAGTGTCCTCGACCTTTTCTGTGGGGTGGGAAATTTCTCTTTGGTGCTCGCAAAACAAGCAAAAAATGTGATTGGGGTAGAAGGTGAAGCGCAATCGGTTGCAATGGCTCAGCAAAATGCGCAAACTAATAAAATCAGTAATGTTCAGTTTCACTGTTTTGATCTAACCCAGTCGATTGCAGAGGCTGCTTGGTTCGACGCAAATCTGGATGTATTAGTACTGGACCCTTCAAGGCCGGGGGCGCTTGAGGTACTGCAGCAATTACCTTTGACGCAGTTTACCCGTATTTTATACGTGTCATGCGACCCAGTTACACTGGCGCGCGATTCTTTGGTGATAGCGCAGGCAGGCTTTGAAATAGAAAAGCTTGGCTTAATGAATATGTTTGTCCACACGGGACATATCGAAACCATGGCGCTGTTTAAAAAGCAGTGTAAATAACCTGAGCTATGAGGCCGTTATTGCCCGAGCATTAGGCTAGATAATTTACCCGAAAATGAGGCGGGTAAGTAATTTTAAGGAGGTATTAAAACATGGTTGCTACTCGGCAGTCGCATCAAACCACTTTGCCACTGGAGTTTGATGCGCGACTCACTATCTTAAACTTGTCTGAAGATCAAAGAACATGGCTACAAAAGGCTTATGAACTTTGTCCTGCGGATGAGTCAACGGAACATCTCAATAACGCCATCGAAATGGTAGAGATCCTTGCAGACTTAAATTTTGATAGCGAATCCTTAGCAACTGCGTTTTTAACTCCTTATTTTGTTGCTGGAAAGTTGTCCCTTGAGCAAGTGGAAGAAGCGCTTGGCAAAAATATCTCTCTGCTTTTAAGAGGGGTGGAGAATATGGACACTATTAGTACGTTGGCACACCAAAGCTCCGGTAAGGTACAAGTCGACAACATCCGCCGTATGTTACTCGCTATGGTGGAAGATGTGCGCGCTGTAGTGATTAAGCTTGCTGAGCAAATCTGCCATTTACGTGCGGTTAAGAAAGCATCTGAAGAAGAAAGAGTCGTTGCTGCAAAAGCGGCTGCCAATATTTTTGCACCACTTGCGAACCGTTTGGGGATTGGCCAATTAAAATGGGAACTTGAAGATCTCTCTTTCCGTTATTTGCATCCGGATACGTATAAGTCTATTGCCAAGAAGCTTTCTGATAAACGCCTAGACCGCGAAGCTTATATGGAAAATATGGTTAATTCGGTGGCACAAAAACTTGCGGATGCAGGCATTAAAGCGCAGGTCTACGGTCGCCCTAAGCATATTTATAGCATTTATAAAAAAATGGCGCAGAAAAGCTATGAATTCGAACAGTTGTTCGACATTCGCGCGATGCGTGTGGTGGTAGATGAAATTCAAGATTGCTACGCCGCGTTGGGCATTGTGCACACCAGTTGGCGGCATTTAAACAAAGAGTTTGACGACTATATTGCTACGCCTAAGCAAAACGGCTATCAGTCTATCCACACCGTGGTGTTTGGTCCTGAGGGCAAAACGGTAGAAATCCAAATCCGTACTGAGGCCATGCATCGAGATGCAGAGCTTGGGGTGGCGGCTCATTGGATGTACAAAGAAGGTGCATTGCCGGGCAGAAACTCAGGATACGAGCAAAAAATTAGCTGGCTACGCAAACTGTTGCAGTGGCAAGAAGAAGTGGTAGATGGCAGCGAAATAGCAGATGAGCTGAAGAATCAGGTTGTCGAAGACCGCGTTTATGTATTCACGCCCAAGGGCGATATCTTTGATTTGCCACTAGGCTCGACGCCACTCGACTTCGCTTACTACATTCATTCTAATGTTGGACATCGCTGCATTGGTGCAAAAGTGTTTGGTAAAATAGTGCCTTTCACTTACACATTGCGCACAGGCGATCAGGTAGAGATTCTTACCCAGAAAAATGCTTCACCAAGTCGAGATTGGTTAAACCCGTCGCTGGGATATATTCATTCTTCAAGAGCGCGCAGTAAGATCCATCACTGGTTTAAGCAGCAAGATAGAGACAAAAATCTTCAAGCGGGTAAGGAAATTTTAGATAGTCATCTGCAAAAACTAGATATTACCTATAAAGATTTAGAACCCGCGATTGACCGCTTTAACTTTAAAGAACTCGACGATTTAATGGTGGCGATTGGTGCCGGTGATATTCGTATCAATCAATTCCTGAACTACGTGCAAGATAAACCTGAGGATACACCTAAGTTAAAAATCTCCTCGCCAAAACACACTAAAGGTGACAAAAATGCAGTGGTCGTTGATGGGGTAGGCAGCTTAATGAGTCATATGGCGAAATGCTGTGAGCCAGTACCGGGCGATGAAATTGTGGGTTACATCACGCAAGGGCGAGGTATTGCCGTGCATCGCTCTGATTGTGAGTCGTTTGCTCATATTACGGATATACATCCAGAGCGTGAGATTGCAGTCAGTTGGTCAGAGGATGTTAAAGCGTCGTACGCCATTACATTAAAAATTGAAGCGCACGACCGCCAAGGGTTGATCCGAGACATTAGCGCTGTGCTTGCCAATGAAAAAGTCAATGTGCTCAATATGAATGTACAAACCCAAGACGATAAAAACGTGGCGGTATTTATGATGAAGGTAGAGGTGGATGACCTTTCTGCTATGCATCGCTTGCTGACTAAATTGATGCAAATCGAAGGTGTTTTTGATGCCAAACGACTCTAAGCCTTCGGCAACAATGGGGATAGAGCAGCTGCTAGAGATTATGTCGCAGCTACGCGACCCAAGCACTGGATGCGACTGGGATAAGAAGCAAACCTTTAAAACCATTGTCCCTTATACGTTAGAAGAAGCACACGAAGTTGCCGATGCTATCGAGCAAGGCGACTTTGTTCACTTAAAAGAAGAGTTGGGGGACTTGCTGTTCCAAGTGATTTTTTATGCTCAGCTTGGAAAAGAGCAGGGGTTGTTTGATTTTGCTGACATAGTGCAAACTCTCAATGACAAATTAGTGAGACGCCACCCTCATGTATTTGAAAAGCAGGAAAGCTTAAGCGAAGCAGAGCTTGAGCAGCAATGGCACGCCATTAAACAGCAAGAAAAACAGGCAAAAAAACAAGGGGCGTTCGCGGCAGATATTCCAAGCAGCTTGCCTGCATTATCAAAAGCCTACAAAATTCAAAAGCAAGCAGCCAAACTCGGATTTGACTGGCCAAGTTATCACGGCGCGTGGGATAAAGTACAAGAGGAAATAGCAGAGGTGAGCGAGGCGCTGCAAGTTGATCCACGCTCTGAACATACAGCGGAAGAGGTGGGCGACTTGTTGTTTGCAACTGTGAGTGTGAGCCGGCATATAAAACGAGATCCGGAGCAGCTGCTACGTCAAGCCAATGAGAAATTTAAAAATCGCTTTGTGCAAGTCGAAGCCGTTTTGAATGAGTCCTCACTATCACTTAAAGATGCGAGCTTGGAGGAGATGGATGGTGCTTGGGAGACAGTGAAACGTCGTCAACGCAGTAAAAACAGAGACTGATTTTACGGTTTGTTCGTTATTTAAAACGACCTCCTGATAAAATATATTACCGTGCTAAGTCATTTTTAGCTGGAATGACTTAGGTGCTTTTGCTATACTATCGCCCCGTCTTGATTCTTATTTAAATTCCAATTTTCCTGAAATTTCTAGGGTTCGCATGAGTACAAAATTTATCTTCGTAACGGGCGGAGTAGTATCCTCCTTGGGTAAAGGTATTGCAGCTGCTTCTTTAGCCGCTATTTTAGAAGCACGTGGCTTGAAAGTAACGATTCTAAAGCTGGATCCTTACATCAATGTTGACCCTGGGACCATGAGCCCTATCCAACACGGTGAAGTATTCGTAACCGAAGACGGCGCGGAAACTGACCTTGATCTTGGTCACTACGAGCGTTTTATTCGCACTAAAATGACCAAGCGTAACAACTTTACACAAGGCCGTGTATTTGAAGACGTGTTGCGCAAAGAGCGTAGAGGTGAGTACTTAGGTGCCACTATTCAGGTTATTCCTCACATCACAAACGACATCAAGCGTCGCGTGCTTGAAGGCGCGGAAGGCCATGATGTTGCTATCGTAGAGATCGGTGGTACGGTTGGTGATATCGAGTCACAACCTTTCCTAGAAGCAATTCGTCAGCTAGGCACAGAGCTTGGTCGTGAGAGCGCTTTGTTTATGCATTTGACGCTGGTGCCTTTCTTAGGCCCTGCGGGTGAAGTGAAAACTAAGCCAACTCAGCACTCTGTGAAAGAGCTTCGTTCAATCGGTATTCAACCTGATATTTTGATCTGTCGTTCAGATCGTAAATTACCAGCGAATGAGCGCGCGAAGATTGCCCTATTCACTAACGTGGAAGAAAAAGCAGTTATCTCGCTACAGGACGTAGACAGTATTTATAAGATCCCTGCGCTATTGAAGTCGCAAGAGCTTGATAACATCATTTGTCGTCGTTTCTACCTTGAGCGTCCGGAAGCGGATTTATCTGAGTGGGAACAAGTACTTTATCAAGAGTCAAATCCTACTGGTGAAGTGACAATTGGTATGGTTGGTAAATACATCGAATTACCGGACGCATATAAATCAGTTAACGAAGCATTGAAGCATGCTGGTTTGAAAAACCGTTTAACGGTGAATATTGAATATGTTGACTCTCAAGATATCGAGAGCAAGGGCACTGAGTTACTTGAGCACCTTGATGCTATCTTAGTACCTGGTGGCTTTGGTAACCGTGGCGTTGAAGGTAAGATTTTAGCTGCAAAGTATGCACGTGAAAACAAAGTACCATACCTAGGTATTTGTTTAGGGATGCAAGTTGCGCTAATCGAGTATGCACGTAACGTTGCAGGTCTTACTGGTGCTAACTCAACTGAATTTGATCTTGAAAGCCCACACCCAGTGGTTGGTCTGATCACTGAGTGGTTAGATGCAGATGGTAAGATTGAAGTACGTGACCACGATTCTGATCTTGGTGGCACTATGCGTCTTGGCGCGCAGCTTTGCCACTTAAAAGAGGGCTCTAAGGTGCGTGAAGTATACGGTAATGCCGAAATCGTTGAGCGTCACCGCCACCGCTACGAAGTAAACAACAACTATGTTGCTGAGCTTGAAAAAGCGGGTCTGCAATTTACTGGTCTGTCAGAAGACAAGAAACTAGTTGAGATTATCGAGAATAAAGATCACCCTTGGTTTATCGCGGCTCAGTTCCACCCTGAGTTCACGTCAACGCCTCGTGATGGTCACCCATTATTTGAAGGTTTTGTTGCGGCGGCATACAGCCACCAAAAAGCATCTTCGTAATAAGAAAAAGCCGTGCTCTTGCACGGCTTTTTTGTTGCAGAAGGTTTTGCAATAGGCGCTAAGAGTAGTGTTTATCGCCAAACTTTTTCTTATCTGCCGGCGCGTCAATGTGATACGTGTAAATTCTTCACTTTGCGAAGCAACAGAGATAAGGCAAACTTTAAAGCGGGTTTATTGACCCTGAATTCGCCTGCGACAGAAGCAGTGCAACACACACCACTTTGGGAATAAGAGGAATCAAGATGTCAAAAATCGTTAGAGTGATTGGCCGTGAAGTTATGGACTCACGCGGTAACCCAACAGTAGAAGCGGACGTACACCTAGAGTCAGGTGCATGGGGCCGTGCATGTGCGCCATCAGGTGCATCTACGGGTACCCGTGAAGCACTAGAGCTACGTGATGGTGATAAGTCTCGTTACTTAGGTAAAGGTGTATTAACAGCGGTAAACTACGTAAATAACGAAATCGCGGCAGCACTTGAAGGTCAAAACGCGCTAGAACAACGTGCAATCGACCAAATTATGTTGGACTTAGACGGCACTGAAAACAAAGAAAAACTAGGTGCGAATGCCATCCTTGCGGTATCTCTAGCAACAGCAAAAGCAGCTGCACAAGACAAAGGCGTGGCGCTATACGAGCATATCGCAGACATCAACGGTACAGCAGGTCAGTACTCAATGCCAGTTCCGATGATGAACATTATCAATGGTGGTGAGCACGCGGATAACAACGTTGATATTCAAGAGTTTATGGTTCAGCCTGTTGGCGCAAAGAGCTTCCGTGAAGCACTACGTATGGGTGCTGAAATCTTCCATAGCTTGAAAAACGTACTTAAGTCACGTGGCCTGAACACTGCTGTTGGTGATGAAGGTGGTTTTGCTCCAGACCTTAAGTCAAATGAAGAAGCGCTAGAAGTGATTGTTGAAGCGGTTGCAGCAGCTGGCTACGAAATGAACAAAGACGTAACACTAGCACTTGACTGTGCAGCGTCTGAGTTTTATGTCGATGGCAAGTATGACCTAAAGGGCGAAGGTAAAACATTCGACTCGGAAGGTTTTGCAGGCTTCTTGGCCGATCTTGCAGCACGTTACCCAATTGTATCAATCGAAGATGGCCTAGACGAAAGCGACTGGGCTGGCTGGAAAGTCCTAACAGATAAAATCGGCGATAAAGTTCAGCTAGTGGGTGATGATCTTTTTGTTACTAACACTAAGATTTTAAAGCGTGGTATTGAAGAAAGCATTGGTAACTCAATCTTGATTAAATTCAACCAGATTGGTTCACTGTCTGAAACGCTTGATGCCATCAAAATGGCGCAAGATGCTGGCTTTACCGCCGTTATTTCACACCGCTCTGGTGAAACTGAAGACGCAACCATTGCTGATTTAGCAGTGGCGACAGCGGCAGGTCAAATTAAGACAGGTTCACTTTGTCGTTCGGATCGTGTAGCTAAGTACAACCAGTTACTACGTATTGAAGAAGCGCTAGGTGAAAAAGCGGTATACAAAGGCCGTAGTGAAATCAAAGGTCAGTAATTAGCATTACTTGATGTATTGTAAAAACGCCAGTTTAGTTACTGGCGTTTTTATTCCTAACGTTCATCACCAAACTTCACAATGTCCTTGGCCATATCGGAATGTCCAACAGACTTGAAGTGAATTACAAGTATCATCCATCGTTGCTGCTCCATTACCTCCAGCAACAGCTGGTGTCATCTTGGTCACAAGTATTTTGTTCACACTAAGTTCTTTAATCGATTTTTTGTTGAACTTTAATTTCATTGTCGTTTCCTTCTATAAAAAATATAAATGTTAACCAAATCCATACAAGATGTTGGTTGTGTTACATTTGTACTTTTTGTATAAAAAGTCAACAGGTGTTTTTAAGCACCAAACTCTTGCGCTAATATCGATTGAGTGAAATTGATTTTCAAATAAAAACCTCTTGGCAAAGTTTGCACTATTTTACCGTTAGGCCCAATTGCATCGGTGAGCGCTTTGGCATTTGCCGCTTTTGGCCTTATCTGCATGACTTCTCCAAGATGCCCTGAGATTTCCTCTACATGGCCCGTAGCGATTAACTCGATTTGCTCTTCCCAGTCTCTTCGTAACAATTGTTCTTGATGCGCGTCTGGCCGCCATAAGAAGCCGTGTCCAATAACCCTATCTATTAAAGGAATTTCTCGCTCGGCTAATATGGGTAGCCAAAGAACGTGAGCTAATTTCTTTTTAACACTCGACGCTTCCCATGTTAATCCTGTTAACTGAGTCAGCGGCACGACAGAAACATAGGTGGTCTCTAGCGGTTTGCCTTGATAGCTTATGGGCAAAGTCTTGAGTTCAACGCCAATATGCTCAAAATCAGGCACAGGCTTTGAGCCCGCGGTGGCACCTAAGGCCGCTTCTATGAGTTGTCCTACCCAGCCTTTCTCTTTGAGCAAGTCTTGTGGTGTTTTAAACGAGAGCTGATGAGCAAGTTCACCTAATGTTAAACCGGCTATGTTTTCAACACGCTGCATAAGTTCGCCCACAGAGCGTGGTGGTGTAACTGATGGCAAGCGATACTCCTGAGTCTATCCCCTAAAAACACGATTATAAAAGAAATCATGTGGTGAAGTAAGTTGGTTATTTTGTACTCAACTTAAGTGCGGTTTGTTATTTCAACAATATGGTTAAAGTAATAACTTTATTATCTATATGATAAATATGAAGTTATTTTTATTTTGCTACAGTCAGAGCGGCTTGGAAATCTTATGGCTTTGGATAAATACAAGACTATAAACATAATTATCCACAGAATATGTGGAAAACCTGAGGTTTGAAGTGTGTAATTGTGGATTTGTTCGTAATTTGAACTGAAAAATACTTAGTTATGCACAAGTTGTGGGTAACTTGAGAGTATGCTGAGATAATTTAGGTATAGAATGGAATTAAATTTGCCGTGGCGCGGGAGTTGTGGAACAATCATTAAAAATCGACTTATAAATGAGGCACTAAGGTGATTGATGCCGAAGGGTTTCGTGCCAATGTCGGAATAGTGATTTGTAATAATCAGGGGCAGGTTTTTTGGGCCCGTCGTTACGGACAACACTCTTGGCAATTTCCTCAAGGCGGAATAGATCAAGGGGAAACACCTGAGCAAACGATGTATCGTGAACTTCATGAAGAAGTTGGACTTAGGCCAGAAGATGTTGAAATAGTAGCAAGTTCTAAACATTGGTTACGTTACAAACTACCAAAAAGGTTAATTAGACGAGATTCAAGCCCAGTTTGTATCGGGCAAAAGCAGAAATGGTTTTTATTGAAACTTAGGTGTAAAGATGAAGACGTAGACTTATTACGTACGCATCACCCTGAGTTCGATGATTGGCGCTGGGTTAGCTATTGGTATCCAGTACGTCAAGTTGTATCGTTTAAGCGTGATGTCTATCGTCGAGTGATGAAGGAATTCGCTCCGTTTGCGATGCCATTTGGTAAACGTGAACAGCAAGGGCAAAAGGATTTCTGGCGCACAAAACGATAAAAATAGGAGCAGCAGGTGTTAGCAACGTTAAGATCGATTGCTGAGTCAGTGGCACAGCAAAGTGACCTACAAAGCGCGTTAAATTGCTTTGTTACTATGGTCAAAGATGCCATGCACACTGAATGCTGCTCAGTTTATTTTGCCGATTACAGTCAAGATAACTTTATCCTGATGGCAACGGATGGCTTAAACCCTGAAGCAATCGGAAAATTCCGCATGGGATTTACCGAAGGCCTAGTCGGTCTTGTTGCCCAGCGTGAAGAGCCAATTAACGTTGCCCACGCCCAATCACACCCAAGATTCAAACTGTCACCTGAGGTCAATGAAGAAGGCTACAATGCTTTCTTATCAGTACCTGTTGTACACCAGCGTAAAGTGCTTGGAGTTATTGTGGTGCAGCAAAAGATTGCTCGTGTATTTAGCCATGATGAAGAGTCCTTTCTTATTACGCTTTCAGCGCAATTGGCTTCACAGCTTGCCAACACCGAGATCCAAACTTTACTTCAACAAGATGCAAGCAGTCACAGAACCTCAGTGTTAAAAGGGGTATCAAGTGCTCCAGGTATTGCCTTAGGCGATGGTTATGTGGTGTTACCCCATATTGATTTTGCGAGTATTGAACCACAGCATAGTGACAATATTCAGCAGCAAATTCAGCTGTTTCATCAAGCGGTGGCCGCGACTCGGCAAGAATTCCATATTTTAGCCAAAACTCTGAGTGATGATATTCCAAAAGAAGCGGTAGCTGTGTTTGAGGTTTACCAACAACTTTTGGATGCCAAGAGTTTAGGTAAACAAGTAGAGTCTGAAATACAACAAGGCTGGAACGCGAAAACAGCGCTAAAGCTTGTTATCGAAAAGCTTGTGGCTCAGTTTGATATGATGAGCGACCCTTATATCAAAGAGCGTGCGATTGATGTTAATGATATTGGCCTGCGTGTGCTCCAGCATTTAGTCTCAACTGAACAAGCTGTTAAACACTATCCAGATAATACGATTCTAATCGCCCATACTTTGACTCCAACTATGTTAGCGCAAGTACCAAAAGAAAAGCTCAAAGGGGTCGTCAGTGTGCATGGCTCGGCCAACTCTCATGCCTCCATTCTCACTCGTGCGATGGGCGTCCCCGCTATTTGGGGCATAGAAGACATTCCATTATTACAGTTTGATGGTAAGTCTATGATCATGGATGCGTATTCTGGGCGGCTTTATATTTCGCCTTCGCAAATGTTGGTCAATGAGTACGTTGAAATCAAACGTAAAGACAACATTCTGCATGATAAGTTTGAAGCGGAACATGATTTGCCGCCTATTACACTCGATGGTGAGCGTATAAATTTACTCTTAAATGCTGGGCTTGATCTATCGACCGAGACATTAAGCGCCAGTTATTGCGATGGCGTTGGTCTTTATCGAACTGAGTCTTGGTTTATGCAAAAAGGCCAATTCCCAACACAATCGGAGCAAGAAGTCTGGTATCGCGAGGTGCTATCACGTTATCACCCTGAGCCCGTAGTGATGCGGACTTTAGATATCGGTGGCGACAAAATTCTAGATTACTTTGATATCAAAGAAGAAAACCCATTTTTAGGATGGCGGGGCATTCGTGTATCGCTGGATCACCCCGAACTTTTCTTGGATCAAATCAAAGCGATGATCAAAGCAAACGCAGGTCTTGGCAACTTACAGATCATGTTGCCTATGGTGGGTCATAGTGAGGAAATAGATGAAGCGATGGCACTCATTGAGCAGGCTTGTTTTGAGCTGCAAGACGAATGGGCTGATCCTTTTTATACCATCGACCGACCAGAAATCGGCGTGATGCTCGAAGTACCGTCTAGCGTGTACTTGTTACCTGAGTGGTCGAAAAAAATTGATTTTTGCTCTGTGGGCAGTAACGATTTGACGCAGTATTTATTAGCCGTTGATAGAACCAACGCGCAAGTAGCGGATCTTTTTGACCCTTATCACCCCAGTGTATTACGAGTGTTAAACCAGATTGCACAGCAGTGTGAATTACACGAGCTGCCTTTTAGCCTGTGTGGAGAATTAGGCGGTGAGCCTGAGGGAGCAATCTTGCTTATTGCAATGGGGTATCGCCGTTTGAGTATGAATATTTCATCACTGAACAAAGTAAAATGGGTGTTACGTAGACTGAGAGTAACGGATATGGAAGCTTTACTTGAAAATTGTTTAGCACAGCCGTCATCTAAGCAAGTGCGCCGAATTATTAAAGAATTTATGATAGAACATCATTTTGCAGAATTACTCTATACCAGCCACCAAGCAAAGGGTGCTTCTTAAGGCTATTTACGCTACCATTACGGCGCTATAAGAATAAGAGCTTGTTGATGGAAACTATTATACTCATCGTTGTACTTTGCGCTTTGCTCGGCTGTGCAGTTGGCTTTTTGGCAGGTCTACTTGGTATCGGCGGCGGGCTGCTGATAGTCCCTATTTTATCTGTCATCTTGACCAAATTTAATGTTATACCCACAGATCAAGTGGTGTTAGTTGCAATTGCGACGTCTCTCGCCTCCATTATTTTCACTTCGACATCTTCAGCCAAAGCGCATCATAAAAATGACAATGTTCCATGGCACATTGCTCCATGGGTGATGTTAGGTGTGGCAGTCGGCGCGTTGGGCAGTGGTTTTGCCGCAGTGATGTTGCCTGAAAAACTCGTCAGAATTATTTTTGTGGTTAGTGTTGTGGGCATTGCATTGAAAATGGCGTGGAGTTCCAGAAGACCGCCACAATCAACCAGAGTTATACCGCAAGGACCGATACTTGCGATGCTAACCTCGGTAACGGGGGCGCTGTCTGCAATGATTGGTATCGGCGGGGGAGCATTAATCGTCCCACTACTGACATTTTTCTCTGTTGATATGAAAAAAGCGATAGGATGTGCGTCTGCCAGTGGTATTGTTATCGCTATCTTTGGCTCCTTTGGCTATATCGCCTCTGGCAGCCAACATGTGGATATTGAACATGGATTTTTAGGTTTTGTCTATTTACCGGCTTTGTTTGGTATAGTGGCAACTTCATGGTTTATGGCGCCTATTGGTGCTAAAGCTACGCACCACTTACCAGTCACAACGATTAAGAAAGTGTTTGCGGCGTTACTCATTGTTATCGCTGGCAATATGTTAATGAATTAAGGAAAGGCTATGGCTTTGCAGTTTCCACAGATAGACCCTGTGATTTTTTCCATCGGACCGTTAAGTGTTCGTTGGTATGGATTAATGTATTTAATCGGCTTTATGTTCGCCATGTGGTGGGCAGGGAAAGAAGCAAAAAAACCAAACTCTGGTTGGAATAAAGACCAAGTTGGCGACCTAGTTTTTTACTGTATGCTCGGTGTGATCTTGGGCGGGCGAATTGGTTACGTGTTGTTTTATCAATTCTCTCATTTTATTGAAAACCCGCTTTATTTGTTTAGGGTGGACCAAGGCGGTATGTCTTTCCATGGCGGTGCATTGGGCGTTATCACGGCAATTATCGTGTATGCGCTTAAAAACAAACGTTCGATTTTATCGGTAGGTGACTTTGTCGTTCCTATGGTGCCTGTTGGGCTTTTTGCTGGTCGTATCGGTAACTTCATTAATGGCGAATTATGGGGTCGCGTAACGGATGTTCCTTGGGCATTTATTTTCCCAACGGGCGGACCACAGCCGCGCCATCCATCACAACTTTATGAAGCGTTTTTTGAAGGGCTGGTATTGTTTGTGATGCTGGTATGGTTTAGGAAGAAACCGCGCCCAGCGGGCAGTGTAGCAGGTCTATTTTTAGCCGGTTACGGTGTCTTCCGCTTCTCAATCGAGTATTTCCGTGAACCAGATGCACATATTGGCTTATATGGTGGCCTTATTTCTCAAGGTCAGATCTTATCTCTCCCTATGGTGATCGCAGGCGCTATCCTTATGGTGTGGGCATATAAGCGAGAAGGTAGCAACCCATCTACCGGGCAAGTTAAAAGTTAAAGAGTAGCGAACAATGAAGCAATATTTAGAACTGATGCGCCATGTGCGTGATAATGGCACAAAAAAAGAAGACCGTACGGGCACTGGCACAGTGAGTGTTTTTGGATACCAGATGCGCTTCAACTTGCAAGAAGGCTTCCCACTTGTAACGACGAAAAAGTGTCATCTACGCTCGATTATCCACGAGCTACTTTGGTTCTTGCAAGGCGATACTAACATCAAATACCTAAAGGAAAATGGCGTTAGCATTTGGGATGGCTGGGCAACGGATGAAGGGGACTTAGGGCCAGTTTATGGCAGCCAGTGGCGCTCTTGGACGGGGCCAAATGGTGAAGTGATAGATCAAATCAAAGATGTTGTAGAGCAAATCAAAACCAACCCTGACTCTCGTCGCCTGATTGTGAGTGCTTGGAACCCTGCGCTTTTACCTGATACTAACTATTCACCGAAAGAAAATGCAGCGATGGGCAAACAAGCGTTGCCACCTTGCCACACGTTATTCCAATTTTATGTACTAGATGGCAAACTTTCTTGCCAGCTTTATCAGCGCAGTGCGGATATTTTCTTAGGTGTGCCCTTTAACATCGCAAGCTATGCGCTGTTAACGATGATGATTGCACAAGTTTGTGACTTAGAAGTGGGTGACTTTGTACATACTTTCGGCGATGCCCATTTATACCTAAACCATATGGAACAAGTTGAAGAGCAGTTAAGCCGAACGCCGTTTGCGAAGCCGCAAATGCAGATCAACCCTCAAGTAAAAGACATATTTGGTTTTAAGTTTGAAGACTTTGAGTTGGTGAACTACGAATGTCATCCGCATATAAAGGCACCGGTCGCGATTTAGGAGCATTTATGAAAGCCGTTATTCCAGTGGCGGGTCTTGGCACTCGCATGTTACCCGCGACGAAGGCCATTCCAAAAGAAATGCTGCCAATTGTCGATAAGCCTTTGATCCAGTATGTAGTAGATGAAGCTGCGGCGGCTGGCGTCAAAGAAATTGTACTGGTAACCCATTCAAGTAAAAACTCAATTGAAAACCACTTCGATAAGAGCTTTGAGCTGGAAGCGACACTGGAAAAACGGGTGAAGCGTCAATTGTTAGAGGAAGTACAATCTATATGCCCCAAAGGCGTTACGCTGATCCATGTGCGTCAAGGTGAGGCTCGTGGCCTTGGTCATGCCATCAATTGCGCTGCACCTGTGATTGGCGATGAGCCCTTTGTGGTTATGCTGCCCGATGTATTAGTCGATGACGCTGCATGCGATCTAACAAAAGATAATCTTGCTGATATGATCGCGCGTTTTAAAGCGTCAGGTAATAGCCAAGTGATGGTAGAAGCGGTAGCGCCTGAGCTCGTTTCTCAGTTTGGTATTGTGGACTTGGGAGGAGCGGCACTCGCGCAAGGAGAGTCAGGCGCGATGCAGTCTATTGTCGAAAAGCCTGAACAACAAAGTGCGCCTTCAAACTTAGCTGTTGTTGGTCGTTACGTGTTAAATAAATCTATTTGGCCACTTTTGGCAAAAACACCGCTAGGTGCTGGTGGTGAAATTCAATTGACCGATGCGATTGCCATGTTGATGGAGCGAGAGCAAGTTGATGCATACTCGCTACGTGGAAAAAGCCATGATTGCGGAAGTAAAATTGGCTATTTAAAAGCGATAGTTGAGCATGCGATGCGAAGAGAAGAGTATTCAACTGAGCTTGCTTCTCTTATCGACTCTATTGCAAAAAGTTAAATGTACCGATATTTGCGGTAAAAGCATTTGGTTATTTACCGCGATTTATGTACCATAGCAGAAAATGGATTTTTGTTATAACTTATTGTGAATATTCAGTTTTTTAAACTTTTACTACTCGGCTCTGTAATCACCTTAGGTGGCTGTAGTCATTCAGTTCAACAGCCCTCGCAGTTAAGTGAGCAACAGCTCAAAAGTATTAAGCGATTGAGCTCGTTAGAACAGGATCTCTCAAACCTGCTGACTTTGTTAGAGTCTCAAGCTAGCGTCGATAATATCCAAGCAGCATCGACTACTGACGTAGAGGTTAAGCGTTATTCCGCCAGTAAACAAAAGGCGAATCAAACGACTGGAATTCAACTCAAGTTGTTTCCAATATCCATCAATTCCATGCCTCAAGTTGAGCAACATCAAGCGCTATTAGCGGCAGTAAAGCGAAAGTTTCCTAGTATATTCTCTGAGGCAGAATTTCGAATTCAAGCATTTGAAATGTGGGATTGGGCAACAGTTTCTGGATTAAGATCAACTCAAGAAGCAAAAATCTACTGTAGACTATTTTCTATCCAAAGCATTGATTGTAGGAGATTAATGCTTTAATTTTTACTAAAGTTTTCCCATTTGGGAACGATAAACAATAAGTCACCAAAAAAATGGCATTGCGGTGATGATAAAAATGACTCCTAAAGGAATTTAAAGATGAAAACACTGATTAAATCTGCGCTTGTTGCAAGCTCTATTTCCGCTGCTTTACTTACTTCTTCAGCAATTGCTAAAGATACTGCCCGTCTCGAAGTTAAAGTAGAAGTTAAAAACTTATTTTCAGCGGAAGCTGGTGATCCGCTTGATTTCGGTATCATTCGAGTGCAGGGCGATGCAGCTGATGTCGCCACGATGAAGATTGAGGCGGATCCAACACTGACCGATCCTGAAATCAAGAATACTGGTGACGCAGTAATAAACCTTATTAGTACAGGTGGAGCAGGCTCTATCAATATCACTGATGCAGCGCCAAACACTGAGCTAACGATTACAGTTCCGGCCGCAACTACGGTTGATAGCGTGGGTAATGCCTCTTTTGATTTAAAGGATTTTGAGTTTTATGTGGTAAGTGGTGCACAGCCTAATAGTGAAGTGACAAACAACAAGTTTAGGGTTGATGCAAATGGTGCCGCAACGCTTTCCGTTGGTGCGACATTAAGTACGAAAGCACTTTCTGGAACAGATACGTATGGTGGTGGTGTATACACCAGTAAAGTTGATATCGAAATCGCTTACTAAAACATGTGGCGTTACATGGTACTGGCATTGCTTTTTGCCAGTCACTGGGCCAAAGCTCAAGATATATCGGTCGTTAAGAAATTGAGCTTTGGCACTATTGCGATTATTGACCAAAATAGCGCAGGCACTGTGACAATAGAACCTAATGTTAGGCCACAAACCTCAAGCAATATTCTATTCGTAGAGTTTGGTCATGCGGCAGAAATCCTCTTGACCGATTTTCCTCACAATCGCCAAATTAGCGTCCAATCTACCATTTACAACGACTGGTTTGGATATTGGAATCTTGGTGCACCCGATGCCTTCCAATTGACAGAGCTGTATCACGAGAAGGCGATTTACACCGATAGTGTTGGGTCTGGTGAGTTTAAGGTCGGTGGTCAATTGCGCTTTGCTGGCAATGGTAAATCGCTATCGGATGGAGTGCAAACCTTGAACGTTGAAATAACTTTGTCTTACTAGGGTCTGTTGACCTTTGCTGTTTGATTTTTGTTCCCCTGAGTGGGGTTTGGTTGCGGCGCTCGACTTGCCGCCTAGTAATCTAAGCAAAAGTTGAGCAACAATGAACAAAGCGCACTCAGGGGAACCCAAAGGGCAGCGCTTGATTGGCATTTCTTCTGTGTTGCCCCACAAGGATGTGGGGTAAGGTGACTTTGCAGGAGCACAAAGTCTTTATCGCCTGACTCACATAGAATAACTATGCTACGCAGGCTCTGCCTTGTATAAATGGCAATCAAACTGCTGCAAAAACAAACTTGAAAGATAAACAGGCCCTAAATTATGAATAAATTAATATTAACGCTGCTTTTGTTTTGTTGCTGTAAAGTAAGCGCCAATCTGATGATCACCCCAACACGGGTTGCTTTCGAAGAGCGTCAGAGAATTGAGAGGGTTACAATCATTAATAATGGTGATGTGACCAAATCTTATCGACTTGAATTTCAAGAGAAGCTAGCACTTAAAGAAGGTGGTTATGCCAACTTTGCCGAGCAAAAAATGAACCCTATGGCTGCAAGCCATTTCATTCGTATTTCACCTAGGCAAGTAACACTAGGGCCTGGTGAGCGTCAGGTAATAAAGCTGGCTGTGCGCAGAAAGGCGAATATGGAACAAGGAGAGTATCGCTCACATTTGCTTTTTAGGGAGCTGCCGAATAATAAAGGCAAGCTGCAAGAAGGTATCAATATTGACGTGCTGATGAGCTATAGCATTCCGGTGATGCTACGAGTTGGCGATGCGAACCCGCAAGTACAGCTTGAGGATGTCATTGTAAGCAACGCGAAAAATGGTCGTCAGGCAATTACGGTACTACTTAATCGAACCGGGAAATATAGTAGCTTTGGCGAATTATCCGCTTATTGGCAGGGGAAAAATGACGTTAAACCAGTGCGGATCGGAGTATTAAATAAGTTTGCCGTATATCCAGAGCTTAATCAAAGGAGTGTAGAATTCTCGATAGACCCTGCAATTAAGCTTGGGCCATCAGGCAAGGTCTTAATCAAGTATGTGGGTGATGAGGAGTACACTGACCGCACCTTTGTAGATGATTCGGTATCTTTGTAGTTTAGGGTAAGCGAACGTAATGAGAGCCCCCGCTATTTGGCGCGCGTTACTAATTGGCATACTATGCTATCAACCTGCTATGGCATCGCAGGTTGATACTTTGCAACAGCTATTAGAACGGGTTGAACGAGTGAAAGCAAAACTTGCGATACAGCAAAGTGAGCGGGTGGTCTCTCGGGTTGATGTTGGTACGGAACTGTTTTTATCCGCTTATAAAGGAAATTTATATTTAGGTGAAGTGATCGCGGTGACGTCGGAACAAGGCGTCAATGTGGAACTCTTGAGCTTGTTTTCAGCTTTGGGCTTTGTGGTATCAGAAGATGTATCAGGAACTTTTGATGGCTGGTTCTTCACACCTGAAAACACCTTTAGTCTTAATGCCAAAGCGCATTTAGTTGAGAGCAAAGGGCAGCGAACGCAATTGAGTGATAAGGAAGTTCAGGTTATCAATGGTGAGGTATTTCTCGCCGATTATATCGTTGCGACCTTATTCGATGTGAGCCTGTTTACCGATATACAGGATTTATCTCTTACGGTTAAAAGTAGGCTAATTCTGCCAATAGAAGCGCAGCAACAGCGATTAGGAAGAGAAGTTGTCAGGTTTGACCGCAATGCCAGCGCAACATTACCGTGGCGACCAAGTCCTTATCAAAGCATCGGTAAACCAGTGCTGGATGCTCAGATAAATGCGCAGGTGACTGAAGACATTAGTCAGACGTCTTATTCCCTTATTGGTTCGCAAGACATCGCCTATTGGCAAGCTCAGTATTTTATTGCTGGTAGAGAGGGAGATGTGATTAATCGCTCACGATTATCCCTAAACCGTGCTTCTAAAAAAGCCGATGTTTTACCGTTTGGCAACTTTACCAAGGTATCGCTCGGTGATGTACAGAGTGTTCAAGTTGGAGTTGATGCGCTAAATGAAGAAGGGCGAGGAGTGAACTTCAGTAACGCGCCGTTAGATAGCCGCACTAACCGTCAGCGTATTGTCATCTCAGGTCCTGTTCAGGTAGGGTGGGACGTAGAGCTTTATCGAAATGGATTGCTAATAGGGCAAGAAAATAATGTTCAATCTGGGCGCTATGAGTTTGAAAATATTGATTTACTATTTGGTGAAAATACCTTTGAACTGGTGATGTATGGAGGGCAAGGTCAAGTATCAAAAGAAGTGCAGACCTATTATGTTGAACAGAGCACCGTAAACGAAGATGAAGGCTTTTTTGCCGTATCAATTACTGAGACGGGCAAAAGTATACTGGGCGACAAGACTGCGGTATCAGGAGCATCAAGCTGGCAAGTAAATGGTCGATTTGACTACGGTCTTACTAAAAATTTTGCGGTGTATGCAGGCTTGCAGCATCGTCAAGGTGTAAAAAATAGCGCCTCAGAACAATACTTTTCTACAGGATTTAACACCAATATTAATAAACGACTATTACTGGATGTTGACTATAGTAAGAGCGAAGCGAACCAACGTCTCTCTGCAAATACTCGAACCCGTCTATTTGGCCAGCAGGTAGGTGCTAAATTTGAGCTAAAGGAAGATTTAGAACGGGATGAAAATGCGACCGAGATAAAATTAACGGCGGCGGGAGATTGGTCTCTTTTTGATGCCGCTAAAATTTACTATCGTGCTGAATACTTTCAGCTTAATAGAGCTAATATAGACACCACCGAGCAAGCGTCGCTGCTGTTTAGCACGGGGAATTATTGGGGCACTTTCAGTAACCAATTTGTGTGGCAAGCGCAGACAGATCAAGCCAGCGATGTGAGTGGCTACTTGCGCTGGCAGCGAAGGATTTTTGGGATATATAGTCGTTTTACTACTTGGTATGACATAAAACCTGCTAATGAAATTACAGCCGCTGAGCTAGAGTTGAGCAAAGCGCTAAGTCCTGAGCTTGATCTTGGCATTACCTTATACAAAGACTTTGCTGCGGAATACTATAAAACCGAACTTGGATTGAGCTGGAACCATGATAAGTTTCGGTTGTTAACAGACTTGCAATACGATAACGATGATAACTGGCAACTAGGCCTCTCTGGACAAGTAAGTATTGGAGCAGGCGAAACCGTAGATCAGGTTTTTTTAACTGGCAAACGCTTGTCGCAGTTTGGCTCTTTGATGATTCGTGCTTTTATCGACCAAAATAATAACGGCTATCTTGACGATGGGGAGTTACCGCTGAAGGGGGTAACTATAAAAGCATTGCAAAACTTTGCACAAGGTAAAACTGACGACGACGGTGTGGCTCTATTACCCGCAATGGTTAATTACAAACGAACAGATATTATTGTTGACAAAGAAACGATCCCCGAACCCTTTTTAATTCCCGCTAACGATGGCTTTTCATTCACTCCAAGACCCGGTCATATTGAATATGTTGAAATACCATTTGTAAACTCGTCGGAAGTTGAAGGTATTGTTGAAATCAATGAGGGTACTGAGCGCCGACCTGCAGGGTTCACCACCGTGAGTTTACTTGATGAAATGGGTAACGAAGTCGCGCGTACTCAGACGGCATATGACGGCTACTATGTATTTACTAGTTTGAAGCCTGGGACTTACCGTACAGCGATAAGTGATGCGAAAAGGCTCGCGGTAGCCAGTACTCAACAGATAGAAGTGGAGTTAAGTGCAGAGGGAGACTTGCTGCTTGATGTAAATCACGAATTACAACGACAGCGCGCAACCACGCAAGAGTTTGCTGTAGTTGGACGCTTCAAGACATTAACGATATTAAAAGTGTATGCGGCGATTTTGGCTAAGCGTTATCCCGCGTTATTAAGCGGTGGTTTTGGGTATGCGCAACAAGAAGGCGACGCCACTTATTTACTTATATTAAGAGATGACACCACACAAAATGCGGCAAATATTTGCCAAAATCTACTTCCCTTCAAAGTTTCTTGCACGGTGGAAGCCTTAACTATTTATGAAAGAGAAAACAATGCAATCAATTAAGTGGCATCTCATTATGCTCAGTTTCGTTGCGTTAAGTGGTTGCCAAGCAACTGCGAGCAAGAGTCAACTTGACTCATTACAAATGAAGAAGCAGCTATCTTTACTGGAACAGCAGGTAAGCACCTTACAACAAGAAGTAGAACAGCTCAGAGCGCTAAAACAGCAGGTTGCTAAGTTTGAAGAAGTGCAGGAAGATTTAGATGTTATTGCGATGCAGCTATCAAATTCGCTTGCAAAGCAAAAGTATGCTGAGCTTTTAGCAGAGCAACCCGAGCAAGTGATAGAGCAAAAAACAAAGCCCACCGAGAAACAAGAACAGCCTGTCGAGATAGCTGAATTCGCAATTCAATTGGCCTCTACAACGGAATATACCAAGCTTAGGCAAACCTACGAGCAACTCAAGGATAAGTTACCGCAAGACTTTGCAACAAGCGAAGTGAATATCGAGCAAATAGATATTCAAAATACGAAATATTATCGGCTCAAATTAGGTGCATTTGCAGATAAGGCCTCTGCATACAAAGGTTGCCAGCAACTTAAGCGTGCAGGTTTAAGCTGTTTGGTTAGCCATTACACCAGTCATCGACTTTAAAACTTGGTGCGTATTTTGCATTTTATCCAATAAGTTTATCGTGGGCTTGGTGAAATGAAATATCTAGCACTCATAGTGATTATGTTGTTGGCAGGGTGTACAAACAGCCAACAGGTCGGCAAAAGAGAAGCGACCCAGCAGCAAGAAATCTTACCTGACTTAGATGGGTTTGGCGCTCAGTTAGCCGCGGAACTCGGGCGGTATGTACGGCCGTTCAAGCCGAACTCAACGGTTGCTGTGACAAGTTTTTTTAAGGCTAATCAGCTGGATGATACCGTTGCTGGGCAAGGTTCAGGCTTGAGCGTGGCCTTGCAAGAATCCCTCATGACCCATTTAAGTCAAATGGGGGCAGATGTCGTGGAATATCGACTCAGAAACGCTTTATCTTTACAAAGTTCTGCCGATAGTATGTTAAGTCGAGAATTGAATGTGCTGAATCAGCGCCAGAAAATTGACCTCGTGGTGGTCGGGACAATCGTAGAAAGTCGGGATATCTATTTGGTCAATGCGCGGCTGGTCGATACGTTACATAATCGAGCCGTCTCAGCCGCATCAATCAGCATTCCAAAAGCTGTTATGTGGGGTACGGAGCGTGTCACAAATCGTGACGGTCAGATTATACGAAGCCAATATTAGTGGAGATGAAAGTAATGAAAAAAGTATTAAGTTTGGTTTTGCCGCTTTCATTGATGGTTGGCTGTGCTCAGAGTAACTTTTTTGCGGTGGATAATGCTCAGGCTGAGCCCGTGCGTAATGGCTTTGAAAAATCTTCGATGTATCAAAGTAATCCAAACGGTATGAAACAATTCTCTGTTTCTCAGCAAATGGCTGGTAAAAATGTCACTCACTATGTCCAGTCTATTATGCAAGACATGGTTGCAAACTTGAAACACGTGAATGAGAAAACGCCGGTAGCAGTGACAAGCTTTGTATTTTTAGATAAAGAATTTGATAAAGGTTCCTTGCTGGGTAACCAGTTGGCTGAAAGCTTTATCCATGAGCTTCATACATTTGGGATCCCTGTTGTGGACTTTAAAACAACAGACTATATCCGGGTGACACCTGAAGGCGATTTCATTTTTAGCCGTGACTTTTTAGAGCTATCTGACGACCATCCTTTTTTGTATGTGCTAGGTGGTACTTTGGTGAATCATCAGGGCGGGGTTATGGTTAATGCCAGAGTGGTTGGGCTTAGAAGTAAAAGTGTCGTGGGTTCTGCTCAAGGCTTTTTACCGCAAAACGTAGTTAACGCCCTACAAGATGGTGCGGCATACGATGGCATTCGTATAGAGCGTGCGAACTAATTCGGAGGCGATGATGAAAAATGTAGTGCTATTCGCGACGACACTTGCATTACTCGGTGGCTGCGAAATGACAAAACAAACGGCTTCCGAACCTACAGAAACGCAGCAATCCGACATGGAAATATTGTATGCCATGATGGAAGAGCAAGAGCGTAATGAAGATTCACAAGCCTCGGTATTGCAAGATATTGGTTTCGTTAGCTATCGTCATCGCAAAGAAATTGCTAACTACGCCAATCAAATTGCGTTGGAACTGTCAGATACTGTATTAGGGCAAAAGCCTGAGTCGATAGCGGTAGCCAGTTTTGTCAACTTTAATGAATCATTAAGGGATACAAACCAGCTAGGAAACCAATTGGCTGAGTCCTTAATGCATCAAATGCAAAAGCTGGGTTATCAAGCGTTAGACTTTAAAGCATTGGGGAAAATTGAAGTGACATCCAGTGGCGACTTGACTTTTTCGCGTAAAGCAAGCCGCTTGAAAAACACGCAATCTCCCAGCCATTTGCTCACAGGCACTATGGTTTACCGTCCACGAGGCGTGGAGGTAAATGCAAGATTGTTAGAGTTTAACACTAACTTAGTGATCGCAAGCACGGTGGTGACCATCCCGTATTTTATCCTTGATGATCAGGCAACCGCTGCAAGGTAGTACTTCAAATAGCGGTTTTTAGAAGAAAATACCGTTTAGGTTTTATTAAACGAAGAACTATCCTACTTCTTATTCACACCTCAAGTGAAGTAACTGATAGCGCAGTAGTGGGTCTTAACTGCTGCGTATTCACCTACTGAACCAGCTCATTTATTACCGCGAATAAATTGACTATTAACCTTTAAAAGTTCATTAAGATCAGTATACTAAAGCGAAGTCACTGAGATGCAGTACAACAGAGAATCAACAATTCTCGACTTTCATTGGTATTAAGTACCGCAGATCCCGCTAGTGAAGGTCAAAAAAGGCGATTGTTATCTGACTTTAGAGATTGTCCCCATAGTTTAATGGATAAAACAAGGCCCTCCTAAGGCTTAGATGTAGGTTCGATTCCTACTGGGGACGCCATTGGTATCACTTTTGCGTGGAATTACCAAAGTAAATGGGCGGCGGAAGCATGATGTAGAGTGTGTAAAGTCGTCGAAAATCTTGTCTGCGTCATAGGTAGTCTTAACCTTACAGTTCAAACTCATTTTCATTTTCTATTTGAATTTCAACCAAATCATTAATTTGCACATTGTGAAGTGGGCGATTACTGATATTTACCGCAATGGCGTTTTGCGCATTCACCTGGATCACTTGCAGTTTATTAATGGTTTTAATTTGATGCATAAATATTTTACCATCGACATTAGTCAGCGGATTACTATGCGCTACGTTAAGGATCTGGCCATTCTCTAAGCCATGCATGCGGCCCAAATTAATAACGACTTGTTCATCATCGATATGTAGGATTTTGCCGTTGGTTGGTAAGCAGGCCACCGCTGCGTTTAAATCAGTTGCGATTTGTATCAGCGTGGTTTGGATCTCATCAGCATAATCTGTCTGCCAAAAGCGCTCACTGTACACATCAATTAATTTGGTCTTCTTAAACGGCCACACGCCTTGAGTGGCATATTGCTTTTGCCACACCCTTTCATGAGAAAGTGCATCAAACAGCGCAAAGTCTACCTTGAAGCTTCTTAAATATTTATCACTTTGCCAAAATGCGAAGTCGCTATTAAGTTTATCGACACCTGCAATATCAGTAATTTGACTCAGTAATACAAATTGGCTGTTCGTATTTGCCGTAATGGTCTCGATTAGCTGTTCATTATAATCAAACCGCTGGCTGAAAAAGCGGTTAACGTCTATGGTCTGTGCGAAATAAGGAACAGGTTCTAAGCTCAACTTTTGTTCAGACATTGTCTGGTATAGGCGCTCGCTCACCGCTTTATTTATGTCAAAAATTTGACCTAGTGTTGCTTGGTGTTTATTTTTTAACTGACTTTGTGTGACTGCAACCTGTTTGTCGTAAGCACTAGTAGGGCACTGAGCACTCTGTGGGGTAATATCGATATGTAATGTCACCTGCCATGAGTCACCAACTTTTGCTTCAGCAATTACGTTGGCACTTTGGATTTCAGCATTTGAGCGGATCTTAAGTTGATCTTGGGTGAGTACACCATCGGTGACGGTTTGCACACTACTCACCGAAGCGCCAGAAAACAGCAAAGCTTGTGTGATGGCGTCATTTACCGCCTTTCTTTTGGCTTTTTGATGGTCGCCATTTTTAACGTCAGCTATGCCGGTAACTTCAAACCATTCAGCATAAGCTGGATGAACCAGGGTGATACACAACAGTGATAGACTGGTCGCGAATTGCTTTTTCATGTTTAAATGCCCAGATCAAAAACTACTCTTCAACTCAGCAATACCTGTGCCAAATTTTGGCAAGGTTCGTGCATAATCATACATTATGAAAGTTAATTTTATTTCTTGCCAATACTCAATGAAACCACAACAACCCTTGCGAGACCAAGATGTTGGGGAAGTGCTTAATTTTGATTGGTATATATTGTAGCGGAGTGGGGTGAAATGCGTATCACTAATTCTATCAGTTCAGTTGTTATGGTTTGTTCGCTAGCAGGGCTCAGCGGCTGTTCAAGCCTCGTTGATAAGCATATTGAATATGAAACAGTGCAACCGGAAACTTTTCCTGTTTTACGGGCTGTGGGGTACGCTCCTTTGAGTGCTCAGCCGGGTAATACTGCGGGTGAGAAGCAGCTAATGGCAATTAAAGTGTCAAAATTAGAAGCGTATCGTGAATTGGCTGAGCAACTGTATGGCCAGAATTTGACATCCACTATTACGGTAAAAGGAGCGGTTGCGCAAAACGACGGTCTTAAGAGCCAAGTAAATGGACTTGTTCGTGGGGCTAAGGTGCTGAAAAGTTACGCAGTTGGTGATACTTACGCGACGGAGTTAGAGCTTGATATGAAACGCGTTTATGATTTGTATATTACTCAAGTCAAGCCGCAGAAAATTAAGAAGATATCTTATAGCTTTAAGTAAGCACTCATCACATATTGCTTACTTAATGCGCTTCACTTCGATTGTTCCTCAATACTAAAATACGACAGGCGTGGCTACGCCTTTAGGTTACGTACCAATTCACTGTCGCTACTTTTCACGCTGCCATCTTGACCATATGTAATTGAAGTTGGTGCTCCAATTAAGATCCCTTTTAGTTCACGTGTGCTTACATTAGCCTGATGAGCCGTTTTAGCATTGATTTCATTTTTGGTTTGGCACTCACTGAGTAGTGCTCGCACTTTAGCAACTAGCGGGGCTACTTCACTGCTTTCAAAGACGTGAGACTCAGTTTTTGACAATTCATTGTCGAGCTTTTGCAGTTTTGAAATGAGAGTTAGCTTTTCACGAGCGATTTCTTTTAAGTTGTCGCCACGCCGAGACGCGAGCTCGTCAAGCTCACGAGCCAGAAGCTGGGTCATCGCTTCTAGCGTTGAGATTTGTTCTGAAAGTTTGTGGTGGCAGAGCCGAACCAAATCATCCATATATTTCGAACTCAAATGCAGCTATGTTTTTGGCTAGTTTTTCCGCGTCAACTTGATACTTGCCTTCTGCAATCGCTTTTTTCAGTTCTTCGACTTTCTTGTCGTCAAAGCCTGATGACTGCTGCGCTTTTTCGTTGACCGTTTTCAGCTGTTGCGCTTGTGGAGTCAGGCTCACTGAATCCGCAGCTGCTTTCGGTGTAGCTGGTGATTTAACTGATGCACTATTAGCATCATTTCTTTGCAATTCAGCCTTCTGTTGCTTAACATTATTAGCAACGGATGTAGACTGATTCTGACCGTTAACTTGATTAACCATGATTGTAGACCCAATAAAATTATACTCTCAGCCTTGTTATCGGCGTTTAATAGTATTACTTTAGCAAATTTTTTATAAATTCACCTCTACTGTTTCCACTTCTATTACTCTAGCACGTAAGGTTTTGCCAGAGCGAGCGTTTTTAATATTAATAAGTTCACCACGGTTGCCATCTTGCTGCGCTTCTCCTTGAGTTTTGATCACAAGCCCACCTGATTTAGCAATAATCGTCACAGTATCGCCTTTGCAGACCATGCAAATATGAGCCTGAGTAAAGGCTTGACCTTCTCTGATATTACGTTTGCTTCTACTGCCTATTAGTATCGACTTATCTTCTATATAGGAAACCCTACGAAAACGTTTCGGCTGATACTCTATTTTCACATCGTCATCCTGAATAACACGGCCTTTTTCTAACATGGTCGCGCTAACTAAAATAGGGAAGAGGTGATCGATACGCACGTGGACGTATTGAGTCCAGCTGAGGGTATCGTTGCATCTAATTTGTACTGTCACTTGAGTGTCAAAAGGCGGAGTCATTGCTGTACTATATTGCAACGGCGATTGACAATCCCTTGCTGGAATTCTTGAATCAAGTGGTATAGCAGTTAGTGATAGCTGGCTGTCGGGATCTTGCTCTACATTTGGTTCAACAAATTCTATTGCGCTTTGTTCTAAAGTTTTGTTGTCATATTGCTGACAATAACCATAGTCAACGCCTATAAAATAAGCGAACAAACAAAAAAACTGAATGTAATGGGTTTTTTTTAACAAACTCATGATGTTTCGACTATGCTTATGGGGTGAAACAAGGTATAAAGATTCTGCTTTAATAACTGCACCTAATCAAGGGTGGTAAACCATATCAGAGTCGAAGCAAAGATCGTTCCGATTAGCGGTTTATACAGTAGGAGATTGAAATGGCAGGTATTTTAGACTCGGTTAACCAACGTACACAGCTGGTTGGACAAAACCGTCTCGAGCTATTACTTTTTCGACTTCAAGGTCGACAGCGCTTCGGCATTAACGTTTTCAAAGTCCGAGAAGTGCTTCAATGTCCAGCATTGACAAGCATGCCCAAGTCAAACCCTTTGATTCGAGGGGTTGCTCATATTCGAGGCCAAACAATATCCGTAATTGACATGTCACTTGCGGTTGGTGGGCCTCCTATTCAAGATATTCGCAATTGTTTTATTGTAATTGCGGAATACAACCGTTCAGTTCAAGGCTTTTTAGTCAGTGCGGTAGAACGCATTGTGAATATGAACTGGGAAAAAATAATGCCCCCGCCATCTGGGGCAGGCCGTTATTCCTATTTGACAGCGGTTACAGAAATTGAAAACGAGCTAGTTGAAATATTAGACGTAGAAAAGATCCTCAATGAAATTTGCCCGATCAACACGGAAGTCAGTGCTGACATTGTCTCTGATGGTGAAATGCAAAAAGATTTAGGCGAACGTATTGTCTTTATCGCTGATGACTCTGCGGTTGCTCGTAATCAGGTCAAACGTGCATTGGAGCCATTAGGTGTTCAGACTGAGCTGGCAAAGAATGGTAAAGAAGCACTTATCAGGCTTCGTGAAATTGCCGAAATGGACTGTCAAAATAATGTCACCGAGCGAGTTGGGCTATTGATTTCTGACGTTGAAATGCCAGAAATGGATGGTTATACGCTAACGGCTGAAATAAAAGCTGATCCAAAATTAGCGCCATTGCATGTGATACTCCATACTTCACTGAGTGGTGTATTTAATCAGGCCATGATTGAGAAGGTTGGCGCTGATGATTTTATTGCTAAGTTTAACCCAGATGAATTAGCTTCAGCGGTTAAAAAATGGGTTCATTGTGATTAAAGCTGGTGGTAGCACTTGGAAAATAAGCATTTAGAGCAAAAAGAGTACGACCAATTTAGAACCTTTTTGGAGCAACAGTGCGGTATTGTACTGGGTGACAATAAATTGTACTTGGTCAAAAGCCGACTCGCTCCTCTGATGGCTCGCTTTGGTGTGGAAACACTATCGTCTTTAGTAGCTAAAACACTCAGTCCCCATGAGCGGCAATTGCGTGCCGCTGTGGTGGATGCGATGACAACGAATGAAACACTTTGGTTTAGGGATACTTATCCGTTCGAGCTAATTAAATCGAAAATCTTACCAGAGTTTAAAGACTTGAGACGTCCAGTTAAGATTTGGTCGGCGGCAAGTTCATCAGGACAAGAGCCATATTCAATTGCGATGTCTGCGAGTGAATATGTGAGTAAAAGCCCAGGCGCGCTGAAAATGGGTGTTCAGATCGTCGGTACAGACATTTCTAACACGATGCTTGATATGTGTAAGAATGCTGAATATGACGCGTTGGCGTTGGCGAGAGGGTTGTCGCCTGAGCGCAGAAAGAAGTTTTTTATGGATAGCGGTAATGGAATGGCTAAGGTAGTTGAACCTATCCGTAAAATGGTCAGCTTTAGACATTTAAACTTGCTAGATTCTTACGCGTTGATGGGTAAGTTTGATGTTATTTTCTGCCGTAACGTCCTGATCTATTTTTCACCTGAAGTGAAAGCCAAAATCATTTCGCAATTTGCTCAGTCGTTAAACCCGAATGGTTATTTGTTTTTAGGGGCGTCGGAATCGATGGCGGGGTTGAGTGACGACTTTAATATGATCCGTTGTAATCCTGGGATTATCTATCAGAAAAAGACTTAATACTCACATATAGCGGCAGGGATAGTCGCTATAGCTAGTATTTGCAATGTGTAACGTAATTCTAATAACCATCTCCTACCTTTTAGCCTCAAATTGCTTCAGCCAAGTTGTCAATTATTCGAATATTTGCTCTTATTTACGTTACTGACTCAACACTGATTCAAGTTTAATTATTCCTAAAATATAGTTTAATTTTATGAAATTTAAGGGATAAATTTAACCTTAAAACTGGCCTAAAGATTGCTTTGTCATACCTGAGTCAATTTTTTGGAGTCAGATAATGGCAATTAGTTTCGATAAAGCGTTGGGTATACATCAGCATACTATGCTGCTTCGCTCACAACGCGCTGAAATTCTAGCAAGCAATATCGCAAACGCAGACACTCCAGGATACAAAGCTAAAGATATCGACTTTGCTAGTGCTTTGAAAGCGGCAAAGACAATGCAAAGAAGCGGCAATGATATGGTTAGAACAGATGCAAAACACCTCAGAGGTGGTACTAAAATGAGTAACTCATCTGAACTATATCGTTCGCCAAATCAAGCAGATACAGGTGATGGTAACTCAGTAGATATACAAGTGGAACGAAATTTGTATGTACAGAATGCATTAGAGTACCAAGCCAGTTTGCAATTTCTTGGTGGTAAGTTCAGTGGCCTTAAGAAGGCACTCGGCGGACAAGGGGCATAATTATGAGTTTATATAACGTTTTCGATATTGCGGGTTCAGGGATGAGTGCACAGAATGTGCGACTAAATACCACCGCAAGTAATATCTCGAACGCAAACTCAGTGAGTTCTAGTCAAGATAATGTTTATCGCGCTAGACACCCTGTATTTGCCGCTGAACTTTCCAAAGCTTCAGCTTCCCAAAGCAATGTCGCGGGATCGTCAGTTGGAGTAAAAGTATTAGGTGTGGTTGAGAGCGATAAGCCGCTTCAAGTTGAATATAACCCAAACCACCCAAGTGCTGACGCAAATGGCTACATTTATAAACCGAATGTGAATGTGGTAGAGGAGATGGCAAACATGATTTCTGCTTCTCGCTCTTACCAAACCAATGTTCAAGTTGCAGATGCTGCAAAGCAAATGCTTAGTAAAACATTGCAACTAGGCCAGCGCTAAATTGGGAGTAACAGCTGATGAGTAATAATGTAAATGCCACTTCTTCAACGGGTGTAGATTCACTCTACTGGGACAGGCAGAAACAGGCCGAGGAGAAAAAGCCCAGAGATGAGCTATCGCAAGAAGATTTCTTCTCGCTGCTTACTCAACAGCTCTCTTTCCAAGATCCAAGTAAGCCTGCGGACAACGATCAAATGATCGCGCAGATGACAAGTTTTACCATGGCCGAGGGGATCTCAAAGTTAAATGAGAACTTTGACTCGTTAGCTGCATCGATGACTTCTAACTCGGCGCTTCAAGCATCAACGCTGATTGGTAAGAAAGCATTACTCGAATCAACGACGTTAGAACATGGTGACGATGCACTTACAAAAGGTTCTGTGATTGTACAGGAACCAGTTCAGAATCTATCAGTGGGTATCTATGATGAATCTGGAGCGCTTGTAAAGACGCTTGAATTTGGCGAACAAAGTGTGGGCGCTGTGCGATTCGATTGGGATGGTAAAAATAAAGACGGTGAGATGATGCCTCCAGGTGAATACACCATAAAAGCGGAGGGTATGATTGAAGGTGAATATCAAACTTTACCGTCGGCCACATTTAGAAATATAGACAGTGTTAATGTTAATGGTGCTAACGGCATCGTCATTAATACCAAAGAAGGCGCGGTGCGCTTAACTGATATTGCTGAAATAGCATAGTAGTTTTAAAGAATTAACCTTAAGAACTTAGAGGTGAGAGTATGAGTTTCAATATAGCACTGACAGGTATTGCCGCCGCGCAAAAAGACTTGGACGTAACAGCAAATAACATTGCTAACGTGAACACGACGGGTTTTAAAGAGTCTCGCGCAGAATTTGCTGATGTTTACGCGTCTTCGGTTTTTAGCTCTGGCAAAACGAAAAATGGCGATGGTGTACAAACTACCATGGTTGCACAGCAGTTTCACCAAGGATCATTAAAGTTTACGCAAAACTCGCTAGACTTGGCGATTGAGGGCGAAGGCTATTTTGCCATGTCAAACTCGCTCCAGTCACAAGATTTCACCTATTCTCGAGCGGGTGCATTTAAGCTCAACAAAGACAACTTTATCGTGAATGCTAAGGGTGATTACTTGCAAGGCTTTCCAGTCGATCCATCTACAGGTGATACCACGTCTTTGAGTTTAAGCACAACATCACCCGTTCAAATTCCAGATGCATCAGGTTCTCCTCGTGCAACATCGCAAATCTATACCTCGTTTAACCTAGATGCGACTGCGCAACCACCTACAATTGCTTTTGATCCTGAGCAACGTGCCTCATATAATTCAAGAACAGCAATAACGGTATATGACTCGTTGGGTGAATCACATACATTGCAGTTATTCTTCAGAAAAACAGCGGATAATGAGTGGTCTACTTACGCAACAATGGACGATAAACCTTTTAACCATAATGCGCAGCAAATTGATCCAGCAGCAACACCACCTGTTCCTTATACGCCAGTTAGTGTGTTCCGTTTCGATGCTAGCGGTATTCCATCACAGACGGCTGCCGATCCTTCAGCTACGCCGCTTGTTTTTAACAACAATACTGGCTCGACATTTAACCCCTTAAGTCTTGCAGGACCTCAAGATGCAGTTGACCCAACTATCGGTATGTCAAACTTGCTTGATAACGGTGCAACTTTTCCGAATGATATTGTTGTTAACTGGCGTGATGAAGCAAATACTGCTCAAAAGCTACCAACGCAATATTCATCGGGTCGATTTGAAGTAAAAGCATTGGAGCAAGACGGTGCGACCGTTGGCCGTTTAGCAGGTATTGATATTGGTACTGATGGTAAAGTTGTGGCTTCATATACTAACGGCGACTCAACGTTCTTAGGGCAAGTCGCGCTAGTACGCTTCCCGAATTCTCAAGGCCTTCAGGCGATTGGTAATACTGAGTGGAAGAAGAGCCTATCTTCTGGTGAGCCACTTGCAGGCGAGCCAAACACAGGTACTCTCGGTGGTATTAGTTCATCTGCGTTAGAGCAATCGAACGTCAACCTCACAAACGAGTTAGTTGACCTTATCAGCGCCCAACGTAACTTCCAAGCGAACTCTCGAGCGCTTGAGGTTAACTCAACATTACAACAAAATATATTACAGATCCGATAATATATTATGCCCTCCAAAGGCTGCTACAAAGGCAGCCTTTTTTATGTCCGTCAAAAACATCTCGTCACTTTGGCACTGTGCTTGCATTAACTAGACTAAGTTTGAATTTTATAGGTCATCGTCATGGATAAAATGGTGTATATCGCAATGTCAGGCGCTAAGCAAAGCTTACGTGGTGTGGCACTTAAGGCGAATAACCTTGCTAATGCCAATACGACTGGCTTCAAAGCAGATTTTGCTCAAGCGCGCTCAATGCAGGCGTTTGGTGAAGGGCTACCTACACGGGTTTTTGCTATGCAAGAACGCCCAGGGACCAATATGACCGGTGGCGCAATCGTTGAAACTGGCCGTGAGCTAGATATTGCAGTAGATGATAAATCATGGATCAGTGTTGTTGATGCCTCGGGTGAAGAAGCTTACACCAAAGTCGGCACGCTCAATATTCGTAATGACGGTGCGTTGGTCACAGCTCATGGGCGTCAACTTATTGGCGAAGGTGGACCTATTGTCTTACCTATCCCCGTTGATAAAGTGGTGTTTAGTGACGATGGCTCTATTCAAGTGCGTCCACAAGGCGCTCCTGCTAACTTTCTTGAAGTGGTTGATCGGCTGAAAATTATTGAAGCAGATAATAATAAGCTGCAAAAAGGCAATGACGGCCTTTATAGACCAAAAGAAGATAAGCTAGAAGATGGGATCTGTGGCTTTTGTGAAATATCACCAACCGCAAAAGTGATGAGTGGCTTCTTAGAGATGTCCAACGTCAATCCCGTTCATGAGATGGTGGATATGATCAACCATCAAAGACAATTTGAAATGCAAATTAAGCTGATGAAAACAGCTGAAGAAATAGATGAGCGACACACTTCGCTCCTACGCATAGTTTAAGAGTGAGGTAGAGATCATGAATCCGGCATTGTGGATAAGTAAAACAGGCTTAGATGCTCAGCAAACTGATATTTCAGTTATTTCGAACAACTTGGCGAACGCCAGTACCGTCGGCTACAAAAAGAGTCGGGCGATATTCGAAGACTTATTATATCAAAACATCAATCAGCCAGGTGGCCGCAGCTCTCAAGATACAGAATTACCGTCTGGTTTGATGCTTGGTGCAGGTGCCAAAGTAGTCGCCAACCAAAAGAACTTTTCTCAAGGTAATATGTTAAGTACCGAAAACTCTTTGGATTGGATGATCCAAGGCCCGGGCTTTTTTGAGATTCAGATGCCAGATGGCACAACTGCGTATTCAAGAAACGGTCAGTTCACGACGGATGAAGAAGGTCGAATTGTTACCTCAGGTGCGGGTTTTCCTGTGTTACCTGAGATGAACGTACCCGACGATGCACAGTCAATTACTATTTCTCAAGATGGTGAAGTATCGGTGCGCGTTGCAGGACAAGCTGAAAACGTTGTTATCGGACAGTTGACGATCAGTGACTTTATTAATCCATCAGGTCTTGAACCGATTGGACAAAACTTGTACACAGAAACTGCGGTAAGTGGTGCACCAGTACAAGGTAATCCAAGCGTTGAAGGGCTAGGTAAGATTGTGCAAGGCGCACTTGAAACGTCAAACGTTAATGTGACCGAAGAGCTTGTAAATCTAATTGAGACACAACGCGTGTATGAGATGAACTCAAAAGTGATTTCAACGGTAGATCAGATGCTGAGCTACATTAATCAACAGCTGTAATTGGGTAGGGGGTATTATGCGTGCATTATATTTAGCCATCGTAACGGTCGCTGCATTATCTGGGTGTAGTACAACACAAAATAAAAATGTGGTGCGTGACGATCCGTATTATGCGCCTATCTATCCCGAGGATAATCAAGCCCAAATGGTGGCAACAGGGTCATTATTTAATACGCAGTTTTCCAATGATCTTTATGCTGACAAAAAAGCGTTAAGAGTCGGCGATATTATTACCATCGTACTCAGAGAAACGACTCAGGCGACCAAAGCTGCAAATTCTGAGCTGGATAAATCCAGTGATTCGAGCTTAGACCCTGTGATTGGTCTTGGTGGCAATGCCATTAATATCGGAAAAGAAGCAATACAGTTTGGTGCTAAATCCAGTTCTTCTTTCTCTGGTGATTCGAAGTCTAATCAGTCAAATAGCTTATTCGGGAATATATCGGTCAATGTAACCCGAGTATTGCCTAACGGTAATTTAGTGATCCGCGGTGAAAAGTGGTTAACCCTCAATACTGGCGAGGAATTTATTCGCTTAGAAGGGTTGGTAAGACCTCAGGATGTGACCGCAGATAACACTGTTGAGTCTAATCGAGTGGCAAATGCCAGAATTCAATATTCAGGTAAAGGTGACCAACAAGAAGTGCAAAGTGCAGGTTGGTTAACGAGTTTCTTTATGAGCGCGCTGATGCCGTTTTAAGGTGCTGAAAATGAACAATATGCTTAAGAATATTTTGCTTATCGGTGCGGCCATTACGTTGGTTGGTTTTTCTTCTTTGGCTTCTGCTGAGCGAGTTAAAGACGTCAGTATGGTTGAAGGTGTTCGTTCAAACCAACTGGTTGGCTACGGCCTAGTTGTAGGCTTGCCTGGTACCGGTGAGCAAACCAGATTTACCGAGCAAAGCTTTAAAGCGATGTTGAATAGCTTTGGCATAACGATGCCCGCAAGCTTAAAGCCAAAAATTAAAAATGTTGCGGCTGTTGCGGTTCACGCAGATCTGCCACCTTTTGTTAAGCCCGGCCAAACCATTGACGTTACCGTTTCATCTATTGGTAGTGCTGGTAGTTTACGAGGCGGCACTTTACTTCAGACCTTTCTAAAAGGGGTCGATGGTAACGTATATGCAATTGCGCAAGGAAGTTTGATTGTTGGTGGTTTGGGTGCTGATGGTGCCGATGGGAGTCGAGTTGTGATCAATACGCCGACTGTTGGTCGGGTGGCAAACGGCGCGACAGTGGAGCGAGCGGTACCAAGTCCGTTTACTCAGGGTGATTACATTACCTTTAACTTGAATAGACCAGACTTTACTACTGCAAAACGCTTGGCCGATACTATCAATGGCCTTGTTGGACCAAATAGTGCAAAACCTATGGATGCAGCCTCAGTTCGAGTAATTGCACCAAGAGATCCGTCTCAGCGCGTTGCGTATTTATCTACGCTAGAGAATCTTGAATTCAAACCAGCGGATACCGCTGCGAAGATCATCGTTAACTCGCGCACTGGCACTATCGTTATCGGCAAAAATGTCAAGTTGCAGCCTGCGGCAATTACTCATGGCGGCCTTACCGTAACAATTGCTGAGCAGCAAAATGTGTCACAACCTAATGCGCTGGCGAATGGCGAAACAACAGTGACGCAGCAAAGCATTATCGACGTAAATCAGGATGACTCTCGAGCGTTTGTGTTTGACCCAGGCGTGAGCCTTGATGACTTGGTTAGGGCAATTAACCAGGTTGGCGCAGCACCTGGCGATTTAATGGCGATCCTTGAAGCGCTAAAAGAAGCAGGCGCGATAAATGGTCAATTAGTCGTCATTTGATGTTCCATTATTAATCAACTAGTTAGCCCCGCAATTGTGGGGCTTTTTTTTGGCTCGGATTTTGCATTTCTATTTGTATAGTTATTAACGTCAAACAGTGCTGAGTGTATGAACACCGACCAATTGAAAAATCAAAGCTTTTTTGACCTAGGAAACCTTGATTCGATCCGTAAAGAGGCGCTGAAAGGTGCTGGCGATCAAGGTGCCTCAGATCAGGCATTGAAGAAGGCGGCACAACAGTTTGAGTCTATCTTTACGCAAATGTTGTTACAAAGCATGCGTAAAGCGAATGAGGCGCTAGAGGATAAAGACAGTCCATTTAACTCTAGTGGTGTCAAATTTTTTGAAGAAATGCATGATCAGCAACTTTCGATGCACTTATCTGAGCAGGGCAGCTTAGGACTGGCAGATCTGATTGTGCAGCAGTTGTCTCCTAACTCTGAAAAGTATAAGCCTGCCTCAGTAATGAGAGCTGACGGCGATATTGCCTTTAAAAAGCAGGCTACAGCGAGTGAGAGTGTGAATAAACCCGAACCGCAGGTTGTCAATGTAAAGGCAGATGCCTCAAGCGATGAACAAACAGGCTTTGGTTCTCCTGAGGAATTCGTCGACAGAATTTGGGAATACGCTCAAACAGCGGCGAAAAAGTTGGGCTTGAACCCTGCGGTAATGGTTGCACAAGCTGCACTGGAAACCGGTTGGGGTAAACACATCATCAGCAAAAAGGATGGTAGTAGCAGTTTTAATCTATTCAATATTAAAGCGGATAGCCGCTGGAGTGGTGAAAGCGCCAGAAAATCGACACTTGAATTTGAGCAAGGGTTACCGGTGCAAAAGCAAGCCGATTTCCGTGCTTATAAGTCGCTTGAACAAAGCTTTGATGATTATGTCAGTTTTCTAAAAGGTAATCCGAGATACGAGCAAGCCTTAAATAAGGCTGGTGATAGTCACGCCTATTTAAGTGAACTTCAAAATGCAGGCTATGCGACCGATCCGAATTATGCCAACAAAATTAAGTCAGTTTTAAAGCGTATTGATGTATCCGATTTCTTATCCGGTGCGCTAACAAAGGGAGTCAGATGAGATGTCATTTGATCTATTAAATATTGGTGCGGCAGGGGTTAGGGCTAACTCCGAGTTACTACAAACCACCAGTAAAAACATTGCTAACCTAAATACCAAAGGGTATATCCGTGAACGGACTGAGCACGGAACGATGATAGGTGGCATGGTTGGTCGTGGTGAAACGGTGCGTTTGATCAACCAATTTGCGCAGCAGCAATTAAATCGTGATATTTCTAATCAATCTTACTATGAGCAGTTTGTCACTGAGGCAAGCCGCGTTGATACGTTGTTTGCACAAGACTCAAACAGTCTGAGCAAGAGCATCAACTCGATGTTTAATAATTTACAAAGCGCGATTAACTTGCCTTCATCGACAACTAACCGCTCTTTATTTATGACGGGCGCTCAAGGCCTAGTCGATCAAATGGATAGATTGTCAGGTATTGTTGTTGATCAAAACAGTATCGTGAACGAGCAATTGGATATTTTCTCAGAAGAAGCCAATAACCTTGTGCAAAAAATCAGTGAATTGAATAAGCAAGTGGCGAGTAAGTCGGCGCTCAATCTTAACAATGTCGATCACAGCGTGCTTAATGAGCGAGATCAAGCAATTAAAGAGCTTGCTGAGCTCGTAGATATAGAAACACTCGACGGTGAAAATGGCGAAAAGCTCGTATTTTTAGGCACTGGGGATGCGCTTGTGATGCAAGGTGGTGCCTTCAATTTATTCGCGATGAAAGGCAACCCGGATCCCAACCATAAAGAACTAATTCTAGACATTAAAGATAAAAATGTTGTGCAACTCGAGTTAGATAGCGGCAGCTTGAAAGGCAAAATCGGCGGGTTACTGGCGTTTAGAGATGAAGTGTTGATCCCGGCACAAAACCAACTAGGCCAAATTGGCCTCGCATTAGCTGATGCTTTTAATCAGCAAAATAGATTGGGAATGGACTTAGATGGCAACATAGGTGGAGATATTTTTAAAATACCTACCGTGGGTGGTTTTGCTTACAGCGAAAATACAGGCACCGCAGTGCTTACGGCAACACTTGAGCCTGGGCGCGGCAATGAGTTGCCAGCTACCGATTTTCAAGTTACTTATACCAGTGCAACAACCGTTGAAATAACAGCTGTAGATGCCAAAGGAAATCCTATCGGTACGCCGACGACTGGTAATATTGCAGGTGGAGTCATCACGGGAACCGGCGATTATTTTGGCTTACAAATGAACGTAACGGGTAGTGGTGCAACAGGTGATAGATTTCTTGTGAAATTAAATCAACAGGCTGCAACTGGGTTGGAGCTTGCAACTCAAAGACCAGAAGCTCTCGCATTAGCGTCGCCAATTCGTACTGAAAAATCAGCAGACAATAATGGTACGGCGACCATTTCAGCAGGAGTCGTCACTGATACCGATCCCGCGACCAGTGCGTTTACTGCGGGAACGCCGCCAACGTTGAATGATGGTCCTTATACTTTGACTAAAACAGCCAATGCTAACGAATATACGTTAACCAGTAATTCAGGTACAACGCATACCTTTACGGCTCCTGCCGATGGTAAAGATATTCTCTCTGGAGTGGGAGTTGCACCTGCACCTTTTGATAATCTTGGCTTCACTTTCGATATCGAGGGTACACCGAATACCGGTGATAGTTTTGAGATTAGTTTTAATACTGGTGGCTTTGATGACAACCGTAATGGTGCAGCGCTCGATGGTCTGAAATCATCGGATTTAGTTAGACAAAATGTTGAGTCTACAGGTAGTACCGAAAGTCATAAAACCTTTAATGAAGCATATGCTGATATTGTCACTGGTGTAGGGGTTATTACCAATCAAGCAAAAACCAATGGCGCGGCATTTGAAGCGCTGGCTAATCAGTCAAGTGCTTGGTTTGAGTCTCTTTCGGGTGTGAACCTAGATGAAGAGGCGGCCAACTTGTTACGTTTTCAACAGTCTTACTCGGCTTCGGCGCAAGTCATTTCGGCAGCAAGAACTGTGTTCGATACCTTATTAAGTGCAGCGAGGTAATTATGCGTTTATCTCAAAATCAAATTTTTAACTCTAATCTCAATTCTATTTTGCGTAATCAGCAGGACGTGAATAAAGCAACACAGCAGCTGAACACGCAAAAGCGGGTACTGAGTGCTTCTGATGATGCTTCAGCGACTGCAAGAGCCATGCTTTTTGACGACCGGATCCAAGCAAACGATCAGTTTACCAAGAACCTGACTATGTTGTCTTCGAGATTAGATACTCAAGAATCAGTGCTTGAAAATATTAAAACGGCCATTGATAGCGCTTATGCGAAGTCAATACAGGCAGGTAACGGTGGGTTATCTGACGTTGACCGTGAAGCGATTGCTGATGAGCTAGAGTCCATCCAAGATACTATTTTGGATTTAATGAACTCAAAAAGTGAGGATGGTAAGTTTATATTTTCCGGCTACCAAGATAATACTCAAACCTACAGCTTTGATTCTGCCACTGGAAAGTACGTATATAACGGTGACCAAGGACAGCATAAAATAAAAGTCTCTGAAGGGGTCGAGATACGTTCCAGTGATAACGGTTTTGATGTATTTGAAAGTGCAGAGAAGCGACTGAATATTACTTCAAATACAGGTGTAGTTTCTGGTGGTGTCACCTCTGCATCGGTTTATGTAGATGAGCAAGCTGTGTTTGATAAGTTTCATAAAGCGAATTACAACGCGGATCCAAGTGCGCCTGCAGGTGCAAACACCTTTGACTTGGTGGTGACGGCCGGTACGCCAAATACTTACCAGCTTGAGCAGGGAGGTACGGTTATTTCAACGGGTAGTTTTGAAGGTAATTCGGTCAAAGTAGCAGGGATGGAATTTAAATATGAAGGTACCGGATCTGGTCAAATCAGCTTTGATTTAGAAAAGCCCCAGAAAGAAAACATTCTAAATACGTTAGAATCTATGATTATATCACTGAGAGACTCCAGTATTACGGGTGACGATTACAAACAGGTACTTGCAGATGGGATCTCTGGACTAGACAATGCCAAAATCAAGATATCACAAGGGCAAGCGGGGCTTGGTGGTAGGTTAAATGCTGCAAAGCTTGTATCTGATGCAAATTCAGACTTGGACGTAGATAATAAGGCAAATAAAGCGGCTTTAATAGAAGTCGATTTTTATTCTGCGATTTCAGAACTCACCAAGCATGAAACTGCGCTGCAGGCCTCTCAGGCAACATTTGGCCGCCTAACTAACCTTTCTCTATTAGACTATATTCGTTAAAAGACGGCCTTTACGGGCCGTTTACTCTCACACCGTTCTAAACTCAATTCTTCCTCATAACAAGCTGAATAATAATATATTTTTATATAATCATCTGATCGTAACCTAGGTGCGTCAAAACTTTGCCATATTTGGTTGAGCAATAATAAAAGCATATAAAAATCATGACGATAATTTTTTTTTTAAAAAAATACTAAAGGAAATTTTTTGCCGACCGATAACTTAATTAACCAAGCCGGAGAGTGAAAAACATTCAAAGGTTGGAAAAGAATCTAAGTTTGAGAGTGAAAGACTCGATTTAAAGTGGGAGAACCATCATGGCACTTTATGTAAATACTAACGTAAGTTCATTGAACGCACAAAGACAATTAATGAATTCTGGTAACTCACTAGATACCTCATTCAAGCGTCTATCATCAGGCTTTCGTATCAACAGCGCTGCTGATGATGCAGCAGGTCTACAAATTTCTGACCGTTTGAGCTCACAAATCAATGGTCTTAACCAAGGTAACCGAAACGCGAACGACGGCATTTCACTAGCGCAAACAGCCGAAGGTGCGATGGATGAAGTAACGTCAATGTTCCAGCGTATTCGTACTCTAGCTCAACAAGCAGCAAATGGTTCGAATACTGATGAAGATCGTCTTGCGATTCAAGAAGAAATTCAATCACTTTCTAAAGAAGTGAACCGAGTGGCAGCTGATACAACTTTTGGTGGTCAAAACCTACTAGATGGTTCATATGCCGCTAACTTCCAAGTAGGTGCTGATGCAGTACAAACAATTAGCTTCAGTATGCAAACAGTTGGTGGCACAGCGAATAGCTTAGTCGCAAACGGTGGTTTCACACTGTCAGGTATTGCTGGAGTTGCAAGTGGTGTAACTGGCGCTTCGCTAAGTGCTACTGCAGGTACAATTAGTACGTCAGTAGGAGCTTCTGCTGACGCAACTAGCTTCTCTGGAGTATTTACTGCAACAGGCATTTCGGTATCGTCTCAAGCAAACGCGCAAGCTGTAATGGCAGGTATGGATGCATTGATAGCGGTAGTTGATAAAAAACGTGCAGAACTAGGTGCGGTTCAAAACCGATTCCAGTCTACAATTCGTAACCAATCGAATATTGCTGAAAACCTATCTGCTGCAAAATCTCGTATCAAAGATACAGACTTTGCTCAGGAAACTGCAAACTTAACTAAAATGCAAATCCTTCAACAGGCGAGCCAAACGATATTAAGTCAGGCTAACCAACGTCCTCAGGCGGCTTTAAGTTTACTTGGATAATTAGTTGGAAGATAGGTGCCTAGGCCGAATGGGGTATTTGCTTAGGCACCGAATTGGATGATAAAGCGGAGGAGCTTAGATCCAATTGCGTTCATCATAATAAATGAACACGTTAATTAAAGCACAGAGTATGCCAACTTTGCGCTAAAAAAATGACACTCACTCTCAAATCGTACTAGTAAGGGGCCTTTAGGCCTCTTTTTTCATTTTAGCCTAAGTCAGTTTTTTGATTGGGTAGCGAAAAGCTAACAAGTAAGAAACTTACAGGGTTTCTCGCTTTAGGATGGAGTGAGGCCCAACTCTTTAAAATCCCTTGACATCTAAACATGCTGTTTATCAGAGTGTCAGAAGGTTCGTACTCAGTAAAGTACGGCAGCATTGATATGAATGTTGATGCCTGACAAATAATGGGCGATATGAACTAAAAAGTGTGCGAGTCTTCAAATCGCAATAGACGATGAAACAAGGGAATCAATATCAAAATTGCTTACTCTTTGTAATTTTTTATTTTTGGCCTGTAAATTGCATTTTCTCTGTCAGAGTTAATTTTGGCGTCAAAGTGGCAATTGGTTGCCTTAGTTGGTTGAATACCCGATGCATACGTGCCGCTTTGTCATTTAACTATCTATCAATTAGATAATTGATTTGACAAAAAGAGAGTGAGTTATGGCTTTATATGTAAACACGAATGTCAGTGCTATTAACGCACAGAGACAGCTAACTAATTCCGGTAATGAACTAGATACTTCGTTCAAACGTCTGTCTTCTGGTATGCGTATCAACAGTGCTGCAGATGATGCTGCGGGTCTGCAAATCTCAGATCGCTTACAATCGCAAATCATGGGCTTAAACCAAGGTAACCGTAATGCTAACGATGGTATCTCTTTGGCGCAAACAGCAGAAGGTGCGATGGATGAGATTACTTCAATGTTTCAACGTATCAGAACCTTATCTCAACAAGCATCAAATGGTTCAAATACGGATGAAGATAGATTAGCAATTCAGGAAGAAATCCAGCAGTTAGCGAAAGAGGTAAACCGAGTTGCATCTGATACAACTTTCGGTGGCCAGAATTTATTGGATGGATCCTATGCTGCAAATTTCCAAGTGGGTGCTGACGCTGTTCAAACCATTGGGTTTAGTATGCAATATGTTGGTTCTACAGCTAACAGTATGGCTGCAAACGGTGGCTTTACCTTATCTGGGATTGCTGGTGTTGCGAGTGGGGTTAGTGGAGCATCATTGAGTGCAGTCGCTGGGACTATTAGTAATTCTGTTGGTGCATCAGCCGACGCCACGAATTTTGCTGGAGTATTTACAGCGACGGGGATTTCCGTTTCCTCTCAGGCGAACGCACAAGCTGTTATGGCAGGTATGGATGCGTTGATAGCTGTAGTTGATAAAAAACGGGCAGAGCTGGGGGCGGTACAAAACCGATTTCAGTCAACTATTCGAAATCAAGCAAATATATCTGAGAATTTATCAGCAGCGAAATCTCGAATTAAAGATGCAGACTTTGCAATGGAAACAGCTAAGCTAACTAAGAATCAAATTTTGCAGCAAGCAAGTCAGACTATTTTAGGACAAGCTAATCAAAGGCCACAGGCTGCATTAAGCTTATTACAGGGCTAAAAGTTAGTGTAGATAAACTTTTTTGAAAAAAAGCTAAAGCTTTCTCTTTATCAGTCGATAGCAGAGTTAGAGAACTATAACTGTAGGACTCTAACTCATCGAAGTGGAAGGGTAGGGGTATCCCGATACTTCGATTTTAATTGATAAAGCGGAGGCTATTATGGCTTTATATGTAAATACTAACGTTAGCTCGTTGAACGCTCAGCGTCAGCTAATGAACTCTGCGAATTCTTTAGATACATCTTTCAAAAGATTGTCATCTGGTTTTCGTATTAACAGCGCAAAAGATGATGCTGCTGGTATGCAGATATCTAACCGTCTTACGGGTCAAATCAATGGATTAAATCAAGGTATCAGAAACGCCAATGACGGTATTTCACTTGCCCAAACGGCAGAAGGTGCTTTGGATGAAACAACTCAGATGTTTCAACGTATGCGTACGTTGGCTCAGCAGGCTTCTAACGGTTCAAATACGGATGAAGACCGCTTAGCAATACAAGAGGAAATTCAGTCATTATCTAAAGAGGTAAACCGAGTTGCAGCAGATACAACTTTCGGTGGACAAAATCTTTTAGATGGCACTTACGACGCAAATTTTCAAGTAGGCGCTGACGCAGTTCAAACGATTAGTTTTAGTATGCAAAACGTTGGTTCTACTTCAAATAGCCTAGTTGCAAATGGCGGGTTTACTCTGTCAGGTATTGCTGGGATCGCAAGTGGTGTAACAGGTGCTTCACTCAGTGCAACAGCAGGTACAATTAGTACGTCAGTTGGTGCTTCAGCGGATGCGACTAGCTTTTCAGGGGTATTCACTGCAACAGGTATTTCAGTATCTTCACAAGCTAATGCTCAAGCTGTAATGGCTGGTATGGACGCGTTGATCGCGGTTGTGGATAAAAAGCGTGCAGAGCTAGGTGCTGTGCAAAATAGATTCCAGTCAACAATCCGAAATCAGTCAAATGTTTCTGAAAACCTAACAGCTGCACGTTCTCGTATTCAAGATACTGACTTTGCGCAAGAAACTGCAAATTTAACAAAAATGCAGATCCTTCAACAAGCCAGTAGCTCAATACTTAGCCAAGCTAATCAGCGTCCACAAGTGGCGTTATCGTTACTGGGCTAATGGTCATCACAGTAGCGTCAAGTTTGTGAATTATTCTCGAACTTGACGTATACTGTTATTTAGACTTGTTTGGGAGGTGTGTTGTGAAAGAAATCCAACCTTCGATGCATACTGGGTTAAACATTTTACATCAAAAATCCGATGAATTGTCCAAGAGTGAACGAGGCGTAGAAACAGCTCGTGCACTTGAACAATTAGAAAAACAACATGGAGTGACTAGCTCGCTAGAAGATGAGGAAAAAAGCAAGGCTAATTTGGTTGAAGAGGTTAAACTCAATCTACAAAAAGTGAATCAGTTTATTCCAGTTACTTCAACTAATTTGCAGTTTGAATTTGATGAACATGGTGACCCTCCAGTAGTAAAAGTGATTGATGCTGGTAGTGAAGAGGTTATCCGCGAAATTCCCTCAGAAGAGTTTCGAGAGATGGCTAAAGCTCTTGAGGAATTTGCCGATAAAGTAACTAGTAGAGGGCTGTTGTTTGACAAAACAGCGTAAGGTTTTTAGGAGGTAGTTTATGCCATTAATCACATCTGCGGGTGTAGGCTCAGGACTTGATTTAGAAAGCATTATTAAAGCATCCATTGATGCTGAAAATGTGCCTAAAATGCAAGCATTTGCAAAAAAGCAGGAATCTCTAAAAGTAGAGCTTTCAGCAGTAGGCGAAATTAAGTCGGCTATCTCCACTCTAAAAGATACGATGGAAAAGTTAGCTGATCCAGATAACTTTGGTAAGCGGATCGCCAATATACGGCAACCGAGTGGCGGTGATATTATCAGCGTGACACCAACATCAGATATTTCTACCGGTAATTTTAAAATTGCTGTCAAACAATTGGCGGAAGGCAGTAGGGTGATATCGGCAGATGCCGCATTCGACTCTTCTGATGCAGTAGTGAGTGCCTCTGGCGGGACTCTAACATTTGGCGCTGGAGCAGATAAATCCTTTACGCTAGACGTTACAGCAGGAATGACATTAGCCGAATTAAGGGATGCTATCAATGCATCGGATTCCAACTTTGGCGTTACAGCTAATATCGTTAACACTGGGGATACCAGCGTTGGCTCCAAATTAGTTTTGACATCAAATGTAACTGGTGATGGTAATAACCTAACGATTACCTCCGATACTGCTGAACTAGATGCGATAAGTACTACCGCAAATGGTGGTGGAACTGGTGGTATGACTTCGGTTCAAGATGCACAAAACGCTATTATTACTGTTGATGGATTAGAAGTGACAAGTGACACTAACACTTTTAAAGATGCAGTACAGGACATGACGATCAAGGCGCTAGAGTTAAGTGAAGGGAATGACACTGACGGCTATGAAACTGCGAAGTTGAATATTGACTATGATCGAGAGTCTATTAATACATTAATAGACGAATTTATAAAGAACTATAACAATCTAATCGGTAATATTGCTTTTCAAACTAGGTCAAGTAAGCCTCTTAATGGTGATTCTTCTATGCGAACATTGAATGATCAACTAGTGGCGACACTATCTACCCAACTGACAGATGCAGGACCATTTGAATCAATTTTTGATATAGGTTTAGGTGTAAAGAAAGATGGTTACCTCGAAAAGTCCTCTTTAGTTCGTAGCTTAAATGAAGCAATGGATGAAAACTTTGATGATATTGGCGCGGCTTTTGCAGGAGAAGGGGGAGTGGCCAAACAACTTGAAGAGTTGTTAGGTAATTATGTTGATTCTAGCGGTATTCTAAAGCAAAGAGAAAATAGCTTAAATGGTCAACTAGATGATTTGAAAGATGATGTTAGTAACCATGAATACAGGATGCAATCTTTGGAAGAAAGTTTGCGAAAAAAATATGCTGGTCTTGACGTGTTAATTGCTCAAATGCAGCAAACCCAATCTTATTTGGGAGCTCAGTTGGCAAACTTACCAGGTTTTACAAAGTCTAAATAAATTTAGGAGCAACGATTATGTATAATGCTCGTGTCAAAAATTATCAAAAGGAAGCGCTAAAAACTCGGGTAGCGGGCGCTGACCGTTATGAAATTATTCAAATGCTTATGGCTGGCGCAGTGGAAAAGCTTGTACTTGCTAAAGTTTCAATTGAGAAAAAGCATCTAGAAGCTAAGGCTGAGCACTTATCAAAAGCTTCGGCCATTATAGAAGCTCTAAGGGGTAGTCTGGACTTTGAGGTTGGCGGAGAAGTAACTGAAAACTTGTTCGCACTCTATTCATACATGTTAGATAGATTGATCGATGCTTCTATAAAGAATGATCCTTCATTAGTTGAAGAAGTAAGCAATTTATTGAAAGAAATAAAATCAGCTTGGGATGCAATCCCTGCAGATATTAGACATAAGACTATTGCCGAGAACCAAGACAACTACAATGTTGGATAGCAAAATAGCTTTGTTGCAAGAAAAGGTTACGCAGTTGCAATTGTGTATTCAAGAAGAAAGGTTGGATAATGCCCTTGAAATTGACAAGTCAATTTCAAAGCATTTGAAAGCCATTTTTTCTGAAGAACTGGTTACTCGGCAGTCTGATTTTGATCAGCTGAACGATATAGTTAGCTGTTACGAGCAGTTGCTAGTTAGCCTCATAGAGCAGCAAAATTCGACTCGCAATGAGCTTGTTAAGCACGCTCAAAACAATAAGAAAGTACTTATTTATAAGCAATTTCGATAATATGACTAAAAAAAAATCCTTAGAAAATCAAATTCAAGAGTTGTCACAGATTGCTGAAGCCTCTTTGGACTTATCTAAAAGGGAAGCTGAATTTGCTGTTGAGGCAAACCAACGTTTCACCAAAAACTTAAACTGTTTTTCAAAATACTATCCAGCTATCGCAACAGCTATTTCCGATTACCAAGTTGAACCAACTTTTTGTTTGCATGTGGAAGCAGATGGCTTTGCGAATATTGATATGCCGGGGAGTAACGCTAGGTTCTACTCTAGTTCACCATCTGAGCAAGTTGCTAGCCAAGTCGAAAAGTCCATAAAAAATCCATCATTTACTCTTACTGAGTATACGAAGGGTGGAGGCGATCTGAGAGATGAGCGAATTCATGTTCGTTTCATGAGAGAGTTGGCTGTTTATCTTCGCAGTGTTAAGGAAGCTGGTGAAGCTGAGGCTCTAAAAGTGTTGCCTTCGGAGTTCCCCACAGCGATGATTTTCGGTGTTGGCCTTGGATACCATATTCCAATGCTTCTTGAACACACTAGTTTTAGTTACACTTTCATCATAGAACCAGACTTTAAACTATTTTTTGCAAGCTTATTCTGTATTGATTGGTCAAAAATAATCGAAGATGTGGACGAAAAAGGGAGATGTCTATTCTTCTATATTGGATGCAAGCCTGATGAATTATTGGGTGAATTGAAAAAGACTTCAGAAGATATTGGTGCTTTTTCAATAGTGAGAAGCTTCTGTTATCAACATTATCCCTTGCCACAAATAAATGAAAGTATCGCAAACTTCTTTAAAGATTATTTTCAGTTTCAATTTGGGCACGGCTTTTACAACGACGCGGTGACGGGTCTTTCTCATTCCTATCTGAATGTAACAAAAGGCGTGCCTTTCTACGATGCTAAAAATGCGCCTGTTGAGGCGCTTAAAGATATTCCAGTATTGGTAATAGGAAATGGCCCATCACTTGATGAAGCACAGGATTTTATCAAGCGAAATCAACATAAGGCAATTATCTTCGCATGCGGTACTGCACTACCTTCTCTACTAAAAATGGGTGTCACACCAGATTTCCATATCTTAGTTGAAAGGCCTTATAGAAATTATCAGGCTGTATTAGATATGGCTCCTAAGGAAGTTTATAAAAACATTAATCTACTTGGAGTGAATACTGTTTACCCTGATACGGTGGATTTATACGATTGGGTCGGTTTTTCGTTAAAAGGAAATGAAGCTGGCACAGATTTTATAAATGTCCAATTAGCCATGAAAGGCCATGGTGGACTGTCTACTACAGCGTACTCAAATCCTTTAGTTGCAAATACAGGCTTATCATTTGCTTTACATTTTGGATTTAAGAATATTTATCTGTGTGGCGTGGATAATGGACGTTCACAAGCTGGCGAGACGCATTCTAAGTACAGTGTATATAGCCAAAAGGATAGTAACTCATCGTTTAAATATGTACCTCAAGGGTCGGATGGTAGCACATTACCAGGTAACCTTGGTGGTGTTGTGAAAACAAATGAGACCTATAGGATGTCTCACCGTCAGTTGGAAGACTTAATTGCGTTAAAACCTGCAAATATTTTTAATATCGGCGATGGCGCTTTTATTAAAGGCACTATTCCAACATCACAAGAGGATTTAATTGATCTAAACAGTGATCTAGATAAGTGCTTTATTATTAATCTCATTAAAGATCAATTTGAAGACCTGGGATTAAACAGCCTTGATTTTGATGCTTTGGGCAAAGAGCTGATTGTGGAAGCATTCGAGCACCTTACTTCTATAGCCGAAGAAGACATCACAACAGTGCAAGAAGCTGCTGATAATTTGAAAAGGCAGGAGCGTTACTTATATGCGTTTAGGAATACGCGATTTAGCCACATATTTCATATTATAAAGGGATCATTACTCTATTACCATTGCCCCATGTTGACGAGCTTGTATAAATACCAAAGCGAGCAAGAAAACCTAAAAGTATACCGAAAGCTAAATAAGCTATGGTTAAGCTATTTGCACGAAATGTGCACACACTTTATGACCAAAGGATTAGATAAGTGTGATTGGGAGTTTTATTAGGTTTGAGGTTGGAAGGCTGAGCGCTAATTTTAGCTACAGCTTATAAGCATGGCGTGGCGCTAAAAGAAAAGTGTAGAGTATGCGAAGTTTCTACCCTTTTGGAACTGGCAGTTTCAATTACTGAAATTGCCAGAGAAGTAAAGTCACACTGTGTATGTTCAGATAATCAAACCTGAACGGTTCTCTTTAGGAATTTCCCATTTTGCTATGACAACATGTCGCAGTGCAGCGAGCCAACAGAGAACTGTGACTGATGGCAACAATACAGTGTTTTGTCTGCGATGTTGACTTCTGTAATTATAAAAAACTCTGTGTTTATGCTCGGTGTAGAACTCTCTAACTGGTAACGTTCTGACTTTTTTTGCTTTATCAATTGTGGCATTGCTCAGCAGTTTTGAGTTTGGGTGTACTTTACCTTCGAGTTGGGGAAGAACTATATTGATGAGCTAAGCGTCTTCTATAGCAAGATGAGGCCCAGACGACGCTCGCTTGAGTTTAGTTCCAATTAAACAATATGATACTTACTTATCACCTTTTTGTATTACTAAATCAATAGTTCTATGTACGATCTCTAAAGGCAGATCTGGATAAATGGGAAGGCACAAAACTTTATTACTAATTGAAGAGGCGTTAGCCAAGCTTTTAGAATTATATATTGTATCTAAAGTCGGATAAAAATACCTTCTAGGATATATTCCTTCTTGTTCTAGGACAGATATTACATTAATCAGAGACTGCTCACTTTTAAATACTAAAGGAAAGTAAGCGTAATTTTTATCTGTTTCAGTACGCCATAATTGTAATTGAAAGATATCTTTAAACGCTTTGTGGTAAATATCCCATATTAATTTCCTGCTATGTAGAATGTGATCTAATTTAGGAAGTAAGGATAACCCCATTGCGGCTTCAAACTCATTCATTTTTGCATTTGTACCAATCCCTCTGATAGCACCATTCTCCTGAATGCCAAAGTTAATGATTTTTCTTATTCTCTCAGCCAGTGTATGGTCGTTTGTGAAAATAGCTCCACCTTCTATTGTGTGAAATAATTTTGTCGCATGGAAGCTAGTAACTGATAGCGTCCCGCTATTAAATATAGTTTGACCTTTATAGTTTACTCCAAAACAGTGAGCGGCATCATAGATCACTGGTATATTGTAACGACTTGAAATATCCTCAAACTTTTCTATGTTACAAGGGTTCCCATAAACATGTACCGGCATAATTGCTGAGGTATTTTCATTGATTGCCTTCTCTACATGGGCTGGGCAAAGGTTGAAAGTATCTAGGCAGATATCTGCGAAAGTAGGTGTTTTTCCTGTGTACGTGATTGCTTGAGATGTTGCTGCAAATGAAAATGGTGAAGTGATAATCTCGCCACCATCTGCTACGGCGTGTATTGCAACCTCTAGTGCTGAGGTTCCGCTGGAAACAAGAATAACGTTTGGGCAGCCCAAGAGTTGGGATAGTTTTTTTTCCAGTTGTTGTACTAATGGACCGTTATTAGTCAACCAGCGAGATTCATAAATTAAATCGATGTAAGCATCAAAAGTTGCTCTGTCTGGTAAAACGGGCTTATGAACATAGACCATAATGTTACCTCAATTTAAAAAAAGCTGCTGAAGGTAATGCTTGTAGTCTTCAGTCAAATTTTGGTTTTTATCTAATATCTCTGACGGGGTTAGCCAACCATTTCGCCAGGCTATCTCTTCTAAACATGCAACCTTAAAGCCTTGCATTTTTTCAACCGTGGCAACAAATTGTGATGCTTGTAACAGACTATCGTGAGTACCTGTGTCAAGCCAAGTAAATCCACGCCCTAAAACTTCAACACACAAGTTGTCTTTTTCTAGAAATGCTTGATTTATAGGTGTTATTTCTAACTCCCCTCTACTAGATGGGGAGAGCTCCTTTGCAATATTAGTTACACAATTAGGGTAGAAATATAATCCAGTCACAGCATAATCAGATAAGGCCTCTGTAGGCTTCTCAACTATTGATTTGGCTTTATTATCATTATCAAACTCAACAACTCCAAAACGAGAAGGATCGTTGACTTGATATGCGAAAACTGTTGCTTGATGTGCTCTTTTCACGGCATTAGCTAATTTAGGACTTAGACCGTGACCCCAAAAAACATTATCTCCTAATATCAATGCTACATTATCATCAGCGATAAAATCGGCCCCAATAATAAATGCTTCGGCTATTCCGGATGGTTTTTCTTGGATCTCATAACTTAGATTTATCCCGAATTGTTCTCCATTTCCTAATAAGCGCTTGAATAAAGGTAAATCATTATCTGTTGTGATGATTAATATCTCTTGGATCTTCGCTAGCATGAGAACTGAAAGAGGATAATAAATCATGGGTTTGTCATATATCGGGATTAGTTGCTTCGATATGGCTAAAGTGCTCGGGTATAAGCGAGAGCCGGTCCCCCCAGCGAGTATTATTCCTTTCATCAATTATTCCTCATAGCTTAAATAGTTTGCCATCAAGCTTGATATTTTCTAACAGATCATCCCACATGAGCAATTGCTTATACCAATTCAAAGTGATGCTTTGAGGTGTTTTTGTGAGCGTTTTCTCATTTAGGCGTGTTGATAAATCAACTACCGCTTTCTTAGCATCCCACTTGGGTTCCCAGCCAATTGTTGATTTGATTTTGTCAAAGTTCACTTGGTAACTTCGATGGTCAGGATCACCATACATTTCAATATCTACCGTAGTATTTAGATGTTCTTTGAATGTATCTTTGACGATAATCGCCAGTTCGCTAAGTTGATAGTTTTGAGCGTTAGAACCAGCATTAAAGACTTGCCCGTTGATATCCTTAACATCTGCCTGAAGTAATTGGCACATAATATCTGCTGTGTCTTCTACATGCAGCATAGGACGATATTGTTTACCGTTACGCATGAGAGGAAGTATCTGCTTGCTGAATGCGCCATAGACCATACCATTTATAGCTAAGTCAAAGCGCATGCGTGGGCTATAGCCATAGATGGTTGCTTGACGTATAACCGTGACACAGAAGTTTTCATCGGATAGGGGTAAAATCTGCCTTTCTGCTAGCTCATTTGCCTGCGCATAGGTTGTTAAAGCGTTTGTTTCTGAGTTTTCATCAACAATTCCTTCTTGGAATCCATATATACTGCAGCTTGATGGCAGGATATAACGTTGAACGCCAACTTCTTTGGCTAGTGTCGCACACCTTAAACGACCATGGCAATTTATGTCCATTGTGATGTTTTCAAAGAGATCGCCACTTGGGTCATTGGATATTGCAACAAGGTCAATAACAGCAAATACGCCTTTTAGTTGTTCTTTAGTTATCTGGCGTGAGTCGAGTTTTAGCTTAATTAAATTTGGGTGATCGTCGAGATTATCACCGAAGAAAAACCTATCCACGGCAATCACTTTATAGTTATGGTTAAGTAACCATGGAACTAGAATACTACCAATGTAACCAGATGCTCCAGTCACCAAAACAGACTTCATAACATTAATGCTCCTGTTTACTATTTGAGAAGATGTTTGAATGTATATACTCTAAAGCCAATGTGATATTTTGTTGTGCCAACTCATAAATGGATTTGTGCTTTAGATCAAAAAAGTATTTTCCATCGCTTGACTGCTGAATAAGCTTTGAAAAAAGCTCATGTTCTCCCTTTTTGGCAAAATATAGAGCAGCAGCGTAGTGGTAGTGCATTTTACCTTTACTAACTATAGTCTCATCACATCCTAAGGTGAGGGCATAATCACACGCGGCAAGAATGTCATGTAAGCACTGTAGGCGGCGCTGGTTTGATTTTGCATTCAGCCCGCTGTAACTTTCAGAGTGTTGTCTATATGCCCCTAAGACTTTGTTAATTCGGCCTATAGTACCTTTGGATGATGTATGTATATGATAATAGAAGTCCTGTATATATTTTATGTTTGCAGGAAGTAAGTTAATTTTAAAAGCATCCTTAACAAACATTTGGCTGGAAGCCGCTAGAAATGTACCGTACTGAACTAAGTGTTCCATCGTCGCTTTTTCAGGAATATAGTCTCGGTTGTAGAAGCGACTAAAAAATGTTGTTCCTAGACTTTCTGAATTCTTATCAATCAAGTTCACATCATGATAGCAACAACTACAATCAGGATTTGCTTCGAGATAATCATATTGGCTCTGTAATTTACCGGGGAGCGCTACGTCGTCTCCATCAAGGAAAGCAATATATTTACCTTTTGCAAGTTTACATGCCAGTTGTTTAGTTGAGTCCGACCCCTGATTTTTAGATTGCTTTATAAACGTTATTATAGGATTGTTATCGGCATATTTTTGAATAATACTGGAAGATCGATCAGTCGAAGCATCATCGACAACTATAATCTCGAAATTAAACTGTGTCTGTTGGCTTAATATACTTGTAATACACTCTTCAATATATGCCTCGAAATTGTAGCAACTAATTGCGACTGAAACGACAATTTCACCCATTATTTTCTTTGCTCCACTCGAAAAGATTTTCTAGCTTATCTGCAGCGTTTAAATCTTTGATTGAATCAATCTCAAACCACTGATGCGCTACTTTACAAGCGACAATTGAAACCCCTTCTTCAACTAATGCTTGTAATAGAGCTGTCATATCTAGTTTTGCAATCTGAGCTAAAGACAATTTCGCTAAATAGTTTTTGATATGACTCCAACCATCTTCGCTTACTTTTATAAGTCCTAAGAATTGGCCTTCAATTTCATCTAAGTTGCTTGGTTTGCACCCAATCTCTATGATCTTGTTACCAGCAAGTTTCAATGTTTCTGCATCAGATAATGGGTCGTCAAATCGCAACTTCCATTGCTCAAGCCAATTTGGGTCATAAGCAACCACAATGTCACCGGCGGACTGTGATAAAAGAAGTAAATCATTTGGATGATAGACTATATCTGAGTAGGAAATAACAACATCCTCTCTTTGAAAGATGCTATCAGCTTTTAATAATGAGCTGACCATGTTTGATTGATGCCATTGCTCGTTGATAAAGGTCTGTTGAAAATAATGTTTGATTTGTTCTGCATGGTAGCCCAACACTGCTGCTTTCATGTTGACACCTGCGAGATCCTGAGCTTTCTGCTGCCAATAAAGGATTGGCTTGTTCTGGACGACAGTCATACACTTAGGTTTTGTTTCTGTTTGGTGCTCTAGTCTAGAGCCTCTACCAGCTGCTAAAGTCAGTACTTTCATTATTAACCTTAAAAAATAGCTTATTAATTAGTTCTACGTTGAAGTCTTGAGCCTTATTATTACGTTCTGGGTGCCACATTATGCCTAACCAGTTATACTTTTTATGTCGAAATGCTTTGATAACTCCATCATTTGCTATGCTTAACGGGGTATATTCCTCAGTACAATAATCGAAACCATAGTCGTGATAACTATTTTGAGATACTGTAGTACATCCGAGTGTTATAGAGTATTGCTTCTGTACATGGCCATCTACCTTTTTTAATACTCCACCCGATATGGTATGCATCGCCTGCATCCCTCTGCAAACGCCTAATATTGGAGTGTCTTTATAATTAGTTAATATAAAATGTTCCAGTTCACTGCGAGGATCGTTTGCAAAATCAAATGTAAAATCACCCCCTCCAGATAAGATAAAGGCATCTGGTTTTAATGTCTTGAGTAACTTTTTGGCTGACAACATATGATTGGGTAATATATGTACCGAACAATCAAAGTTAGACAATAATTTAAACCAATTATTATCTATGCTTGTATGCGTTTCTTGATGTTTTGCCTGAGTTAGCTGCGCTACTAAAGCAACTCTCAATGTCATTTTATGATCCTTAATTGCTCTGTTGAACATGAGATCTCAATTGTTTTTGATTTGGCTAACTCATTAAACCTTTCTTCGCCAACCCCTATTACTGCCGGAATATCCATTTCATTGGCTCTGATAGCCATATGTGAGTTACAACCTCCATATGCAGTGATAAATCCCGCTATTCTATGAGAGAAAATCCAGTCATAGCCCGGATCAGCACTTTTTATCAATACTATCTTTCCGGTTAAACTACTTTTGGTTAACTCACAAATAGTGTCAGCAATAATACTTCGCTGTGTGATAAAATTAGGCTTTAATTTAGGGGACTTGAAATAATCAAAGTCTATAATACTAGTCAATAGAGGAGGGAAGTGGAGTTGCTTTGCTAACTGATAACGTAACTTACCTTCTTTTATTGAACTTGCTAATAGCGAAGAGAAATCATCGGCGCTGGAATACGACTTATATATAATATCTATGTTTGCGTATGACAGTGATTCTCTTGAATATCCATATTCAGCTCCTAAATCTGCAAATATTTCTAACGCGTCACTCAAGGACTTAGAAAAAATAAACTTGGCATATTCCCTTCCCTCTATCGCAGAGCGGATAAAGTGGAATAGAGAATCTACATTGTGAGATAAGTTATGTTCTTCGATTGCCTCATGCAATCTTACATATGTGTCATCATCGATCGTAAAATCAGCTGAATTACTATGTAGGATACCTTTTTCTGAATTAATGAAGTATTCCGCGTCCTCGCTGTCATACCTCGGTGAGGTAATTTCATATGTTCCAGGTCTCAAGTGACCATATTGATTCAAGAAGTTTTTGACTGGCATTTTACTGAAATCTTCACTCATTTGCCCACTGACAGTTTTTAAAGAGTTCAAAAAAGAGTTAACCTGTTCTTGAGTCAGTAGTGATTTGTTGACCATCGAGTTCAGCAATTGAATAGCGATAAATCCAGCACGAGCCAAACCTGCAAAAGGTAGAGTCCCATAGCGTTTACAGTCCTCCAAAAGCCAATATATTTTAAACTCCTTGGATTCTATGCTTTGTAGCACTTTCTTTTGTCTTTCCTTTAGTTTCTCTATTTTGTGAAGGTCTTGAAGCCACAGTCCTGATCTTGGATTAATGATTTGATTGGTCAGCGATAGTAGGTGCTCTTTCAGTGTAGATAACTCTGAACGACTAAAGCCAGCTTCCTTCATTTCCCCAAGTCTATCCTCGATGTCAAAAGTATAGCAGCTCTGGACTATTTCAAATTCAATTTTGTCATGATTGTTTGGTTGAGCTTCTAGCTGCGTAATATAATGTTCAACCAATTTATCGCATAAACTATTTGGCAAATTTTTTGGTAAAAATGAGTTAAAGCTAACTCGGACATCAATATAGGGAAGACCGAAGAAATCTATTAATAAAGGGAAGCTTCTTAAGTTTTTATAACCATAGTTGTCCCTTTGATATGCCCAAGTCGAGTCTGTCACTAGCTCTTTGTATAGACTTAAAGAAAGTGGCTTTGGTCTGACACCTATTATTTCTGCTGGATTCCAATCTGGCATAATGCCGAAAATGGACTTCTTGCCGTGAATTAAAGGTGAAGGTGATGATAAATTAATAAAGTGACTTTTTGCCTTCGAAATTGCCTGTTCGACCTTGCTTGGATTTATCGAGGTGTTGCTATGTACGAGCAGTGGCCTGACTTGAAGTAACCATATATTATTTTTTTTATCTATGGCATATTCAATATCTAGGTGTTCACTTTTAAATTTATCTTCTAGCTCTTTTGCTAGCTTTACTATTGGTACATAAAATTCTTGTCCATCAGAATAACTAGCGTTTCTTCTTATATAATATGTGTCTACGAGACCTTTTCCGGATGTTACAAGATCATTCTCGCCTGAAGCATCGTCCTCAACTATGTAATACGGGGCTCCAGAATCAGCGACTTTACTAAACAAAACTCCGCAGTGTTTTATATCCGTGAGCTTTGGCTGGATCAAAACAACTTCACTGTCACCTAAAAAATCTTTGTAGCTAAGAAATACCTTTTCTATTTCCGTTTTAAAGCTTGATTCAAGGCTAACAAAAGCACTTAAAAAAGCCCCTGCATTTGACTGCTGATGGTTATCTTCAGCAGAGCATGAACTTCGAATAATCAGGTCATCTCCAAGCCATTTTAACTTTTCTTTTAACTCGGTTTCACTCATCGAATTAAAATGAGACCAACTTATAATCTCAATTGGTAGAATAGTAGCACTTTCAAGTTTTCCTTGAAGAGATTGAAGAGTAAGTGCTTTATTTTCAAATTTAAAGTTAGACATTGTTCGTTCTTTTTTTAATTTCTTTATAGACAGCTTTTATATTATCTTTCAAACTGTTTTTTGTATCATCTTGAATAATAAAGTCAGGTTTATCTGGGAACTCGGAAGACATTTTTTTGCATTTAATAATTGCGTCCAGTGAGTCGTAATTATCATACAATCCTTTTTGGTTCCTTCCTTTTAATGTGTCAAAGCTAGGGCTAATCAATACTTCAATATAACAATTATTATTTTTTCTATTCCAAAGCTGTACTTCATTAAATAATGACACGGTAGCAACGATAACGACATGACCTTGGTCGCTCATTAGTTTTGCCAGCTTTGAATAAGTTTTTGCAAGAGCCAGTCTATCTGTAGAGTCGTATGAGAAGTTGTTTAATGCTTGTCTTAACTCATCACCATCCAAGGTTACTGGTGTTACTCCATTATTCTTTAGCATCTTACTCAACTCAGAAGCAAAAGTGGTTTTTCCCGATCCGGGTAAACCTGTAACCCAAATTATCATTTTTTATCGCCTCTTATATAATCTTTTAGGTACCACCAATCTGGGTGTTTTTTACCAGTTATAATGTAATCCATATTTTCGAGTAGATAATCTTCAGAGCGTCCTTCATTAAAAATTATTCCATCTTTACTATGAGGTTTGTGGTTTTCTTTGTTTAGTAGTTCATCTAACTTCAAAAGTAGCTCTTCTGAACCTTCGACACAGTAACCTATTTTTTCCCTATCTTGAATGTACTTTATATGAGACAAGTTCTTTTTTAAGGACTTTTGATCAGGAGAGAAAAAGATTACAGGCTTTCCAGTGGTCAAAAAATATGAAAACGCGATAGCTGAAGTATCAGAAATCATCACTGCTGACTTAGCAAAACTTTCAATATAATTAGATTTGTTACTATCTAATATACACCGAGGGTGTTGATGGCATATTTTTATTAATTCTTTAAATGCAATTGCCCTTTTAGTTTCGATTCCTGAAGATACCAAGTCAAGATCTTCTGGGTGAGGTCTAAATATTAAAAACCTATCAGTAAAATGCTCTAGTATTTTGGGTACAAAATCTAGTGCTTGAATTATAGAATATGTATATTTAGAATTTTCTGATGTGAAAAATGAGGAAAGTGTCGGTGCATAAATTATAGCTTTAGATTCAAACTCGTCTTTTATTTTTTCATATTTAATTAAGTTTTGGTCATGCTTTGGATAACCGCCAGGTATCAAAACGACATTATTTGTTAAGTTGGCTTCCAAGCATAACCTTTTATGTAGCTCTAAACTGGGCTGTGAGGCGAGAAATATATAATGATTTTCTGCCTGTTGAATAATGTCAGCTACATGATCACCAAATAACAAAAAGTCATATGCCATATGCATCAAAGTGAGCTTGGTCGTTTGAGCGGGACTGCAAGGATAAAAGTGCGTTGTAATCGCAAGTTCGCTATATTCCTGTGATTGCATGCTCTCTTGACTCATGAGTATATAATTGTCTTTATTTTCAAGTTTGCTAGGGGGCTCGTCACTAAAAACAGTTACATTATAATTTTCCTCTAGGCGTTTTGGTAAACTTCCAGCATGCTGTCTAAAACCACCAGCCCGCCCTAAAAAATAGAACCCGACATTTGTTCTACTTTTATTATTTAACGAAGCGATCTTACTATTCCTATCATTAAAAAAAGAGTTTTCGAACTCAGCAAAGTTGGATAGGTTTTTTTCTAAAGTATTTAAAACTCGTTCTTTGTCTATTTCAAACATGGTATCTAGCATGACAGCGGCTGAGTCATAGACTAATGGTAAAATCCTGTTTTCATCAAGACCAATCTGTATTAGCTCTTGATAAATTTCGCTTAAGTATGGCTCGATGGAAACGGCAATCAATATTGTGGATATTTCGCTCGGATTTATTTTATCGAAGCTATTAATATTATGGTCTCTATATGGTTTTTTTTTCTGTCTATCGAATAGCTTAAATTTCACCGAGTTGTTCATGAGAATATTAGCTGTTTTTTGACCGAAAGAGCCTGCTCCCACAATCGCAATCATTGGTTGCACTATATTTAACCCCTGTTTTAATTATTCTTTGATTTATCAATTAAAAATGAAATGAGTTCAGGTAAGTGTTTCTCAGAGTCAAATAAGTTATAAACTCTATTTTGTCTCAAGGAGCCTATCTCTTTTTCATAATATTTAGCATTGCTTGTCAACTTAACAATTACATCATCAATCTCACTTCTATTACTACAAACTACACCTATTTTTTTTCTATCTTTAATATAGTAAAGGTGGGACCACTTACTACTCAGTACTTTTTCATTAGGAGATAAGAATAGCACAGGTTTTAGTGTGGTGAAGGCATATGTGTAGGCTGTTGAAGATGTATCTGAAATTAAAAATTGGCTTTTTGCAAATAGTTCTAATTGAGGTTGGCTACTATCGATGAGAGAAACTCTCGGATGTTCTTCTGTTAGCCTTATCAGCTTTTTCATTTCTATAGTTGCTTCTGTTTCTGCTGACTCATTGAGCAAAACCAGATCATCGGGGTGAGGTTGAATCACTAACTTATGATTAGGAAGTTTATCTATTAGCGTCAGGAGAAACTCGTAAGCGTGATATATACTATAGCCCTCGGGTGTTTCCGGGCTAGGGGTTAAAGACTGAGTAGGGGCATAAATAATGATTTGGTTGCTTGATGCAGACCGTTGGTACTTGTGATATTCGCGTATGCTCCTATCTAATTTAGGGTAACCTAAAGGAATCAACGTGACCTTGTTACGCAGCTTTTTTTGTTCAAGCTTTTGTGCGAAAAATGACATACATGCCTCAGTAGGCATCGCGATATAGTGATGTTTTGGATTATCAATAGTATCAAATATAGACTCTCGAAACATCATTGAGTCATAAATAGCGTGTAGAAACGTGAGTCGTACAGTGAGACTGGGAGAGATGTCGAAAAATTGCGAGGTTAAAACCAAGGGGCTACTAGTTTTCAACATCATTTCTTGGCTTGCGATCTTCTGCTCGCGAAAGTGGGAGTTAAATCTATCTGAAGCGATTTCATACTTTACCCCATGAGCGTCTAAGGCATTCAGCACCGGCTTTAAATGGGATAAGAATAGTGAGCCTCTGCTAAGTAGTCGAACACTGAGCAGGTCAGAGTTAAGCGGCTTTGGGCTGGTATCTGCTTCATAATTTTCAAACTGACCTTTGCAGTTGGCTAACTTTACTATATTTGTCGCAAAGTCATTGCTCAATGTTGCTTCAAGATACACTGCACATGAGTCGTAGTATAGAGGGATTATTTGTGATCGAGATATACCTCTTTTCTTTAATCTGTTAATTGCGTTTAGTGTATATTCTGAGTTCGAAATTGCACTCAAAAAAATCGTATCTTTTTTTGTTACTACCTGACAAGCTTTATAAACTGGCAAGCTCATTAGCTTCCCTTGCGCAAATTCATCAATGAATCCTTTGAGGCTAATTGGAAACTTTGTCAGTGTTATAGCCAGCTTTTTTGCGAAGCTACCCGCTCCAATAATATATACTTCGTAATTCATGATAGAGTATAGTTAGTTTTCATTTTTAAGGAGCTATTTGCTTTTATCGATTGCGTAATTATGCATCCAGACGCTATTTTACAGCCAAAACCAATGTGATTATATGGCTCAACAACAATACCAGAGCCTAAAACACAACCTGTTGCAATCGTAACGCTACCCGATAGAGATATAGAGGGTCCAGCACTGATGCAGTTGCCAATTGTACAGTCGTGTTCTATTACTGTGTTGGAGCTGATAAAGTTACCATAACCAATAGAAGCATTGACTCCTATGAAGGTATTTGGACCAATATAATTGCCGCCCCCAATTTGAAGATTTCCATCTACGACTACACTAGGATGAATGGCATTAGCTAAAGGAATTTCAAGCTCGCAAGCAAGCTCTACAAAACGTTTTCTAGCTTCTACATCTCCAATGCTACATATTAAAGCATTGGCTTTGTATTGATGGGCAATTTGCTTCAGCTCAGATACTTTACCTAGAATAGGATAACCCAAATGCGTAGTGTTTTGCTTTTCATCAGTATCATCTACGAAACCAATTATCGTTGTGTTTGGGTATGTATTAAAAACACTCAAAAGTTGATTTGCTGCTCTGCCCGCCCCAGCAATAATCACACGCTGGTCTTTAATACTTGCTGTCAGTTTTTGTTTGCTCGCGTCAATTTTCTGATCTAACAGCTCTAATTGATAAGTCTTTATAACTTCGGTAGTGACAAGCTCAAAGTGTTTAAAGAGTTCAATGTCAAGGTTACATTGTTTCAACAACTCATATGCAGGTAGCGTGAAGTTATCAGGAGGAGACATTTTGTGTGATGTGCTTGATTGTTTCTTCTGCAGTATGAATTTACCGGTATTAGGAGCGACTTCAGCAAATACTGCTCCAACTTTTACAAAGTCATTCTCAGAAAAGAGCAGGTTTATATAGCCCGAATTTGGTGAGATTAGCTCGAAAATTGCTTTTGAACCTTCTAATAGTGCTATGGGCTGATTTTCATTAACAAACTCGTGCTGGTTAGTAAGCAGTTCAATTACTTTTACTTGATCATCGTTTGCAGCATTGCGCTCTACAAGTATTTCCGAATTTTTCATGGTACATGGTTCCAGTTTAATATTTCCGAGATAATATCCTTATCGTTTGGTAATTGAGCTAACTCTATATGAAGAGCGCTGGAAATTATATTACCGCGAGCAGACAACATTTTACTACTAAACACTATACCATTGGCGTGTAGCTGTGCGATGCATTGCGATGAGAAATTGGCAAAGCTCGTACCTTCTTCAACGCACAATAGTTTACCCGTTCTGTTTACGGATTCAGTCAATCTCTGATCATTAAAAGGGAACAGTTGAATTGGGCAAACTATTTCAACTGCTATTTCATAATTAAACAGTAGTTGAGCAGCTGCTTCTTCTGCATAGGATAGCATCCCTCCATAACATAATAATGTCACCCTTGCTGGACATTTGGGTCTGATTACCAAACTATGTGAGCTTTCACAAAAAAGTCTGTTAAAGGCTGATAAATTTTTAATCGGCTTAGAGTAATCAGACTTGTTTTCTATTACTAGAGTCGGACAACATGGAGTGTATATTTCTTGTAATGTCTTTTCGTCCAGCAAATAGTTAATAGCAGCCACTTTTAAATTGGGAATTCCTAAAAAGTGTTTTTCTAGACTTTGGCTGTGTGTCGCCCCATAGCCTCGTCTACCGCCACTCGGTGTCCTGATGAGAAATGGGAGGTCATTGTCAAGGTGAAACATTGCGGAGAATTTGCTGGCGCTGTTTAGTAATTGATCTAGCGTTAGTGTCAAAAAGTCGGCAAACATAATTTCTACTATGGGTTTGTAACCTCCCATAGCCAAGCCGATAGCTTTTCCTGTGATAGCAGATTCACTGATTGGCGTATTCCAGACTTGCTCAGGGTGCTCCAATGATAATCCTTCAGTAATCTTAAATGCTCCACCATAGGGAGACTCTACATCTTCGCCAAAGATCAATAATTTCTTGTCTTTTTTTAAGAGACAATTCAGAGTGTTGTTTAGCCTTTTACTCAATGGTGTAGTGGGGGGGGCAACTAGATGTAGAGCAGGTAATGAAGGCTCAATTTGAGTCTCGTCAAAGTAATCTATTGTCGCGGGAGGTAGTTGAGTTGCTTCTCTGTGTGCTTGGTTTATTTGTTCTTGAAGATCTATCTCTAACTGTGTTCTGCGACTTGTAGGTATTGAATCTAACCAGTTTGAGAGAGCATCATTACTCCATAACCTTTCTAATTCTTCAGTATTACGGGTATCATCTCCTTTGGAGTGCGAGTGAAGTCTTTGCGTGTGTACTAAATGAAAAACTGTCCTGTTAGCTCTAGCTAATGTAGCCGCTTCTTTTGTGGTGTCTATATGCTTTTGCAAATCGTTCATCGAACTTTCAAATGTAGTAAGTCCACACCCTTTCGCTCTCTCGATCAAGGAGCCACGTTGCACTGATTTTGTTTCGGTTGACTGTGAAATTTTATTTGACTCACAAATTATATAAAGAGGTAATTCATACACCGCCGCAAGGTTCATGGCTTCGTAAATTACCCCCTCTCCAAATGCTCCATCCCCTAAAAAGAGAGTAACAATATTTCCAGAGTTACTGTGCTTCTTTGCATAAGCTATACCGCTGGCTATTGGTGCGGTGCTGCCAAGTATTCCATTACTGAGAAAGCCTTTTGTATATAGATGTTGGCTTCCGCCATGGCCACCACAGATTGAAGATTGCTTGCTAAGTAACTCAGCAAAGAAGTGGCTAAGCAGCTCTGGGTAACAGCTTAAGAAGTGCCCGTGACCTCGATGATTGGAAACCAAAAAATCACCTTGCTCAAACGCGAAATTTGCAATTGTAACTCCGATTAGTTCTTGACCGATGCACGTGTGAATTGTTCCATTGATTTCACCCTTTTCAAATAACTTCAATAGATGTTGTTCAGCTTTGCGTATAAGCAAAGCTTGAGACATTAACGTGTCAATATTTTGAGTTATGTTATTCATGCCTTAAATTACAATTACATATTCAACTTTATTATCTTAAATGAATAACCTCATAGTGCCAACCTTTCAATAGTTTGGTGGCGTTGTCCTATTCTTACACGTAGAATATTAAATGGTTGGTGCACTTTTTGCTTGGTATGGGTGCAAGAGTCAAATTATAAAAGAAAAGGTTAACTTCTATCTTTGTAAAAAAGAGTCTTAAAATTCAGTGTGTTTGTCCTTTAAGATTCTGATAGTACTAAATAGATATTACTAGTTCATTATATGTTGTATGCTAAGGGCGCAAGAACATAGCAAAGTTAAATGTATAATTTTGTTCATAAATATCAAGAAGTGTTATCGTTTATTGAATGCAACGATTGCTTGTATATTTGGGATGGTAGTCAAGCTGTAAGCTTGCGTAGAAAACTAGGTAAGCCAGTGAAAAGGTGGCTTGATAGTGACCTTCATAAGCAAAGAAAGGTCTACCATCGGTTGTTTTTCACATCGTCAACGCTTCAGAATTTGAAGCATGTGCCTATCATTGTCGTTGGTGCTTGGCACTATGAAGTTGTAATGGCAGTTCATTTTGTTGTGATCCTTCCGTAGATGTGCTGTGGTATCTTGTCTCTAAGACAGAACTTCTTGCTTTTGAACCGGATAGGGCTAACCTAATCAAGAGTACGGAAACACTTACTAACTCATCGGGGGCAAATAGAATAAAACGCATTGAAAAAGGGTTATGGTCGCGTGATGGTGATTTTAAATTTAACTCTAGCTGTGCCATACCCGTAACTGCAAACAATATTTTTGAGTCTGGGGGTATAGAGGTTCAAGTACCGTCAATGGATCGCTTAGAAAGCAGTTTAATGCCTCTCTTGGTTATATGTAAATGGATATCGAAGGGGCTAAAATTAAAGCAATAATGGTAATGCTAGGCTTTAGGTACTTTGAGTAAACCGTCTCAAGCTAAACGGCTAAATCACCATTTTGATGACTTGCGGATCACCGTTAGAATGGTTGATTATTTTTTTAATAATTAAAGCAATTACTTAGGAAGCCACTCTAGTGTGTGGTATGAAATAGTTCTTTTTGTGTACGAAAATAAATAAGCATAACAGAGCACAGGCTCGTTATTATCAGTTTTTGCAAATAACTTGCTGATCTGAATCATAAAAAATCACTTATAGTAAAGTAGGAATGTAAAATGAAAACAGAATGGGATTACACCAATTTAGCCGAGGCTTATCTCAAGCGACCTGATTACTCATCAGACGCGATAAAAAAAATGTTGAAGCAGGCTAATATCGTAGCAGGTGCAAGCGCATGTGATGTAGGTGCAGGTGTTGCTCATTTAACTCTAATGCTACAAAAAGAAGGGCTTCAGGTTACTTCGGTGGAACCGAATGATGCGATGCGTAATCTTGGAATTAAAAGAACAGCAGCCATGTCAGAAGTTACGTGGGTTGAGGGAACAGGAGAACAAACGTCTCAGAAGGACGGTGCATTTGATATAGTCACTTTTGGCTCTTCGTTCAACGTTTGTGACAGACAGAAAGCTTTGGCTGAAGCTGCAAGAATTTTAAAGGATAACGGTTGGTTCGTATGTATGTGGAATCATCGAGATTTAGAGGATCCGATTCAGGCTAACATCGAAGTCATAATAAAGTCTTACATTCCTGAATACGGTTACGGTACTCGAAGGGAAGATCAAGTGGAGGTTATAAACGAGTCTGCCTTATTTTCAAATGTGTATAAAATCTCAGGTAGCATTTCGCACACACAAAAGCTTGATGATGTTGTAGAAGCTTGGCGTTCTCATGCAACACTTGAAAGACAAGCTGGTGAAAACTTCTCTAAAATTGTTGATGAGATCGAGGCCTACTTAAAATCCTCTGGTTTGACCGCTATTGATGTTCCATATACTACAAATATTTGGATGGCTCAAAAACTGTGAAAAGATATTAAGCACAAGTCGTCTTTAGTGGCCTGAATTAAAACGTTCAGGGTTGATGACATGGAGTAAATATCACTCGGCACTTGGTGCTTAATTGAGCATATTTACTCCGCTTTCACAGACAAAATGATAATGCATCTACTTTTCAGGTGGGATGAAGGTGAACTTTTTCATTTACGCTAATTCAAGCCAAAAGTTAGGTCTTGGGCATGTCATGAGACAAAATGTATTGGCAAGCGAATTGCTCGATAGGGGTTATGCTGTAACATTTGTATATTCAGCAAAGAGTGACGAACAGCATCCAACGCGTATACATTCGGCCGCTGATTACATTTATGTGGAAAGCATATGCCTTTTGAAGCCATTAGAGACGCCTAGTATGCTCATTATTGATGATTATGAGCTCTCAGAACCCCAATGGCTGCATTGTATTGAAGTTGCAGATAAAGTTATATTTTTCGATGATGAAGTTGGAAGGCCTAAGCTCAAGGTTGATCTTGCTATTAATATGTCCGGTTCAGGTAGTAATGGGTCGCAGAGTAAATTATATATTGCAGGTTCGAAATATCGTCTTATAAGACGAGAGTTTAGGAAGTTTAGAGACGTTAATTATGCTCATTCAAGGAATTTAGAAAATGCGATAGTGACAGTGATGCTAGGTGCAAACGATGCGAAAGCTTTGCTCCCTTCGGTTTGCGAATGTTTAACCGCTGTTAAACGTATTAAGAAAATAAAAGTTTTGACAACACTGGATAAAAGTGCATTGAAAAAACAGCTGCTTCAAAAAAAAATACCCCTTGAAAAGATAGAAATCCTCTCCAAAGCAGCGAACTTGGCACAAGAGATGAAGTGCTGTAACTTTGCTGTTTGCGCCGCAGGTGGAGCATTGTATGAGTATTTACTTTTAGGAGTGCCTACCATTGCACTGATTGTTGCAGATAATCAGCAGAGTGCGCTGAGTTTCCCAAAGTCTGAGCAGAGCTTTGTGGCGCTCGACTTTCGTAATGCATTTGATAGCAATGCTTTTATAGAAAATATAAATACGTTTTTAAATCAAAATGTGTTGCTCGATAGACTTTCAATGCTAGCTAAATCTTCGATAGATGGTTTAGGAGCACAAAGGATAGTTACTTTTATTGAAAACCATGTTTTAAACTAGTAGTTATTCTAATGATGCAAAACATATTTTGAGTGATAGGTACTAAGTGAATAGATTGAATTTTTTCAAACCTTTTATGAAGATCGATGGAAGTATTGTCGGTAAAGGCCATTCTCCATACATCATCGCAGAGCTTTCTGGAAACCATGGTGGCAGCCTTGACCATGCTCTCAAGCTGATTGATGTAGCAGCGCGAACGGGTGTAAGTGCACTTAAAATTCAAACATATAAACCTGATACGATTACTTTGAATCATAATGGCCCTGAGTTTGTAGTAAAAGAAAAGCTTTGGCAGGGAAGGACGTTATATGATTTGTATGAGGAAGCCCATACACCATGGGAGTGGCACGCGGCTTTATTTAAGCAAGCGAAAAAAAACAATATAACTTTGTTTTCTTCACCTTTTGATAATACAGCAGTCGATTTACTGGAAGATCTTAATTGTCCAGCATATAAAATTGCGTCTTTTGAACTCACCGATATTGGCTTAATAAAGTACGCCGCAAGCACAAAAAAACCAATTATCATGTCCACTGGTATGGCGACCTTTGATGAAATCCAAGAAGCCGTTGCAGCAGTTGCTGATGCCGGAGGTACAGAGCTTGTCGTTTTACATTGCATTAGTGGTTATCCAACTCCAATTGCTGATTGTAATTTAACCACACTTACTGATCTGCAACGAAAGCTTGGTGTGCCTGTTGGACTCAGTGATCACAGTCTTGATGATACTGCTGCAATAGCCGCTACGGCTTTAGGAGCATGTGTGATTGAGAAGCACTTTAAGCTCAAAGGAGATGATTCCAGTGTCGATTCGGCTTTCTCTTTGAATGAAGATCAATTCAGTCGACTCGTTACAAGGGTGAAAGATACTCACGCGAGTTTAGGTGAGGTCAATTACCGTCTAACTGACAGTGAGCAGGATAATGCACCATTTAGACGCTCTTTGTACGTTGCTAAAGCGATCAAACGAGGCGAGATTTTCACCGCTGAACACGTACGTTCGGTGCGCCCAGGTAAAGGGTTGCATCCAAGACACTTAAATGAAGTAATTGGGCAAGTGGCTGCGCAAGACGTTGAATTTGGCACACCTTTAGCTTGGGAGCATGTAGTGCAATGAGTGTGTATATATTTTCCCAAGCTCGATTTGATTCCACGCGTCTTCCGGGGAAAGTATTAAAAGCAATAAATGGCCGCAGCTTGCTCGATTATCATATTGAGCGAGTAGCTCAGGTAAAACAAGCTCATCAGCATGTTATTGTCACCAGCATTGAAAAAAATGATGACTGTATTGTCACACACTTGTCCGATAAAGACGTCATCGTTCGACGAGGCAGCAAGCACAATGTTTTAGAGCGCTTTGTTCAAGCTGCTCAAGCACTTGCATTAACTGAAAGTGATTATATCGTTAGGTTAACAGGTGACTGCCCACTTGTTGATCCAACCTTGATTGATGCACTTATTCAATTTCATTTAGAGTCAGGGGCTGACTATTCAAATATTGATGTAAATACCATTCCCAGAGGTTTTGATGCTGAAATCTTTAACTTTAAAGGGCTTCTTCAGGTATTTAACGACGCTAAAGAGGCGTATCAACAGGAGCACGTTACCCCTTATTTTTATCAACATCCGACATTATTTCAATGTGCTAGCCTTTCTTTTTCACCACCGCGCTCTGCCCATTTGCGCCTTTGCGTTGATGAGTTGGAAGATTTCCAACTCGTTGAAAGGGTGATAACGCATTTTGGTAACGATATAGATTTTGTATCTGCAAATGAGATTATTGACTTTTTGAATATGACTCCCGCTGTTGCAAGTATTAATGCTTGTGTGGGGCAAAAAAAGTTAGGGGAATAAGTATGATAGCAACTAAGCTTCACGGCTACGCTATTGAGCTACATCAGCTCACCCATGATGATATGGAGCAAGTTTTCAGTTGGCGTAATCAGCCAGACGTCCGAGCAAATATGCTAGATGACAAGCCTATCGCCATTGCACAACATCAAGCTTGGTTTTCAGCGATGCTTAACAGTGATAGGCAAGCACATTATAAAATCATCGTAAAGGCAAAAGAGATCGGGGTCGTTAATATACGTGCAAATACCGCGCTGAGTGATGCCAGTGAAGCAGAAATTGGAATTTACATCGCAGACAATGATTATAAGGGAAACTTGGTCGCTTTCTCTCCGTCTTTACTTTTAATAGATTATGCCTTTGAAGAGCTTGGAATTAACGCATTAGGATCCGTAGTTAAAGCAGAAAATCGAGAGGCGCTAAGGTATAATGAGGTGCTTGGCTACACCTTGGCACCAACTGACAGCCAAGGTTTAATTAAGATAAGATTAACGCCTGACGCATACATCACAGCAACCAAGCAGATTAAAACATTTTTGAGTAGAAGTTAATGAACGAAAAATTACGAAATATTTTTGCTAGTGTTTTGGATATTCCATTAGAAGAAGTTACCGACGAGCTTGCTTATGGACAGCATGATAAATGGGACTCTATGAGTCATATGATGTTGATTGCGGATATAGAATCAAATTTTGATATAATGATCGACACTGACGATATTATTGATATGAGTTCATTTGCAAAAGCGCAAGAAATTGTTGCTAAATACGAGAGTGAATAGTGGCGCACTCGGTTAATCATATCGTTGTCATCACCGGAGCTTCTTCTGGTATTGGGCTCGCTGTAGCCAAAAAAGCGGCTTTGAATGAGCAATGTGTTGTCATCATGGTAGCTAAAAATGAAGAAAAGCTGGTTGCAGCAAAGAGTCAACTCGTTGCAGCCGGTTATTTGAATGTTGAACACGTCACCGCAGATATAACCATAAATGAACAGGTTACCCAACTTTTTAAATTTATCCAAAAAATAAAGCTACCTGTTCACGGGTTTGTGCACTGTGCAGGCACCATGTATGAAGCCCCGTTACTGATGACTCGCGATCATTTGGTTGATGAGCAATACCATCAACATGTGAAGAGTGCGATTATACTTGCTCAAGGCATAAGCAAGATAATGGCTCGAAATAAGTCCGGCAGTATCGTTTTTATTAGCTCAGTCGTTGCGCAGCAAGGCAGCCGTGGTCAAAGCGTTTACGCGGCGATGAAATCTGCATTACATGGCTTAACTGCGAGCTTGGCCGCAGAGCTTGGTGCTATGAACATTCGTGTAAACGCCGTTGCACCTGGTGTAATTGACACCGCACTGGTGGCGCATATTCCTGATGAGAAAAAGCAGCAGTTAATAAAAAATACAGCTTTGGGGCGTATTGGTCAGCCAGAAGAGGTTGCTGATGTGATTAGCTTTTTATTTACAGAGGAAAGTCGCTTCATTACTGGGCAAGTCATCCATGTTGATGGGGGTTTAAAGCTGGGCTTATGAGTAGGTTTTGGGAGCTTGGAAAAGCGAGCAAAAGCTTGATTGTTGATGGCGAGCGCACGTTGAACTATTCGCAGTTAGATACTGAAGTACAATCTGTGCTCAGCAACTTGCCAAAAAAGAAACAGTTAATTGCCATCGTTGCGCACAATTCCTTATCCTTTGTCATACACTACTTGGCTGCACTTCGAGGTGGGCATACGGTGCTGCTGCTAGACAAAAGTAAGGGAAAGGAGCAGCATCAGGTAATGCTCACGCAGTTTCATGCGAACTATTTAATTGATGGTGATTTAGTATCTCACCTTAACCCCGATACGGTTACTCTCGCACCTGAAATTGCACTCTTACTGGGTACTAGCGGCACCACTGGTCGAGAAAAAGTAGTTAAGCTAACCTTTGAAAACCTTACCTCTAACTGCGCTGCAATAACGCAGGTTTTGCCTATTTCCAAAACTGACTGTGCTATGGCTTCTTTGCCATTCTCGTACAGCTTTGGGCTCTCAATTTTACATAGTCATTTGCTTGTAGGGGCAGGAATCATTCTTGGCCAAGAAAGTTTGATGTCAAAGTCATTTTGGCAGCAGTTTACCCAGCATAATGTTAACAGCTTTTACGGGGTGCCATTTAGCTTTGAAATGCTTTTTCGATTGGGGTTGCAAAGGCAGCCACTGCATCAATTGAAATATATGGCTCAAGCTGGTGGACGCTTGAGTGGACAGTTATGGGAAGTTTTAAAAGAGTTTTGTGGTTCCCAGAAGCTGCCTTTCTACGCCATGTATGGCCAAACAGAGGCCACCGCAAGGATGGCTATCATGCAGCCTGACGATTTTTTAGCTGCACCAGCAGGCGCAATTGGTAAGGCTTTACCTCACTGCAAACTTTACATCACCAGTGGTGAAAAAGAAGGTGAGCTATGTTTTGAAGGGGCAAATATATTCGCCGGTTATGCCTCATCTTTAGAGGATTTACGAGAGTGTGAAGCCAGCGCGATATTAAAAACGGGTGATGTGGCACACCAGCTAGATAACGGTATGTTGCAAATCGTTGGCCGGATAAAAAGAATAGCGAAGCTTGAAAGTAGAAGAATAAACCTTGATGATTTAGAGCGTCAGCTCAATCAGCAGCTTAACTCGAGCTGTGTCATAACGAGCGATGATAAACAACTGCGAGTTTTCATCTGTGGTTCTGAACTTGGCGTTGAAAAGCAAATTGCCCAAATAGCACAATGTCACCATCGAAATGTAAAAGTTTTTAACATTGAGACCATCCCTAGATTAAGTAACGGCAAAGTGAATTACAATGCACTTATCTGACGAAGAATTGCTTGAGTTATCAGTATACGACCTCTGTCAAAATGAGAAATGGGAGCTGCTAACGCCATTGCTCGATGAGCTGCATCATTTTCATAAGGGGCACTGTGAAAAATATAACGCAACTCAGCAACTAGGAGAGACACCTCTTGCTGTTCGTGCCTTCAAAAACCAGCTCCTAAGTAGCATTGACGCTGATAAGGTTCACCGCATACTCAAATCATCGGGAACGACAGGTACGCAATCTCAAATAGTCTTGGATAGCGATACTGCCCGTTTACAGTCAAAGGTACTCTCAAAAATAATGCAGCATTGGCTTGGGCCGAAAAGATTACCGCTGTTAATTCTTGATTCCAGAAAGGCGCTTGATGTTCACTCAGGCATGTCTGCCAGAGCCGCAGGTATACAGGGTATGTCTTTTTTTGGGAGAGATCATCACTTTGCGCTTGATGAAAATATGGATCTGGATCTCGCGGCAATGATGAGCTTTGCTGATAAATACGCAGGCCAACCGGTTTTTATGTATGGTTTTACGTTCATAATATGGCAAAGAATAGTGCAACAACTAAGGCAATTGGAAAAGCAGGTGGCGTTTTCCGACGCATTTCTATTGCACGGTGGCGGGTGGAAAAAAATATCTGAGCAAGCAGTTGATAAAAAAACGTTTAAACAGGAGTTGATCGCTTGCTTTGGCAATGTCACAGTACATGATTATTACGGTATGGTAGAGCAAACAGGAACCATTTATGTTGAGTGTGAGCATGGTATGTTACACGCCCCCGTTTGGTCAGATATCAATGTAGTAGACCCTGTGACACTGCGGCCTTTGCCAGCGCATACCGTAGGTGTGGTGCGACTGCAATCCGTTATTGCTAGAAGTTACCCAGGGCACAATCTTCTTACTGAAGATTTAGCAATTATTCATGGTATTGATGATTGCGCATGTGGACGTAAAGGAAAGTATTTCACTATTCAAGGCCGAGTAGCCCAAGCTGAAGTGAGGGGGTGTAGTGATACTTTTAAATGAACAAGTACAGACACTCGTCGGTGAACTTGAACAAGAGCCATCAAATTTATTTGCCTTCGAGCAGTCACTTATTGACACTGTTGCAGAGTTTTCTGACTTTATACTTAAGCACCGCCCCAGTGCTGAAATTGTCGCTCTGGCATTTTGGTGTAGGCGCAGTAATATCAAAAATCTCGCAATCCACTACGGTGAGCAGCTACGACTAAGGCAGAACAAAGTTTTTCACATTACCCCAGCTAATGTCGATACGGTCTTTCTCTATACGGTGCTCTTAAGTTTTCTTGTCGGAAACACAAACATTGTGAGATTAAGTAGCCGAAGAGGAGCAATCTCTGATGAGCTAGTCGGTTTGATACAGCGCTTTGTAGATACTGATAAGGGAGCCTTGCTGGGTAGTCGCTGTTTATTTATTGCCTATCCGGCTTCGCAGTCTCAGGTAACCGCTACTTTATCAAAATGGTGTGACAAGCGGGTGGTTTGGGGGGGGGATGATGCCATATTACAGATAAATCAAGTGGCTCCAGTTGCCAATGAACTGGCATTCCCTGACAGGTTTTCTATATCTGTGCTAAGGCTGAGTTCAGAGCAAGATGCCAAACTTGCAGCCAAACAATTTTTCACAGATTATCAGAGCTTCAATCAGCAGGCCTGCTCCTCACCTAAGGCAATTTATTGGTTATGTACAAAACCAGTGTTTAAAGACTGTTTTTGGGAAGCTTTGGCGGAGTTATCGGTTGACAATACGCAGTTTGAGCTAAATCATCAGTTAAATCGGTATATAAATATACAGATGCTTCTTATGGCAGATTTATCATTAAAGGCAACTCGTTCAATTTCACATCCAAGTTATTTAATGCTTGAGTTTGAGCAACTTAACAGCCTTGCGACACTTGATGTACACGAGGGAAATGGACTTATCTTGAGTACTAATATTGAAAGTCTTGCTCAGCTACCAGAGCATGAGAAACTTCAAACTGTAGGCTACTTTGGTATTTCTCAAGGTATGGTTGAAGACATTCATGCGCTTCGTAAAATACCACTCGGTAGTGCTTTACAATTTAATCATATTTGGGACGGCGTCGATTTAGTTAAGCGTTTAAACTAGGCTAAACGCTTAACTCTGCAACTAGGGTTTTTAAAATATCAGCAATGTACAACACTTGCTCTTCTGAGAGCTGAGGAAATAGCGGTAAAGTAACCGCATGATGATAATACAATTCGGCTGAAGGGCAGTAACCTGCACTAAACCCAAGCTGCTTGTAAAATGGTTGCAAGTAGATAGGAATATAGTGGACATGTGCGAAGACACCTGCCTTTCTTAGGCTTTGTATGAGTCTTTTGTGTTGCTCTGGTGAATGGAGCGGAACTTTAACTACGTAGAGATGGTAAGCACTGAACGATGTATTTGTAACGAGCAGCGGTTGGATGTCACTATTTTGAAACAAGTTGTCATATTGCGCCGCAATTTTATTGCGCTGTTGGACAAACGTATCGACTCTTGTTAACTGCTGGCACCCGAGCGCAGCATGTAAATCCGTCATACGGTAGTTAAAGCCTAAATCTTGCTGTTGGTAGTACCAGACCCCATGGCTGGGTTCATTAAATTCGTCAGGATTTCCAGTAATACCATGACTGCGAAGCATCGTCATCGTATTAGCCAGCGCTGGGTCGTTTGTCAGCGCAGCACCACCCTCAGCCGAGGTAATTATTTTTACCGGATGAAAGCTAAAAACGCAGATATCGGAGTACTCACAACAACCCACCTTTTTATCATGATAGGAACCCCCAATAGCATGTGATGCGTCTTCAATTACTTTAAAACCATACTGCACAGCTAATTGATGGATGGCCTTCATATCGCATGATTGTCCTGCAAAATGCACCGGTATAACTACTTTGGGGAGTTGGTTTTGTTGCTTTGCTAGTGCTAGCTTATCACTGAGTGCTTGAATGCTCATATTACCGGTACTGACTTCAATATCGACAAAATCGACACTTGCTCCGCAATAGAGTGCGCAATTAGATGAAGCAACAAATGAATTTGGTGAGGTCCAAACAATATCACTGTCGCCAACCCCAAGCGCAAGGCAGGCAATATGAAGTGCGGATGTTGCACTGTTTACCGCAACAGCGTAAGTTGCTCCGGTATAACTGCAAAGTTTTTGCTCAAACTCTGGCACTTTAGGGCCTTGTGTTAACCAGTCAGACTGCAGTACTTCGATAACTGCGTCAATATCCGCTTGGTCTATTGATTGCTTTCCGTATGGGATCATAATATTGCTTGTAGGTTAAACGTTTTGATTTCTTCAATACTCATGTAATCTGAATTAGTTAAAGAGTTATATTCAAACTCAGGTTTAACAGCTTTTCCTTTTTCACCTAGTGCATTTATGTCAAAAGCGTTGCTTCTGCTGCTGAACTTTATCCCAGGAGCAATAACGAAATGATCGTCATATTCAAAAGTATCGAAGCTTAAATCCGCAGGACACATCACCTCATGAAGCTTTTCGCCAGGGCGTATCCCGATAATTTTTTGAGGTACATTGGGCGCCATTGCGGTTGCTAGGTCAACAATGCGGATCGATGGAATTTTTGGTACAAAGATTTCGCCGCCAAGCATCCGCTCAAAATTCTTAAGCACGAAGTCAACGCCTTGCTGAAGACTAATCCAAAAGCGAGTCATATCTGCATGAGTAATTGGAATATGACCTTTCCCTTCATCAATAAACTTTTGGAATACCGGGACAACCGAACCTCTTGAGCAAACCACATTGCCGTACCTAACAACCGAAAACTTGGTCTTATGGCCACCAGCCATATTATTTGCTGCGACAAAAAGTTTATCTGAGGCTAGTTTTGTAGCGCCGTATAAGTTGATTGGATTAGCTGCTTTATCGGTAGAAAGTGCGATTACCTTTTCGACGTCATTATCTAAAGCGGCTTCAATCACATTTTCGGCACCGTTGATATTGGTTTTGATACACTCCATTGGGTTGTATTCGGCAGCAGGCACTTGTTTTAACGCCGCTGCATGAATCACATAATCAACCCCTTGCATTGCTCGGCGCAGCCTGTCTTTATCTCGTACATCACCAATGAAATAACGCATACAAGGTTGGTTGAACTCTTGTTGCATCTCAAACTGTTTTAACTCGTCGCGAGAAAAGATTATGATTTTTTTAGGTTTATATCTCTCGAGCAAAGTTTTTACATATTTTTTGCCAAAAGAGCCAGTGCCGCCGGTTATTAAAATGGTTTTATTATCAAACATAGGGTGTCCACCTACAGGTGCAATCAAAACTTTACAGTATCGAGTATCGAAACTGCTCTAGATATCTCACCGATACAATAAATTAGCTACTACTCAATACTTTATATCACTTCTATGTGTTTTGCAGTATTTATGCCAGTCATTGCAGGAAATTTAACGGCTATGGTGACTTTTTGCTCACAATAACGTAGATTTAAACTAATGATAGTGAATGGGGGTGTATATGAAAATCCAATCACAAAGTACTGCTTTTTTTAATCGTACGGAGCAGACTGCTAATAAACTCAATCAACAGCTGGCTTCTGGTAAGAAGGTTAATTCTGCTGCAGACGATGCTGCAGCCTTGCAGATCATTAATCGTTTGACGTCTCAGCAGGACGGCTACAGTCAATCTATTCGTAACGCATATGATGGTATCTCGTATTCGCAAACCGCTGACTCGGCATTATCTGGTGTGAATGATGCGGTTTCCCGAATTAGAGAATTATCGATTCAAGCCGGTAATGGGGCGCTGACAGATAGTGACCGTCAAGCATTGCAAGAGGAAGTATCGCAGTTGCAAACGCAAATCAGCGAAACGTTTGAAAACACTACATTTGGTGGCGCACAAATTTTTGACGGTGAGTCTCGTAGTTTTCAGGTAGGTCCCGATGCTAATACCACTCAGTCGCTACAGCAGACTGATGGTGGTTTTGCCAGTGCAATATTGAGTGTGGACATATCGACGCAAGCGGGTGCCCAAGCTGCCATTGATGCGGCAGATACAGTCTCTGAGGATTTAAACAGCCAACGCGCTGAGCTTGGCGCATTTGAAAATGCGGTATCTAGTACAATTCGCTCTGCAAGTAACCAACGTGAGAACATTGCGGCGAGCCAAAGTCGAATTCAAGACACCGATTACGCGCAAGCAGTGAGCGATCAAGTCGCCAACGATATTTTATCGCAAGCGTCTATTGCTTTGCGTGGCCAAGCTAATCAGTCTGCATCATCGGTACTGGGTTTATTATAAATTAATACCAAAGTATTGATATAGAACAGCTCTAGTGGCGATTTTTTGGCGTTAATGTCAAAAAGTTGCCACTTAGGTATTGCATCCCCCTTAATCTCTCTTACAATCTAACTATTGAAAAATTTTAAGTAGATTGGTTCTCAAGCAATGGTCTTGATCTTAGATAACAACAACAAAAGAGCGATCGGATTAGGTGCGGCACTTAGTTTTGTCGGTCAAGCAAATGAAGTGCTGGCCGAAGAGCGTTATGAGCCCAAGATCCTTGATAACAACCAAGAACCAATTTTTGTGCTAGGCGCTTTGCAAAGCTTAACACACGAAGCGTTGATAAAATCTCATCCCGCCGTCCCGTTTTTATTAATAGGTGAAACGCTCAGGCCGCTACTTGCATTACCGAATGTAATAGGGCTTATCACCGAACCCTTTGGGCAAGAAGTCACGATGCAATTGCTACATGACTGTCAGCAATATTTACGTATGCTTCCAAATAAAGAGAACAAGCTACTAAATAAGAGCTTTGATGGTTTAGTTGGGGAAACCGAAGCGGTTAAAAACGTTCGTTTCTTGATTTCTCAAGTGGCTAAAACCGACGCCAATGTCCTTATTTTGGGTGAATCGGGAACCGGTAAGGAAGTGGTTGCACGTAACGTACACTTATTGTCTAAACGTGCACAGGGACCATTTGTGCCAGTTAACTGTGGTGCTATCCCTGGGGAGTTGTTAGAAAGCGAGCTTTTTGGTCATGAAAAAGGCGCGTTTACTGGCGCGATTTCAGCCAGAAAAGGGCGTTTTGAACTGGCGCAAGGAGGTACGCTTTTTCTCGATGAAATCGGTGATATGCCACTGCAAATGCAGGTGAAATTGTTACGAGTTTTGCAAGAACGCACCTATGAACGAGTCGGGGGCACAAAGCCTATTCAGGCGGATGTTCGTGTGATTGCCGCGACGCACCGGAATCTTGAAACCATGATTGAAGATGGCAAGTTTCGCGAAGACTTATTTTATAGACTCAATGTATTCCCCATTGAAAACCCCTCTTTAAACGAGCGTGCGGAAGATATTGCGCTACTGCTAAAAGAACTAACGCGTAGAGTAAATGAGCAAACGGGCAATTCGGTTAAGTTTACGGATAGAGCCGTAGACAGCTTAAAGTCACACGCTTGGCCTGGGAATATTCGAGAGCTTGCGAACCTTGTGGAACGAATGGTGATTATGTTCCCAGACAAGGTTGTCGATGTGACTGATTTACCACAAAAGTACCGCTATATAGAAGTCGAAGCGTTTGAGCCTGAATATCCAGAAGAACTTTTGGAAAAAGATGCCTTCAACGAACTATTTAGCGATGGTTTTAGTGACGATGAAGAGGATATGGTAGCAGAAGATTTTGCGCCGCAAGCATCGAATGTTGGCTTACTGCCGGACGAGGGGATAGAGTTAAAAGAATATTTAGCAGAGCTTGAAATTGATTTGATCACTCAAGCTTTAGAGCGCTACGATTATGTGGTTGCTCGCGCGGCTGAAATCTTGGGCGTTCGCCGTACAACATTAGTTGAGAAGATGAAAAAGTATAATCTCAATCGTGATTGATAGTTCATCAATTACTACCGAATCAACTCAACAAGGCCGCTTAATACGCGGCCTTGTGTTTTATTGTTTAAAGTCGAGTAAAATCCAAGTCTTGATAACTGGCAATAATGGTTTGTTTGCAAAAACAGTTATCGGCATGGTCGTTAACCATGCCGCAAGCTTGCATATGTGCATACACGGTCGTTGAGCCTAAAAACTTAAATCCACGTTTTTTTAAGTCCTTAGCAAATTTGTCGCTGAGTTCACTGGTGGCAACGGCATCGTGTTTGTCACGCATGGGATTGATAACAGGCTTGTAATTAACAAATTGCCACTGGTATTTTGCAAAGCTGCCAAACTCTTGCTGAATTTCAATAAATCGCTTAGCGTTGTTTATCGTTGCTGCGATTTTTGCGCGGTTTCTAATAATTCCGTCAAATGCTAATAGCCGCTCGATATCTTGCTCTGTCATCTGGCTCACTTTATGTACATCAAAATCGTGGAATGCTTTTCTATAGCCTTCACGTTTTTTTAAAATGGTATACCAGCTTAAGCCAGCTTGTGCAGATTCCAATGTGATAAACTCAAACAAGCTCTGGTCATCCAGTACAGGTCTTCCCCATTCCTTATCATGGTACTCAACATAATCGGGTTTGCTCTCGTCCACCCAGCCGCATCGTATTGTCATTGTTGGCTCTCTTCTATCTAATTGTGAATATAAATAAGCTAAATGATTTACTACGCCAACTACTCATTGCGGCTTCACATTTGGCTTTCAAAAACTCTAGCATAATGCTGTATATAAAAACAGTGTCAATAAATTGATATTGTTAAGTGTTCTATAACTCTATGTTTTATATCAAATATAAAGTTGGATCGTTTTTTGCTTTTATCCATTGAGTTTATTTTTAAGAGAGCGGAAAAATGGCATTAGCACATGTTATTAATCCACAATTTGTACCAACGACGAATCGCTACAATCCCTGTTTGCTGCAAGAAGCCTACGTCGGTGAGCTAAGCGACCTTAGGCAGCAGGCGAGTTGGTTAAGTCATCTTGTTGATACTATGCCTGCGGGTGTCGTGGTACTTGATGGTCAAGGTATGATTGCCAAGGCGAATCAAATTGCGATGGATATGTTGGGTGAACCACTCGAAGGTGAAAAGTGGTTTAGCGTTATTCAGCGTTCATTTCGACCACAGCAGGACGATGGTCATGAAGTCTCTCTTAAAGATGGCAGAAGAATTAAGTTAGATATTACCGCGCTAACACCGGAACCTGGGCAACTCATTTTGATGACAGATCTCACCGAGACGCGCCGGCTCCAAAGTCGTGTTGCGCATATGCAAAGATTAAGTGCGTTAGGAAAAATGGTTGCCTCATTGGCGCATCAAGTGCGTACGCCGTTATCGGCTGCGATGTTATATGGTGCAAATCTTGGTGCAGCTAATCTTCCTTCGGCTTCTCGAGAAAAGTTTCACGATAAGTTGATGTCTCGGTTAAAAGACTTAGAAAGCCAAGTTAATGACATGCTGTTGTTCGCTAAAAGCGGTGAACAACAAGTGGTTGAGCGAGTGTCAATGCAACAGTTATTGAGTGAAGTCAAAGCGGGTGCTGACGCTATGGTTGAGCTTAACCAAGCAAAGTTGGAAGCATTTTTACCCGAGCCAGATATCGAAATATTAGGTAATCGTACGGCGCTTGCAAGTGCGATCCAAAACCTGATCCACAACAGTATTCAAATAATTGGCAGTGCGGCACACATTGAACTTAATGCAGAGCGCGAGCCGTGTGGCGAGTATGTACGTATCTCAGTTGTTGATAATGGTCCTGGTATTGATGAAACCTTAGTCGACAAGTTGTTTGAACCATTTTTTACAACTAAGTCGCAGGGGACTGGGTTAGGACTTGCGGTGGTTAATTCGGTCGCTAACGCACACAAAGGGTTTGCACAGGCAGACAATATTGAAGGCAAGGGTGCGCGTTTTAGCTTGGTACTACCACTAATTGAGGCGGAGGAACTATGAGTAACAGAGTTTTAGTTGTTGAAGATGATGCTGGTTTAAGAGAAGCACTCATTGATACATTGCAGCTTTCAAATATCGAGTGCGTAGAAGCAAGTTGTGCGGAACAAGCCGTTTTATTGCTAAAGCAAGAAACCTTTTCTTTGGTGGTGAGTGACGTGCAAATGGGTGCCATGAGTGGGCTTGACTTGTTAAAGACCATTAAACTCAACTATCCCGAATTACCGGTATTGATGATGACAGCATACGCGACCATTGATGATGCGGTTGAAGCGATGAGATTGGGTGCCATCGACTATATGGCTAAGCCATTTGCGCCTGAAGTATTGCTTAATATGGTTGGACGTTATCTACCTGAGAAGGAAAAAGAGACAGACGGCCCCATTGTTGCCGATCCAAAGAGTATTAAACTACTTGAACTGGCTGCAAAAGTAGCTAAGTCGGATGCCAGCGTTATGGTACTTGGACCGAGCGGTTCAGGTAAAGAAGTGTTGGCTCGCTATATTCACGATAAATCCGACAGAGCAGATGAGCCCTTTATCGCAATTAACTGCGCTGCAATCCCAGAAAATATGCTCGAAGCGACCCTATTTGGTTACGAAAAGGGGGCATTTACAGGTGCCATTCAGGCGTGTCCTGGAAAATTTGAGCAAGCACAAAAGGGAACGATTTTGCTTGATGAGATCACAGAGATGGATTTGGGATTACAAGCAAAATTACTTCGCGTGTTACAAGAGCGGGAAGTAGAGCGTTTAGGTAGCAGAAAAACCATTTCACTGGACGTCAGAGTACTAGCAACCAGTAACCGCGATTTAAAAGAAGCGGTGGATGATGGGGTATTTAGAGAAGACTTATATTATCGCCTCAATGTTTTCCCGCTAGAGTGGTTGCCACTGAAGGACAGAGCGGGTGATATCGCTGTGTTAGCTGAGCATTTGTTGGTAAGACATACGCAAAAAGCAGGCAAGCCAACACCTATATTAAGCAGCGGTGCAAAGCGCAAGCTCAGTTCGCACAGTTGGCCTGGAAACGTAAGAGAGCTGGATAACGTTATTCAACGTGCCCTGATTTTGTTCCAAGGTAATGAAATTCAAGAAGATGATATTTTTATCGAAAATTTCTCACCGATGGCTTTGATAGAGTCTGCACCACTTGTAAATCATGAAGCATCAGCTTTAATGGAGCGCTCTCAAGGTGAGGATGAAATCATTAGCTATAAAGATGAGTTACAGGATAAAGAACACCAAATTATTTTAGATACGCTAGCAAAGTTTAATGGTAAACGTAAAGAGGTGGCGGAGGTGTTAGGTATGAGTCCTCGCACACTTCGCTATAAGCTGGCAAAAATGCGAGATTTAGGGATTGCACTACCCGCTTAGCCTAAGTTAGCTGAGCTTAAAAACAATGAGTTAGCTCATTGCTTATCCAAACCTCAGGCTAAGCTTTATCTGTTAATTCAAATTTAATTAGGTGCCTATAAAGATCAGCAGATCTTAGGCGCCTAGTTTTCACTTCTATGCACTGCCAATTTTTCGACATGCTAAAAATGTTTCAACATGCTGAAAATTAACGATTTTAAGTTGGCACGTTTTCTGCTTTATTACAGGTAACTAAGAGTTATTTTGAGTAAAGCATCATGAAAGTACAATCATCAGCGCTATTTCAAGAAATGCAGGCAATGGCTGCAGAAGCGACGAGAAACACACAGCCATCAGTGCAGCCGGTTAAGACGGCGGCATCTTCGTCGGCTCAGTTTGGAGATTTACTCTCAGACGCACTTAATACGGTTCATGGCTTACAACAAGAAGCGAAACAAAAAGTCACCGCTGTTGAAATGGGTGACAGAAGCGTTTCTCTTGCAGAAGCCATGATAGCGAAACAAAAATCGTCGGTCGCTTTTGAGGCAACAGTGCAAGTTCGTAATAAACTTGTTGAGGCCTATAAAGAAATCATGAGCATGCCAGTTTAATTGAGTGACTGTGGAGAGTAATCGTGGCTACTAATCAATCAACAGATCTTACGCTTTCCGATGCAGCGCTGAATAATGACAGCGGATCGGATGAGCAACAAGAGCAAAAATCAGGCTACTTCAGTGCGCTAAGCGGTGTTGATATGTTGCGCCAGGTTACTCTGGTTATTGCCCTTGCTATTTGTTTAGCAATCGCAATCTTTATTATCATTTGGGCGCGCCAACCAGATATGCGCCCACTTGGTAAATACCCAACAGAAGAACTCGTCGAAACGTTAGACTTTTTAGACCAACAGAAAATTGAATACCAATTAGATGGTAATATCATTTTAGTCGCTGAGTCGGACTATCAAGACATAAAACTACGCATGGCGCGTGACGGTTTTACCCAGTCTCCGAGTTCTGGCACTGATATTCTGATGCAAGATATGGGTTTTGGTGTTAGCCAACGTCTTGAAAGAGAGCGCTTAAAACATAGCCGTGAGCAACAACTTGCGAGAACAATTGAAGAGTTACAAGACGTAAATCGTGCAAAAGTGTTACTTGCAATTCCAAAAGAAAACGTCTTTGCACGTCGCGAGAAAAAGCCCTCTGCAACCGTAGTTATTACCCTTAAACGTGGCAAAACGCTTGGCGGCGAAGAAGTTGATTCAATCGTAGACATTGTGGCATCAGCGGTACAAGGCCTAGAGCCTTCACGCGTGACCGTCACCGATCAAAACGGTCGTCTACTCAACTCTGGTTCTCAAGACTCTTTAGCTGCGCGCTCGAGAAAAGAGTATGAAATCGAACGTAAGCGTGAACAAGAATATCTAGAAAAAATTGATAGTATCCTGATCCCAACTGTAGGTCTTGGTAACTTTACCGCGCAGGTTGACTTAACGATGGACTTCAGCGCAGTTGAAGAAACGCAAAAACGTTATAACCCAGATTTACCTGCGGTTCGCAGCGAAACAACGTATGAAGAAAATAATATTGGTGGTTTAGCTGTCGGTATTCCGGGTGCGCTGACTAATCAGCCTCCAGTGAACTCAAATATCCCAGAGGTTGCTGGGCAAGGCGGCAATGGTCAAAGTGCAACACCAAGCAGTAATCAAAAAGAAGCAACCCGTAACTATGAATTAGACACCACTATTAGCCATAAACGTCAGCAAACAGGTGTTATTCGCCGGATCAGTGTGAGTGTGGCCGTTGACTACCTCGCAAAACCTGATGCTGAAGGTAACATGGCAATGGCGCCGCGTACGCAAGAAGAGCTAAATAACATCCGTCGTTTGCTACAAGGTGGTGTGGGCTTTGATATGCAGCGAGGTGATGCACTAGAGGTAGTGACTGTGCCATTCGTGCGTGAAGACCTCACTGAAATGCAAGAGATACCACTTTGGGAGCAAGATTGGTTCCAAAAGACAATCCGTCTTGCAGCAGGTACCTTAGTGATCATTGTGCTAATCTTAGCGGTAGTAAGACCTATGCTTAAGCGTCTAATTTACCCAGATGATACGCTTGAAGATTTTGATGAAGATGCGTTGACCAGTGGTGTAGATTTAGGTGACAGTACACTCGATATGCTAAATAACGAATTCGATGAGTCTGCGGTTGGCTTCTCTTCTGACGGTAGATTACAATTGCCAGACTTACATGGCGACGAGGACTTACTCAAAGCAGTACGTGCCTTAGTTGCTAACGAACCAGAACTCTCATCACAAGTTGTGAAAGCGTGGTTGACAGAAGATGACTGATCAAGAACAAAAACAATTGCCCGCAGCCTTTGACGTTGACAAGCTAGATGGCGTCGACAAGGCTGCCATCTTACTGCTTAGTTTGACTGAAGAAGATGCGGCTCAGATTTTGAAACACTTAGAGCCGAAGCAAGTGCAAAAGGTCGGTATGGCGATGGCCTCCATGGATGACCTATCTCAGGCTAAAATTGCAGCTGTGCACAATTTGTTTATCGAACAAATTCAAAGTTTTAGTACAATTGGTTTCCAATCGGAAGATTTTATTAAGAAGGCGCTAACCGCAGCACTTGGTGAAGACAAAGCGGCAAGCCTTATTGACCAAATCGTTATGGGCTCTGGTGCAAAAGGGTTGGATTCGTTGAAGTGGATGGACTCGAAGCAAGTTGCCAATATTATCCGCAACGAGCACCCGCAGATCCAAACGATTGTATTGTCTTATCTCGAGCCTGAGCAATCCGCCGAAATTTTGTCTCAGTTTCCTGAGAAAGTACGCTTAGATTTAACAATGCGTATTGCAAACTTAGAAGAAGTACAACCGGCGGCACTACAAGAACTCAACGAGATCATGGAGAAACAGTTCGCAGGTCAAGCTGGTGCACAAGCGGCGAAGATGGGTGGCTTAAAAGCCGCTGCGGATATCATGAACTACCTAGACACCAATGTCGAAGGCCAGTTGATGGATTCAATCCGAGAACATGACGAAGAAATGTCGCAACAAATCCAAGACCTCATGTTCGTGTTTGAAAACTTGATGGATGTCGAAGACCGAGGGATCCAAGCCATACTGCGTGAAGTGCAGCAAGACGTACTGATGAAAGCAATTAAAGGCGCGGACGAATCATTAAAAGAAAAGATTATGAAGAATATGTCCAAACGTGCTGCTGAGATGATGCAAGATGACCTTGAGGCTATGCCTCCAGTGCGGATCAGTGAAGTCGAAGCTGCACAAAAAGAGATTCTGGCAACGGCTAGACGTTTGGCTGACTCAGGTGAAATTATGCTTGGCGGCGGCGGTGGTGAGGAGTTCCTATAAACCATGGTCGATAAAAAGTTGTATAAAGGCCACCCAGTCAGTACCGATGCGCTGGATGAGTTATTAGAAAACTGGCCCATTCCAGATGTTACGGATAAGCCCGAAAAATACCGTGGTCGTTCTACGGCCTTCGGTACGCCTTTGGAAGAGTTGTATACTAAGAGAGAGGTGAGCGCAGAACCTGAGCCGCAAGAGCCTGAATTTCCTACTTTGACCATTGAAGAATTAGAGCAGATCCGTCAGGATGCCTACGACGAAGGAATAAAGCAAGGCCACGAACAAGGCTATATTGAAGGCTTTGACAAAGGAGTTTCTGAAGGTAAAGAAGCCGGTTATAAAGAAGGCGTAGAAATAGGTAAAGAAAAGGGACTTGAGGAAGCACAACCTCTCATTGAAGAAAGGATGAAAGCGCTATCCACTATTTTAGATGGCATGCAAACGCCACTGAAAAAGGTTGATGATGAGTGTGAGAAACAGCTTATTTTACTCGTCAATTTATTGGCAGAGCAGGTTATTTTTAAAGAGCTCAAGACCACACCTGAACTTATTTTAAACGCGTTGAAAAAAGCGATGGATGCGTTGCCTGTCAAAGAGCAAACAGTACGCATCCATCTTCACCCCGAAGATTTAGCCTTAGTGCAAGCCATGTACGGCGAAGAACATATACAATCACAGCATTGGCAGTTACTTCCAGAGCCGACGTTGGACAGAGGTGGCTGTGAGGTGAAAACGCCACAGTCATCCATTGATATGACGCTTAAAAACCGTATTAGCGAAGTGTTGGAATCATTTTTGCAAGATAGCGGTATAAACCAATAATATTGCACTGTTATCTAGATAAGCGAAGCAATCAAATCAGGATAACGATGCCTTCCTAAGGTAATTGCGAACATGTCGACATCTGCTGCTATGAGCGAGCGCATCAGTAAGTATCAGAAATTTATCAAACCATATGGGGTTGCGGTTGCAGGCAGCCTCACCCGTGTGGTTGGCCTCACCCTTGAAGCTAGGGGGCTAAGTGCTCCCGTCGGCAGTCAATGTAAAATCGAGACGCTGGGCGGCTTTATTGATGCAGAAGTCATCGGTTTCAATCAAGAAACGCTTTATCTTATGCCAAACGACCATATTACAGGCGTCCTTCCTGGAGCGCGAGTGATCCCAAAAGTTAAGGATGCTGGATTACCTGTCGGAATGGGTCTACTTGGCCGCGTGGTTGACGGACTTGGTAGGCCACTAGATGGTCTTGGTGCCATTGACGCTGAGAAGCATCTAAAATTTGCCGCAGCGCCCATTAACCCACTTGCAAGGCGTCCAATCGACTCACCAATGGATGTAGGTGTGCGCGCGATAAATTCGATCGTGACAGTGGGTCAAGGCCAACGTATGGGGCTGTTTGCAGGGAGTGGTGTGGGTAAATCGGTACTGCTTGGCATGATGACACGAGGCAGTGAAGCGGATGTTATTGTCGTTGGCTTGGTCGGTGAGCGTGGTCGTGAGGTGAAAGAATTTATCGATGAGATTTTGGGAGTCGAGGGTAGACGCCGCTCCGTAGTGGTTGCCGCTCCCGCCGATGCCTCACCGCTGATGCGCTTAAAAGGCTGTGAGAGTGCTGTGACTATTGCGGAGTATTTTCGCGATCAAGGGTTAAATGTACTGTTGTTACTGGATTCGGTGACGCGCTATGCCATGGCACAACGTGAGATAGCGCTTGCTGTAGGCGAGCCGCCAGCCACAAAAGGGTATCCGCCTTCCGTGTTTGCAAAGCTCCCAGCGTTGGTTGAGCGCGCAGGTAATGGTGGTGAGGGACAAGGCTCAATTACCGCATTCTTTACGGTATTGAGTGAAGGTGATGATATGCAAGACCCTATTGCCGATGCCGCGCGAGCTATTTTGGATGGTCATATTGTGTTATCACGAGAGCTTGCCGATAGTGGTCATTATCCAGCGATAGATATTGAAAAGTCCATTAGTCGAGTCATGCCGCAAGTGGTGTCAGAGGCACACATGCAGCAAGCCAGAGTGCTCAAGCAAGTCTATTCAATGTACCAGCAAAATAAAGACATGATCACCTTAGGTGCTTATCAACGCGGAAGTGACCAGATGCTAGATCAGGCGATAAACATGATGCCTGCTGTGAATAACTTCCTTCAGCAAGGCATGAAAGACGTGATCAATTATGACGAGTGTTTACAAGGCCTCGCTAAGCTACTAGGACAAGCATAATGGCAAATAACAAACTGACTTTATTGCTTAAGCTAGAAAAAGACAAAGAAGATAACCTTCGAGCGAATTTTGTTCAAGCGCAGCAGCACTTAGCAACAAACCAACAACGGTTATCGGGACTAAACGATTTCCGTCTGGAATACAGCATGCAGCTTCATAGTAAAGCACAAGTTGGTCTGTCTAGTGGCGGTTTCAATCAATACCATAACTTTATTAATAAGATTGAGCAGGCTATTGATCAGCAAGCAAAAACGGTCAACACCGCGAAGCAGGTGGTTGAACAACGCCGCAAGCTATGGCTAGCACAGCAGGCTAAAACGAAGGCAATTGAAAAGCTTATCGAGAAGCAAGCCCTCGCGAAGCAAACTCGTCTTGCCAAAGCAGAGCAAAAGATGCTTGATGAGTTTGCAACGAATCAGTTTGTGCGAAGAGAGCGTGCTTGGTAAATTGGCTCGAAATATGCTTCCTAATAATTAGCGTTTTATTATTTAGGTAGTTCACTCGTAAAAGTCACGAATATTCATAGTGTTGGTTTTTAACGGTGTATTACAACGGCAGGACATTGCCACTTTATGAGGTAGCTTTAAGATGAATCTAATGCTTGCATCCATGCTGCAACGAGGCAGTAACGAGGTTGATATTAAAGAAAAATCCCAAGAGACAGATGCTGAGGGTTCTGAGGACAGCTCTGGGTTTAGTGCTTTAATGGCTGAGTTAGCCGAGCAAGAGAGTGCAAACAAGCAGGTAAAAGAGTCTGCAGATCCTGTAACCTCAGAGCTGGATGCGCCAATAGATAGCGAAGTAGCATCAGATGATGCTCCGCAGTCAGATAGTAAAGCACAAGCCTCTTCCTCTAAGCTGCAAGGGGAAGTACCAACTTCTACTGTTAGCTACACTGACAAAGGCCTGGTAGTTGCGGACAAACCGCTTCCTGATCCCCCGGATAATGATTTATATGCTCAGATCAACGCTGCAAAACAGCAGAGCACTTCATTGAGCCAAACCCCAACAGCAATTGCGCAATCAGTCAAAGAAGCATTGGGCAATGCTTCTTTGACTGATGAAGAGGTTGTAGCTAGCGATAGTGCATTATCTCAGGAGCAGCTACAAGACGAAGCCAGTCCACTCATTCGGGGGGGGAAAGGCCAAACTGAAAACGCCGGCACTAAGACAACCTCGTTATTACAGCAGGCAACTTCTTTGGACAGCCAAGACTCAGAAGGTGAGGTTGCTAAACCTTCGTTATTGAATGACAGTTCAGAAGCTAAAGAACAAACATTACAGCCTAAGTTGCAAAAGGATACTAGCACTCAAGCCTTGGTTACCAATACAAACATAGAAAAACGGGATCCAAGCGCTAATAAGCCAGTCGAGTCTCAAGTTGAAAGTGAGTCTGAAACCGCGCAACAGAAAGAACTCTTAGCCGCTAAGAAATCAGAGCTTGCTCAATCTGTTTCCTCATCTGAAGCTAAGCAATCAGAAACAAAGCAAATCATTTCTGAGGCGAGTACACAAACCGCGAAAGACAAAAACGCAGTAAGTACAAAAAGCACTACAGATGTGCAAACCATGGTAGAAAAGTTGACCGTACAGCAACAACAAGAATTAAAAGCCGTGATGGCTGGCAAGCTGGATATTTATGATGCGTCGCCAAGTGTACAAAAAGCCGTAGCTCAATTAATTGGTAAAGGTGTTGATATCGCAAATGTACAGCAATTTAAAGCATTTGTGCCATCCTCTGTCGTAACACAAACTTCAACAAACACCCCGCAAGAAGCTGCTACGGATGTTAAAGATACTACCCAAGCGTCTTTTAATGTAAATAGCGCGCAAGAAAAGTCTAACAATAGTGAGCAGCAGGCCGTGGTAGTTAAAGAGGGTGAACGTGCTGAAAAAAATATAGCTGTGAATAAATTGACTAGCGATGAAAAGTTAGCAGTAGAGAAGCAAAGTTCAGAAAGACAGAACTTAGAAAAGCAAATAAGTGAAAAGGTAGTTGATAAAGAAAATAGTAAGCTGATGCAAGCGGAAGCAAGCATCGCGAAAGAGGCGGTTAAAAATGAGCGTCAATCGGCTAATACTGCGGCAGCGATACCAAATCAAGTTAAGCCTGAAGCAAGTCCTGTAAGTGTATCGCAAGACACTAGCTCACTAAACCAAACACTGAAAGAAGTTCAGCAAATTCAACAGTCTCAGCCAACAAACCAAAGCACAACACAGACAAAGCAAGCGACAGATGCTAATCTTCAGCAGGCGATTAACATAGCACGTCAAGATGCCGCTAAAGAGCTGCATCAACGGGTAGGGTTGATGCTTAACCTTAACAATAAGGAAGCTGAGATTCGCTTAGACCCGCCAGAGCTTGGGGCGATGCAAATTCGAATAAAAAGCGATGCAGAGCAGGCTCAAGTGAATATTGTGGTGCAAAATCAGCAAGCTAAAGAATTGCTAGAGCAATCACTGCCAAGACTAAGAGAAATGTTAGCTGAGCAGGGTATTGAACTGGGTGACAGCCAAATATCACATCAGCAAGGTGGAAATACTGAATCAGAGTCGCAAACTGCTGGTGGCAATACGAGTGGACAGCAAACTCTAGGTGATGAATCGGGGGTTTCTGACAATCCACAACCATCACAAAAGAGAAATACTGATTCTGCAATAGATTACTATGCCTAACACCTGCTATTATTGTAATTAATAAAGATCATAAGGGCTTGCTATGGCTGAAGAAACCGACTTAGAAATAGAAGAAACGGGTGGTTCCAAGAAAAAGCTGATTATCATTATTGTCGCTGCGGTATTGGTGCTCGGCGGTGTCGCAGGATTTTTCTTATTTTCAGGCTCAGATGCGCCAGAAGAATCCTTAGCAGAAGAAACGACAGCAAGCGAAGTTAAAGCGGAGCAAGGTAGCGCTGCGCAAATGGGGAGTGCACTGTACGTTGCCATGCCCCGTCCCTTTGTTTTCAATGTACCTGGTGCAAGTCGCGATAGAATTGTGCAAATTAAAGTTCAGCTGCTGGTTCGCGGTGATGTTAATGAAGAAGTAGCAAAGAAGCATATTCCCTTGATTGAAGGTACTTTACTTAGCGTGTTTTCAACGACTACCGCTGATGAGTTAAGCACAAGTGCAGGTAAAGAAACTTTGCGCTTAACGGCGCTAGATAAAGTCCAAGCTGCGATGGAAGGGGTTGAAGGTAGCAAAGTAATCGAGCGTGTGTTGTTTACTGGCTTTGTAATGCAATAAGGTAGTATTTGTGAGCGATTTATTATCCCAAGACGAAATTGATGCGCTACTCCATGGTGTAGATGAAGTCGAAGAAGACGAAATCGGTGATAGTGGTGACGGCGAAGGCGCTGGTGCCTTACAGTATGACTTTTCGTCTCAAGATAGGATTGTGCGTGGGCGGATGCCGACGCTTGAAATCGTTAATGAACGATTTGCCCGCCATATGCGGATAAGCCTTTTCAACATGATGCGCCGCACCGCTGAAGTGTCTATCAATGGTGTGCAAATGCTTAAGTTTGGCGAGTATATTCATACTCTATTCGTTCCTACCAGCTTGAATATGGTGCGCTTTAGGCCACTAAAAGGTACTGGCCTGATAACCATGGAAGCCCGGTTGGTTTTTATCCTTGTAGACAACTTTTTTGGTGGAGATGGTCGTTATCATGCCAAGATCGAGGGGCGTGAGTTTACACCAACAGAACGTCGTATCGTACAGATGCTACTTAAGATCATCTTTGAAGATTATAAAGAAGCCTGGGCACCGGTTATGGATGTGTCGTTTGAATATCTTGACTCCGAGGTTAACCCCGCGATGGCGAATATTGTATCGCCAACTGAAGTGGTAGTGATTAGCTCTTTTCATATTGAATTAGATGGTGGAGGGGGCGATTTCCATATTTCATTGCCTTACTCTATGTTGGAACCTATTCGAGAGTTACTCGATGCCGGTGTTCAATCAGATACTGAAGATACCGATCTGCGTTGGAGTAAAGCGCTTCGTGATGAGATTATGGATGTTGAAGTTGAGATTTCTTCCCAGTTACTGGAAGTTGACTTATCACTTGAGCAAATAATGAAACTTCAAGCTGGTGATGTTATTCCTGTGGAAATGCCAGAGCATGTCACCGTATTTGTAGAAGAGCTGCCAACCTTCAGAGCTAAAATGGGTCGTTCTCGTGACAATGTTGCTTTACAGATCAGTGAAAAAATTAAACGGCCAGAATCAGTGAAGTCTGAGCTTCATGTGTTTACCAAAGGTGGTAAAAAACTCGATTCAGATGCTGAGCTGGCAGAATTAGAAGAAGATCTGCATCTTTCCGAAGGTGTGGATTTAGATTGGTAGTCGTGAGGTTGTATAAGCAACGTCATGAGACTAATTATGGACAACAAATTAACTTAATCAGGTAGTAATCCAATGAGCGATGATCAAGATACTATGGACGAATGGGCGGCAGCACTAGCTGAAGCCGAAGGTGCCGAAGGTGGCAGTGAGCCAGAAGTTGCAGAGTTAGATGAACTCAAAGATTCAGCGCCTGCATTATCGTCAGATGAAAAACGTAAACTCGATACCATTTTAGACATTCCAGTTACCATTTCGATGGAAGTTGGCCGCTCTAAAATTAATATTCGTAACTTATTACAGCTAAATCAGGGCTCTGTTGTTGAGCTGGATCGAGTAGCTGGTGAACCGCTAGATGTACTTGTTAACGGTACGTTGATTGCACACGGTGAAGTAGTTGTAGTAAACGACAAGTTTGGTATTCGCTTAACGGACGTTATTAGTCAGGTTGAGCGTATTAAAAAGCTACGTTAATGCGCTGGGGGGGCTGTATAGCTTTGTGTGGCTTCGCTTCATACGCGAGTGCTGCCGTTGCAACGACTTCAGGAGTAGTACCTAAGTCTTCTGTAGGGGCAGGTACTGCGGGGTTAAGCTCGGAACTACTCTCCATGGGATTGTCCTTGGTGTTGGTGATCGTACTTATTCTGGGGTTAGCATTTGTGCTGAAGCGTTTAAATCCCAACATCGTAAACCAACAGGACTTTAAGGTGATCCGCAGTATATCGCTCGGTACGAAAGAACGCTTGCTGGTTGTAGAGTTGGATGATAAACAGCATTTACTCGGAGTAACACCAAATAATATCAATTATTTATATCAGCTAGAAACACCACTGGATGATGTTAGCCGAACGCCATTTGCAAATGAGCTACAAAAGTTTTTAACGGGAAAAGGGCAAGTAGCCAATAACCAAAATAAGAAAAGCCATGACTAGATTGCTGATACTCTGTTTATTACTGTTTTCTGGGGTAGCTTCTGCAGAAGGGATAGAAGCAATAAACGTTACAACAAACCCTGATGGCTCGCAAGAGTACTCAGTAACACTCCAAGTGTTAGGCATAATGACTGCGCTGAGTTTTATTCCAGCCGCTGTTATCATGATGACTTCGTTTACTCGAATAATTGTTGTACTTGCGATTTTGAGACAAGCGATTGGTCTACAGCAATCGCCATCGAATCAAATTTTACTCGGTTTATCGTTGTTTTTGACGCTATTTATAATGGCACCTATATTTTCGCAGATAAATGATGAAGCGGTGCAGCCATATATAAAAGAAGAAATCACATCAATCCAAGCACTTGAACGTGCCAAAGAACCCATGAAAGCTTTCATGTTGTCACAAACCCGAATTAAAGACCTGGAAACCTTTGCTAAAATAGCGGGCTATGACAAGCTTGATAGCCCTGAGGATACGCCGTTTATCGTTATTATTCCGGCTTTCGTTACATCCGAGCTGCAAACGGCTTTTATTATCGGCTTTATGTTCTTTATTCCATTTTTGATAGTCGACTTAGTCGTAGCCAGTGTCTTGATGGCCATGGGTATGATGATGTTATCTCCAATGATAGTTTCCTTGCCGTTTAAGATTATGCTTTTTGTGCTCGTCGATGGTTGGAGTTTGGTCATGGGTACACTGGCCAGAAGCTTCGGATTGGGGGTGTAATGTGGAACCAGAAGTCTTTGTTGATATCTTAAGTGATGCATTGTTTTTAGTCATCAAGCTGGTGGCGGCGATTGTGGTACCTGGGCTTCTAGTTGGTTTAGTTGTTGCTGTGTTTCAAGCAGCAACATCGATTAATGAACAAACATTAAGCTTTTTACCTCGTCTCATTATTACTATCCTTGCGCTGATCATTGGCGGCCATTGGCTCACTCAAGAACTAATGGACTATTTTACCTCTTTGGTGATGCGCATCCCTGAAATTGCAGGCTAATCATGGAGTTCACCTTTGCGGTAATCATGCAGTGGCTAAGTGATTTTGTACTTCCACTGGTGCGGATAAGTTCAATGATGATGGTAATGGCGGGGCTTGGAGCACAGAGTGTACCTGCCCGAATTAAGTTTGCACTCGCCGTGGTCGTCACTTTTGCCGTGGTCCCCGTTTTGCCCAAATCAGAATTTATCGATTTGTTCTCCTTTTCGATGATTTTAGTTGTTATTCAAGAAATGGTCACTGGGGTAGCTATTGGGTTTGGTTCATTGCTACTTCTGAATACTTTTATCATTGCGGGTCAAATCCTTGCTATGCAAACCGGTCTTGGTTTCGCATCTGTTGTAGATCCGGCCAATGGGTTGAGTGTACCTGCTGTCGGTCAGTTCTATTTAATATTAGCGACATTACTGTTTTTTGTTTATAACGGCCATCTGATGATGATCCAAATGGTTGTGTATAGTTTTGAAAGCTTTCCCATTGCAGGTAATTGGTGGGCGGTAGATAATTTCTGGAGAATCGTTAATTGGGGGGGCTGGATGTTTTCTACGGCACTGGCTCTTGCGTTAGCTCCGTTAACGGCAATGTTGGTTATCAATATCTCGTTTGGGATCATGACCAGAGCTGCACCTCAGATGAATATTTTCTCTGTGGGGTTTGCTTTTACCTTAGTTGCAGGGCTTACCATTATTTGGGCGACATTGGGTAATTTTTTAGCACAATTTGAATTTCAATGGCTCAAAATGACAGAGCTGATGTGCGATCTAATTGGTTGCACGGTATAGGAGTTTGAAATGGCAGAAGATTCCGGTCAAGAACGCACCGAAGAACCCACCTCCAAGAAAATAGACGATGCTAGGAAGAAGGGCCAAATAGCCCGTTCAAAAGAACTCGGCACGACGTTTGTGTTATTGTTTTCTGCAATAGCGCTACTTTTGTATGGTCCTGGTATAGGGAAGGCGCTTTACAACGTGATGGGGCGAATGTTGTCGCTTAATCGCAATGAAACCTACGATACAACCAAAATGTTTGCTGTGTGGGGGGATATTGGCGCTGAGCTGTTATTCCCAATGGCTATGTTCGTTTTTATTATCGCAATTGCTGGAATAGTGGGGAATACGTTACTCGGTGGCTTTAACTTTTCTTGGCAAGCGGCCGCACCTAAAGCAAGTAAAATGTCACCTATGAAGGGACTGAAGCGAATGTTGGGCCCACAAGCGGCCATTGAGTTATTGAAGTCAGTTCTTAAGTTTGTATTGGTAGCAGGTTTTGCAATCTTGCTTATCAATATGTATTTTAATGAAATATTGCACTTGAGTATTGAACAAATCCCATCGAGTATAGAGCATGCGTTAGAAATCATTGCGTGGATGTTCTTAGCACTTAGTTGCACCATGATCATTATTTCAGCGATTGATGCCCCTTATCAAAGCTACAATCACCATAAACAGCTTAAAATGACGCTACAGGAAGTCAAGGATGAATATAAAAACTCAGAAGGTGATCCGCAAATAAAAGCGCGGATCCGCCGCACGCAAAGAGAAATGTCGCAACGACGTATGATGCAAGATGTACCCGATGCCGATGTTGTTGTGACTAACCCCACTCACTATTCGGTTGCGCTTAAATACGATACTGAACGAGCGGGGGCGCCTATTGTTATTGCAAAAGGGGTTGATGAGCTTGCGATGCAAATTAGAAAAATAGCCAAAGGAAATGAAGTACCGATTGTGGAGTCACCTGTATTGACTCGTTCACTTTATCATACAACCGAAGTAGGTGATCAAATCCCTGAACAATTGTTTACCGCGGTTGCACAGGTACTTGCCTATGTATTTCAGCTAAATCGTTTTCAAAAGGGCAAAGGGAAAAGACCCGTTGCACTTACTCGAGATTTACCAATCCCAGACGACTTGAAGCACTAAAATTGCTCTTATAAAAATAAGCTATTAATTGGAACGCATATTGCATTTGTTGCTATGTGTCAATTTTTTGCTTGTGTTAAGTTATGGAATTTAAAGCGGTTTTACAACAACTCAATCGAGATAAAAAAGAATATGCTAAAGGTGTGGGTACTCCATTGTTGGTGCTTGCAGCACTTGGCATGGTTATTCTGCCGCTACCTCCTTTTTTGCTTGATATTCTATTTTCCTTCAACATTGCATTGGCACTTGTGGTGCTATTGGTGACTGTTTATACCTTGAAGCCACTTGAATTTGGTATGTTTCCGGCGGTACTACTGATCGCGACTATCATGCGATTGGCACTAAACGTAGCGAGTACTCGCGTCGTATTACTTGAAGGTCATAATGGTGGTGATGCGGCAGGTAAGGTGATCGAAGCCTTTGGTAGTGTTGTTATTGGTGGCAACTACGCTGTCGGTTTAGTTGTATTCCTTATCCTTATTATTATTAACTTTGTCGTAATTACCAAAGGTGCGGGCCGTATTTCTGAGGTGTCTGCGCGTTTCACCCTTGATGCTATGCCAGGTAAGCAAATGGCCATTGATGCGGACTTAAATGCCGGTTTTATCTCTGCAGATGACGCTAGATCCCGTCGTGAAGAAGTGACTCGAGAAGCCGATTTTTACGGTTCAATGGACGGTGCAAGTAAATTCGTTAAAGGTGATGCTATCGCAGGTATCGTGATCCTTGCTATTAATATAATAGGTGGCCTTTTCGTTGGGATGATCCAGCATGATTTAAGCTTTGGTCACGCGATGGAAGTTTATACCATGCTGACGATTGGTGACGGTCTGGTCGCGCAAATTCCTTCTCTTTTACTCTCAATTGGTACTGCAATTGTCGTAACGCGTCAAAATGAATCGCACAACATGGGCGATCAGTTTAAAAACCAACTGGGTAATGAAAAATCGCTGGCTATTGCTTCAGGTATTTTGATCACCATGGGACTCGTTCCTGGCATGCCACATGTTGCCTTCTTAGGGTTAGGTGTATTACTTGGCTATATAGCCTATTACACAAGTCAGCAAAAGAAAAAGGCGGAAATCGAAAAGGCGGAACAAGCTGCCAAAGGACCTGCTACCAAAGGAGGCCATCAACAAGATCAAAAAGAGCTTGGTTGGGATGATGTACAACCTGTTGATGTGATTGGTTTAGAGGTAGGTTATCGCCTAATCCCTCTAGTTGACCAAGCCCAAGGCGGGGAGCTTCTCAGTCGTATTAAAGGGGTGCGTAAAAAGCTATCTCAGGAACTGGGCTTTTTAGTACCGCCGGTACATATTCGCGATAACCTAGAATTAGATCCAAATGCATACAATATTACTTTAATGGGAGTTGGCTCAGGAACCGGTGAGTTGAAGCATGGCGATGAGCTCGCAATTAACCCAGGGCAGGTGTTTGGGCCGATTAAAGGCATAGAGACTAAAGACCCTGCATTTGGCTTAGATGCAGTATGGATTAAACCAGATCAAAAAGATGAAGCGCATTCACTTGGCTATACAGTAGTAGATGCTGCAACTGTGGTGGCAACACACATTAGTCAATTATTGACGAATAATGCGTCACTATTGCTTGGTCATGAAGAAGTTCAAAATCTATTAGACATGCTTGCGAAAAGTCACCCTAGATTAGTTGAAGGCTTAGTGCCTGATATTTTACCACTCACTACCGTAGTAAAAGTACTACAAAATCTGCTTAATGAAGGCGTTGCAATTCGAGATATGCGCTCGATTGTACAAACCTTAGTTGAGTACGGACCACGTAGCCAAGACCCTGATGTATTAACGGCTGCGGTAAGAATTTCATTACGCAGATTGATTGTTCAAGATGCCGTTGGAAGCGAAGAAGAGATTCCTGTCATAACATTGGCGCCTGAGTTGGAACAGATGTTGCATCAGTCACTTCAGAACGCAGGTGATGAGGGGGCAGGTATTGAACCTGGCTTGGCTGAGAGGCTTCAAGAATCATTAAGAGAAGCACATCACAACCAAGAAATGCTAGGGGAGCCGTCCATCTTATTAACCTCAGGTATGTTAAGAAGTGTACTGTCTCGATTTGTTAAACATACAATTCCAGGTCTTCGAGTGATGTCATATCAAGAAGTGCCGGAAGAAAGACAAATTAAGATAGTGAGCTCGGTTGGACAATAGAGGATAAAGGGGCTGTAACATGAAAATTAAACGTTTCTTCGCAAAAGATATGCGTACGGCTTTAAATGAAGTAAAAGAAGAGCTTGGTGCTGATGCTGTCATCATGTCTAACAAAAAGTTAGCAGATGGTGTTGAAATCGTCGCAGCAGTTGATAATGACCGTGCTGCTGCACCTGTTAAGCAAGCTCCAGCTGCCCGTGCGACTGCCTCAAACGAGGCTCCGACCCGCTTTGTCCGTCCAGAGCCTCGCCAAGCACAGCCAGCAAAACAAGCGCAAGTTGCCGATAGCTTAGCGGCATTGCTAGAGCGTCAAGCGCCGCGTCCTCGCTCACCAGAACTTGCTTCTATGTTCTCCCAGTCGGGGATTGATACAGAGCAAATGTTAAGCAGCCAACGTAAAACACAAACTGCTGCGCCGGCGCACCAAGCGAAGCCACAGCAAGCTCGTCGCCAATCTTTTGACTTTGATGATGATGGATTTGAGCAACCACAGCAGTGGATCGAGTCTGATGAATTAGACAACGGTTTTGGTGATGATTTACCTGAGTTAAATGCCAAGCCTGACGAAATGAGTGCAATGCGCGAAGAAATGAACGCTATTCGTCAATTACTTGAACATCAAGTATCTGGTCTAATGAAACAAGAAATGGCTCGTCGCGATCCAACCCGTGCGTGCCTTGTAGATCGTCTGGAAGGAATGGGCATAGACAAAGACGTTGCAGAGCAAATGGCATGTTTTATCCCTGATGATGTGTCTCGTAAAGAAGCTTGGGACGCGCTGTTGAATATGGTAATTAACCAAATGCACACCACCAACAATGATATTCTTCGTCAAGGTGGCGTATTTGCAATGGTTGGTCCAACAGGTGTTGGCAAAACCACAACGGTTGCAAAATTAGCGGCATTAGGCGCACAAAAATACGGTGCAGATAAAGTGGCGCTAATAACCACCGATACCTATAGAATTGGCGCTTACGAGCAACTAGCTACCTATGGTAGAATCATCGGTTGTCCGGTTAAACAAGTTAAAGATGCAAATGAACTTGCAGAAGTGCTTTATCATTTACGCAATAAGCGTCTAGTATTAATAGATACGGCGGGAATGAGTCAAAGAGATTTGCGCTTAACTGAACAGTTAAATACACTTATGCGTAGCGCGAGAGTAGATATTCGTAGCTATTTAGTGTTGAGTGCGACAGCACAGATGAATGTGTTACAAGAAACAGTAAGACACTTCAAAAAAGTAAATTTAAGTGGCTGTATTTTCACAAAACTTGATGAAAGTCTAAGTTTAGGTGAGATAATTAGCATAGCGATTCAAAATCGCTTGCCAATAGGGTATCTTACCAACGGTCAGCGAGTGCCAGAAGACATTCGCGTAGCAAATGCTCAAAAGCTAGTAAAAAAGGCTGAGCAATTGTATTTAAAAAGAATAAAAGCACAGCACTCTCGACGTGTACCTGTAGCGTCAGAGTCAGTAGGAATGTATGATTAACACAGTTTTAGATCAAGCAAGTGGCCTGCGTAGAATGAGTCAAAATAGCAACCAGGGTGTAAAAGTAATAGCCGTGACCGGTGGTAAAGGTGGGGTGGGTAAAACCAATGTCTCGCTCAATACTGCCATCGCTATGGGCCAACAAGGACAGCGAGTTCTCGTTTTAGATGCGGACTTGGGCTTGGCAAACTGTGATGTGATGTTAGGGCTCCGAGTAGAAAAGAACCTTTCACATGTGTTGTCGGGTGAATGTGAACTAGATGAGATTCTCGTAGAAGGTCCCGCTGGTATCAAAATTGTGCCAGCTACTTCGGGTTCTCAAAGCATGGTGGAGTTGACTCCCGCAGAGCATGCTGGACTTATTCGCGCATTTAGCGAGCTTAACACTCAATTTGATGTTTTAATTGTTGATACCGCAGCTGGTATCTCAGATATGGTTCTGAGCTTCTCTCGAGCTGCACAAGATGTGATGGTTGTTGTGTGTGATGAACCGACTTCTATTACGGATGCTTATGCGTTGATCAAAGTTTTAAGCAGAGAGCATGGCGTTTATCGTTTTAAAATAGTTGCCAATATGGTCCGCAGTATGCGTGAAGGGCAAGAATTATTTGCTAAACTTTCAAAAGTTACAGACCGTTTTCTTGATGTAGCATTGGAATTAGTGGCCACAGTACCATTTGACGAAAACATGCGTAAGTCCTCTCGTAGACAAAGAGCAATCGTGGATTTATTTCCGAGCTCTCCAGCAGCAGTTGCAATTAAAGGACTTGCTGCCAAGGCAGTTAAATGGCCAATTCCTCATCAACCTTCCGGTCATCTAGAATTTTTCATTGAACAACTTGTAAACGGGTGATTATGGCTTCTCCGGTCAACAGAGCTGCGGGATATCAAACTTCTGACCATATCCATAAAGTGGTCGAGAGGCATGCTCCACTTGTCAAAAAAGTGGCATGTCACCTGATCGCTCGGCTTCCGGCAAGTGTGCAGCTCGACGATCTAATTCAATCAGGTATGATTGGATTGATTGAAGCATCTAAAAATTTCGATGCTACTAAAGGCGCTAGTTTCGAGACCTTTGCGGGGATACGCATCCGAGGTGCAATGCTAGATGAAATCCGTCGCGGAGATTGGGCCCCTCGGTCCGTACATAAAAACAGCAGAATGGTAGCCGAAGCTATATCTGAGCTCGAATCTCTCCTTGGCCGCGAACCAAAAGACACTGAAATCGCTGAAAAACTTGATATATCTTTAGATGAGTACCATCATATTTTACATGATGTAAATGCAAGTAAAGTCATCGGCATTGAGGATCTAGGGGTTGATGAAGATGTGATAACCCCAGCAAACAGCGATTTTGCGCTAGACAAACCGTTTAATAACGTTAAAAATGAACGTTTTAACGAGTCTTTAGTAAATGCTATCAAAGCACTACCCGAAAGGGATGCTCTGGTGTTGTCACTTTACTATAACGACGAAATGAATTTAAAAGAGATTGGTGCCATCCTTGATGTCAGTGAATCTCGAGTAAGCCAAATTCACGGTCAGGCAATGATAAAGCTCAAAGCTAAAATCAATGACTGGATAAATTAGAGTACATAAAATAGTTGGGTTCGAACCTCACTGGAGGAAGTTTTGGATAAGAACATGAAGATTCTCGTGGTTGATGATTTCTCTACTATGAGAAGAATAATCAAAAACCTATTAAGAGATTTAGGCTTTACCAATGTTCAAGAAGCTGATGATGGTAGTACAGCACTTCCGATGCTACAAAATCAGGAGTTTGACTTTGTAGTAACTGATTGGAACATGCCGGGCATGCAAGGTATTGATCTGCTTCGTGCAATACGCGCAGATGAAAAGCTTAAGCACATTCCAGTGTTGATGGTTACCGCAGAAGCGAAAAAAGAACAAATTGTTGCAGCAGCGCAAGCTGGGGTGAACGGATATATTGTTAAACCGTTTACTGCAGGTACGCTCAAGACTAAGCTTGAAAAAGTATTTGAGCGACTAGGCTAAACAGCAAGGGGATATGGCCTATGTCTGTAAATGCTGCGCCGCAAATTACACTTGAACAAGCCAAGCAACTTGTTGAGCTACTAGAGCAAGGTGAACAAGAAAAAGCTGACCAGCTGATTTTAGAAGCTGCTAACAAAGAGCAATCGGAGTTATTTGCAGAAGTTGGAAAGCTAACTCGCCAATTACACGAGTCCTTGAAGAACTTTGAGCTGGATACTCGACTCTCAGATCTCACGACAGAGGCTATACCTGACGCCAAGCAGCGTCTTAATTATGTTATGGAAATGACAGAAAGCGCTGCTAATAAAACGATGGACGCGGTCGAAGAAAGCTTACCTCTTGCGCAGAATCTTGCGGATGAGTTAGCACAAATAAAGCCTACTTGGGATCGGTTGATGAGCAGAGATATTCAACTCGGTGAGTTTAAATCTCTGTGTCATGATCTCGACAGCTTTATGCAGACTTCAAAGACACGTACAGACGAATTACAAGGCTTAATGACTAATGTGCTGATGGCGCAAGACTATCAGGATTTGACTGGGCAGGTCATCCGTCGAGTCATTGAGCTTGTGAGAGAAGTAGAAGATAGTCTCATTCACCTTCTAACTGTGTTTGGTACTTCGGATGAAGCGCCTGCAGTTGCAGAAAATGCGAATGAAAACGAAATAAAAACAACTGAGACTATCAGTGATGAATTGTCTGGACCTGAAGGTCCAATTATTGACGCTGAATCGCGAGATGACGTGGTTTCTGGTCAAGACGAAGTCGATGACTTGCTATCTAGTTTAGGCTTCTAGTTGGAGAGTGTGTATGAGCTTTGAAGTCGATGAAGATATCTTGCAGGACTTTCTTGTTGAAGCAGGCGAAATATTAGAACTGTTATCTGAACAGCTTGTTGAACTAGAAAATAATCCCGAAGATAAAGAACTTCTCAATGCGATTTTCCGTGGCTTCCATACTGTTAAAGGTGGAGCAGGCTTCCTCGGTATGACCGAACTGGTTGATGCCTGTCACGGTGCAGAGAACGTGTTTGATGTACTAAGACAAGGGCAGCGAAAAGTAACGTCAGAATTAATGGATGTTATTTTGCAATCTTTGGATACGATCAACGAAATGTTCGCTTGTATTCAAAACCGAGAGGAACCCGAAGCTGCCGATCCTGTGTTGCTTGAAACCCTCCATAAACTCAGCCAACCAGCATCTGAAGACGAAGTCAGTGAAGTGATTGAGGAACCTGTTTCAGAGCCAGAATCTGTTGTACCAGATTTAAGTGCGGATGATATTCTATTCGATGCGGACGCAGATTCAGGCGATGATAGCGGCTCTAGCATTGATGAGATAACAGAAGAAGAATTTGAAAATCTATTAGATGAGTTACACGGCTCTGGTAATGCGCCTGCTGTCGCACCGGCGGCTAAACCTGAAACGGTGTCAACTGCAGATGACGGCGATATCACCGATGACGAGTTCGATAATCTCTTAGATGAACTCCATGGGGTTGGGAAATTTGGTGGAGCACCAAATGCAGAAGATGCGGCTACTTCTCAAGCCAGTGAGCCTGCGGCTAAAGCAACGTCATCAGGCGCTGCGAGTGTGCCCTCTGGAGATGAAGAAATTACCGATGATGAGTTTGAGGCTTTGCTTGACGAACTTCATGGTAAAGGCAGTGCTCCTAAAGCGGTAGATGAATCGCCGACAGATATCTCAGAAGCTGAGCCAGCTCAACCTGAGCCTGCTAAAGCTGCGCCACCTCCGAAACCTGCTCCAAAGCCTGCGCCTAAAGTTGAAGCTAAACCTGCGACTCCAGCCCCGCAAAAAGAGCCAGAGCCTGCAAAAGCTTCTGCGCCAGCAGCTGCAAAGAAACCTGCTGCGCAAGCTGAGACTACAGTGCGAGTTGATACCAAACGTCTTGATGAAATCATGAATATGGTTGGCGAATTAGTATTGGTGCGTAACCGCTTGGTTAGTTTAGCGAATAACACCAACAGCGAAAGCATGGGTAAAGCTATTTCGAACCTTGATGTAGTGACCGCAGACTTGCAGGGCGCTGTGATGAAAACGCGGATGCAGCCGATCAAAAAGGTATTTGGTCGTTTCCCTCGAGTGGTGAGGGACCTTGCGCGTAGCTTGAAAAAAGAAATCAACCTGGTTTTACAAGGTGAAGAGACAGATTTAGATAAAAACCTTGTTGAGGCGCTCGCAGATCCATTGGTTCACTTAGTGAGAAACTCAGTGGATCACGGTATTGAAATGCCTGATGTGCGCGAAGCATCGGGTAAGCCAAGAATGGGGACTGTCACGTTGTCAGCATCTCAAGAGGGGGATCATATTCTTCTCACCATCCGAGATGATGGCGCCGGTATGGATCCTGAAAAACTCAAGAAAATTGCTATAAATAAAGGCGTTATTGACTCCGATCAAGCAAGTCGATTGTCTGATACTGAAGCCTATAACTTGATCTTTGCACCTGGATTTTCAACAAAAGAACAAATTTCAGATATTTCTGGTCGCGGTGTAGGGATGGACGTTGTTAAAACGAAAATCACTCAATTGAATGGCTCGGTAAACATCCAATCAGAATTGGGTGTTGGTACCGTATTAGAGATAAAAGTGCCGCTTACATTGGCTATTTTGCCTACCTTGATGGTGGTAGTCGGAGAACAAACGTTTGCGTTACCACTTGCCGGTGTGAACGAGATCTTCCATTTAGATTTGACTAAAACGAATGTAGTTGATGGTCAATTGACTATTATAGTGAGAGAAAAGGCGATCCCGTTATTTTATCTTGAGCATTGGTTGGTAAAAGGTGCTAATAGGGGCATGAGAAAGGCTGAAGGCCATGTTGTTATTGCTCAAATCGGTACCAAGCAAGTCGGTTTTGTGGTTGATTCTCTGATAGGCCAAGAGGAAGTCGTAATCAAACCATTAGATGCTTTGTTACAAGGTACACCAGGTATGGCCGGTGCGACCATCACATCTGATGGTGGTATTGCGCTAATCCTTGATGTCCCCAACTTATTAAAACACTACGCCTAATTTTATTAGGCGTAGTTCGAATTCTAGAGCAGCATGTGCTGCTCTGCTGTAGAGCAAATTAAAGAGCGTTGCCAATGGCAGTTAAAGTGTTAGTCGTAGACGACTCCAGTTTTTTTCGTCGTCGAGTCAGTGAAATTTTAGAAAAAGACAGTGAAATCAAAGTTATAGATTTTGCAGTTAATGGAAAGGAGGCGGTTGAAAAGGCCGCTTCATTGCGTCCAGACGTAATTACGATGGACGTGGAAATGCCTGTGCTTGATGGGATCAGTGCGGTGAAGCAGATCATGCAGGCCACACCGACCCCCATCTTAATGTTTTCTTCGCTAACTCGTGAAGGCGCTAGTGCTACGTTAGATGCACTGGATGCGGGCGCAGTTGATTTCTTACCGAAAAAGTTTGAAGACATCGCTCGTAATAGCGAAGACGCAATTAAATCGTTACAAAACAAGGTAAAGGAAATTGGCCGCCGCCGAGTTAGCCGCTTTACTCGCCCTAGTATCGCGACTCCGCCAAAGCGCGTCGAGTCTAGAGCAACTCGCGCTGACACTGGAAGAGCAACGATCCCTCAACCGGATAGAAGTTTTCAGAGACCGGTATCTGGTGGCACATCCAGTGCTGCGGGTGCTAGAGCATCAGGTAAGAAATATGGACTGGTTGCAATTGGTACATCAACAGGTGGACCCGTTGCACTGCAGACAATATTGACGCAGTTGCCAGCAAACTTTCCTCATCCAATTTTACTTATCCAGCATATGCCAGCCGCATTTACACCTGCGTTTGCAGCAAGATTAAATAGTTTATGCCAGATTAAGGTTAAAGAAGCAGAACAGGGTGATAGATTAATGCCAGGCATGGCCTATCTAGCGCCTGGCGGCAAGCAAATGCTGGTTGAAAATCGCGGTGGTAGTAAGACACTAAAAGTGTTTGAAGATGATAGTCCAAGGATCACCTATAAACCCAGCGTTGATGTGACATTTGCAAGTGTTGCAAAAGCCTATGGTGGCGACACGTTAGCGATTGTATTAACGGGGATGGGCGCTGATGGTCGAGATGGAGCTCGTATGCTAAAACAGGTTGGTGCCACCATTTGGGCGCAAGATGAAGCGACTTGTGTCGTTTATGGGATGCCTCAAGCAGTCGCTGGCGCTGGACTTTCGTCTGATAGTATCGCGCTACAAGACTTTGCTGCAAGAATTAATAAAGAAGCTGGTAACTAATAGGCTAAGCCACGATTTGGTTATTTTGCTTGAAGCTTGTAAATATCAAACGTCTAAAAAGAATGAATAACATTGAGTTGGTATAGTATCTATTGAACGCAATCAATAGTGATAAGCAAAGGAATATAGAGTGAAAATTTGGACAGTAGCAAATCAAAAAGGTGGCGTGGGTAAAACCACGACAACGGTGAGCTTAGGAGGCATTCTTGCTGAACAAGGTCATCGGGTTTTGCTTATTGATACCGATCCACATGCTTCACTTACATATTACTTTGGTATTGATTCTGAAGAGTTGGAAGTCAGTGTGTATGATATTTTTGCACGCGGCAGCAGCATGACGAGCGAAGAAATTTTACAGTCTCTTTGCCCTTCGACTATTGAAAATTTGGATATTCTGCCTGCTACTATGGCCATTGCTACGCTTGATCGTAGCATGGGTAATAAAACGGGCATGGGACTTATCTTAAAGAAATCGCTCGAAAAGATAGCGGATCAATATGACTATGCTATTTTAGACTGTCCACCAGTGCTCGGGGTATTGATGGTAAATGCATTAGCAGCGAGTGAGCGAATTTTGGTACCGGTTCAAACTGAATTTTTGGCGTTGAAGGGACTAGATAGAATGATGCGCACGATGGAGCTAATGCAGTCTTCACAGCAGAAACAGTACCAATATACTATTATTCCAACTATGTATGATAAACGGACTAAAGCGTCGTTGGAGGCGTATAAAACGTTGCTGGAAACATACAAAGATGCCGTTTGGCCAGGCGTGGTTCCTGTAGATACCAAGTTTAGGGATGCAAGCCTTGCACAACAAGTCCCTGTACAATTTTGTCCTAAATCACGAGGCGTGTTCGCTTATCGTGCACTATTGGACTATTTGAAGCAGTTAAGCTAGAGAGCATAATGAGTAAGCATTTATTTGCAAATGAGAAGGTGATGAAGCAGTATCTTGGTGCCCTGTTGCAAGAGGAGCCAGAGATTGAACAATGCGAATTATCACCAGTTGCAAAGCTACTTGAACAAGTAAAAGAACCTAAATCAGAACTTGAGGAAATAGAATCCTCAGTCGTAGTTGCAACAGAACCTCTGGAGTCAGTGAGTGAAGTTATTCAAGAACAGCCGAGTAAATTGGCTCATGATCTTGAAGTCACTGAAAATACATCTATTATCAAAGAACAGGCAACGATAGAGTCTGTTTCTGCAAGGGAAGCCTATCAAGAAGGTGAATTTCAGGCATTGTTTTTTGAAGTGGCAGGCTTAACACTGGCGGTTCCGCTGAAATCACTTGGGGGAATACACCAACTGGGCGAAGTCAATCAACTCTTTGGTAAACCTAAATGGTTTAAGGGTGTGATGCTAAATCGTGAAGAAAAACTCAATGTTGTTGATACTGCACGATGGGTGATGCCTGAAAAGTTAACGCCAGAATTAGAAGATACGCTGGATTACCAGTATTTGATTACACTTGGGGATAGTAACTGGGGACTGTTAGCAGAAAAACTAGTCAACAACTTAACCCTCAAGCCTGAAGACATAAAGTGGCGCACAGCAGATGGTAAACGGCCTTGGTTGGCTGGAGTGATTAAAGAGAAAATGTGCGCGCTGATTGATGTAGAGAATTTAAACCGTTTGCTAGAACAAGGCCTCGATAGTCGAGAGCAGTAACTAGTATATTGATGGAGTGAAACCATGAGCCAAGATAGACTACTTTCTGCAGACAAAAATGCTGATAGTAATGATGAAGTATTGCAATGGGTTACTTACAAGCTTGAAGAGGAAACTTACGGTATCAATGTAATGCAAGTACAAGAAGTGCTGCGTTACACCGAAATTGCACCAGTCCCAGGTGCACCAAGCTACGTACTCGGGATCATTAATCTGCGTGGTAACGTTGTAACGGTTATAGACACGCGAGCTAGGTTTGGTCTACAAAGTGCTGAAGTAACGGATAATTCAAGAATTGTGATTATCGAAGCCGAAAAGCAAGTTATTGGTATCTTAGTAGATAGCGTTGCTGAGGTGGTTTACTTACGTAGCTCGGAAATTGACAGCGCGCCAAACATAGGTACCGAAGAGAGCGCTAAGTTTATCCAAGGCGTATCAAATCGAGAAGGCGAGCTGTTGATCTTAGTCGATCTTAATAAGCTATTAAACGATGATGAATGGGATGAGCTGAGTCATATCTAGATGTCTGAAGTAGTAAACGCACAAACCGTTTTACTCGTTATATCAATAACCTCAAGCATACTTGCGTTAGTATGCTTGAGGTTTGTTTTTGTGCTGAGTAAAAAACTACAGAATGCGCAGGGGCAAACAGCGCAACTTTCGGGCTCACTGCAGGGGTCTGAGCAACAAATAGCAATATTACGCAGCGAAGTTGCGGAGTTACGTGCCAGTATCATGAGTATTGGTAAGCGGGTGGTCGCAACCGAGCAAGAGTTAAATGACGTTGCGAATCAGCAAGCAGCACAGAAATATGATGACCCTGACGCTAAAATGTATTCTCGCGCCGTGAAAATGGTGGAGCTTGGTGCTGATATTGAAGAGGTGATGCATGAGTGTGAGTTGCCAAGAGCTGAGGCAGAGCTGCTCATGTCTTTACATAACAAATCAAAATGATTGTCTAGGGCCTGTTGACCTTTCAAGTTTGTTTTTGCAGCAGTTTGATTGGTATTTATACAAGGCAGAGCCTGCGTAGCATAGTTATTCTATGTAAGTTAGGCGATAACACAGAAGAAATTCCAATCAAGCGCTGCCCTTTGGGTTCCCCTGAGTGCGCTTTGTTCTTTGTTGCTCAACTTTTGCCTAGATTACTAGGCGGCAAGTCGAGCGTCGCGATCAAAACACACTCAGGAGAACAAAAATCAAACAGCAAAGGTCAACAGGCCCTAGAAAGTAGGAAATTTTGGCTATGCCTTAATATCTAGCTTGCCACGAAAACCTTCCCAACCAGCTGGAAACTTACCACGCATAATGTAAGAAAAAGCGATGAGTTCAGCAATCACATAGTAGAGTTCCCTTGGGATCTCTTGGTGTAACTCAAGTGCACTGAGTGTTTGTGCTAATGATTCATCCTCATGGATCATGATGTTTTTCTCTTTTGCCAGCGCAATAATTTCCTCTGCTAGTTCGCCATATCCTTTAAAGGTGACCTGAGGTGCGCTACCAGCTTCATATAACAGCCCGATTGCAGATTTTTGTGTCATTTCTTTACACCTTAATGTTGATAATTGCGTGTTCATTAAAGAACTTATCTTGAAAGCTGGCTTCTTCCCTAAGGCCTATCTCTGCGACTTGTAGCCCATGAGATGCTAACTTATGTCTGAGCGTTGCCAAATGTGGCTCTGCGAGCTGCTTGACCTGATTGGAGGTGGCTACTAATGCACATTCCAGGGCTTTATCCATCAGCTCGGCTTGGGCATGGATCTGACCTTTTTCTGCAAAATCAAAACAAAGACGAATAAACCACACAGACTTCTCCGGCATACCAGGTTTCGGCGACTTTTTATATTCACCTATTTGTAATTGTGTTTGCTGTTGCTCTTGTCCTACTTTGGTGGGAAAGAGCAGGTTAATAATTAACTGTGCTTCGCTGTCTTGTTTCGCAGAGTTGGTGGTTGTAGTTTGTGATTGTTGCGGTTGTAGTTGGTTATGCAATTGTCCTAATTCGTTTAACAGCTCTTTTGCTTGTGGTTGTTGTAGCGCTTCAGTTGTTTGCTTGGGTGAGGTCAACTTCAGTTGTGGTAGCAGCGCATCCAGTAAAGCTTGTATTTTTTGCGTTGCTTGCTCATTGCTCTGAGTTTGGTTTGCCACCTGACTACCTAATAGCGACACAATTAAACGGTCCAACATTTGTGTAAAGCTCGATTGAGCTAAACTTGTTGGCGTGTTAGCAAAGGTTGCCATGCCCAGTTGGCTTTCTAACTGGTTTTTAACGGTGAGCGCGTTGACTGAACGGTCATCAAGCAAGCGCGAAAATGCTTGATTGACTAATTTCTGCAATTCAGGCGTTTGTTTGAATGTATCTGCTTTGACGAGCTTTTCGATGGTTGCAGAAGCTTGGCGTAACATGTTTGGTGTGTTTTCTTTTTGTTCGGCCTTAGTCATGGGCAGAGTAAGCAGAGCTTCAATTACCCCTTTAGTTTGATTGCTGGTAGGCTGCGGTACTTGAGAAGGCGTAGCGGTTACTTTTGTGCCTTGTGAATGTGTTGTAGATTGCAACTGGAACGTTTTAGCAGAATCTACAGGCGCAGAACTCGCTTTACGATAAAGCGGCCGCTCTAAGACTTGTGTCAGCTGTTCAACTTGCTTATTGCTAAGCGACAGTTTACCCGTGAGAGTGTCCAATAATAAGGACAGGGCTTTTTGTTTCACCTCAAAATCAACCGGTGGCGCTTGATATTTTGGTGTTTCTGCGAGCTGGTGTTGTAAGTAACGAGCAATGGAGCTGGCTAACTTTTCGCTTTGCAAGGGGAAGTGACTTTTTTGCAACGGTAATGGTTGCTTTGCCATCAGCTCTGTAAGATTAAGTTTTATTTGGTTTGTGAGCTGTTGTAGTGGTGTGCTTGGTTTATTCTCATTGTGAGCACTTACTTCCTCACTTTGCATATACAGCACTGAGGCCGAACGACTCAAAACATGACTTTGGCCGTTCTTGACTGGGGAGTTCGCGGGCTGATCAACCTGATTTGTGAGTGGCTTCCCAAAAGGTCTTCCGATCAGTACTTGCAACGCTTTTACTACTGTTGACTTAATTTGTTGCAGATTGACTTCAAGTAACGGTTTGTCATACGCCAGCGTATGTACTGATGCTAAGCGTGACTCAAGCGGTAAGGGGGTTTCCTTATTCACTGTAGTGACTTGTTGCAGCAAAGCGCTAAGCGGCTTTATGGTCTCTACTTTTACTTGTTGTGTCGATTTTGTGATATCAATTCCATTGAAAGCCGTTTTTACTTCGCCTTTTTGCCATGTGGTTGCTGCAGGCCAGTTACTGCTTATTGGCGATAAGGTTATTGAACGGTCATGAATGTTAAGTGTTACTCCACTTGGCTGAGGCTTCACCTCAACACTGCTAAGTTGACTAGAGATAAGTTTTGCAATCATTGACTTAGGTAAAGCCGTACTAAACAGCAAGTCTTTAAATTGATTGACGACCTGCAAGGAAACATTACTTTGTTGGGCACTAAGATGCGCAATGAGTTTGTTTTCACTTGCGAGCAATTGTGCCACGGCTTGCGGAAGCGGTATTTTTAAATCAAGTGCCTTGATGTGTAATGTGGCGTCTGGCAACGTAGTTGCTGAAGACTGTACTACTGGGCTTGGCGTGTGCGTCTTTAGCGTCGTTAAAATATCAAAAAGCTGTTTTGTCAGCGTTACTTGCGCTTGTAATTTGGGCGTTTGAAAGGTGACCACCTTGCCAGTTTCATCAATACTAACCTGTGCTTCTGGAAGCTGATTGGGCTGGGTTGGAGGCTTAAGCGCTAGTTGGATAGTTTGCCAGCGGCCATCAATTGCCACATCCATTTTTAGTTTATCGTTACTAATTTGGATATTCTTCGCTGCAAACGGTTGGTTTTTGGCTAAGTCTAATCTCGATACTTCGCTATTATCTGTGCTTATCACAGATGCTGTCGTCGTATTTGTTGTAATTGGCAGCTTATTCATTATTTTAAATCAAATTTTCGCTAATCGGTCGCATCGAATTATTCGTATTACCATACCATTATGTTAGACTAACGCCCAATTTTAGGTAAAGAGAAGCCCAAGTTTGCTAGAGATAGACGCCGTCACTTGTACCAAACAAGATAGATGCTTGTTTGACTCATTAAGTTTCACTCTCCATGCGGGGCAGATCATGCAAATTGAAGGCCCAAATGGTGCCGGAAAAACCTCTTTGTTGAGGATCATTGCTGGGTTCGCCAGAGCGGACGAAGGGCAGATCCGCTACAACAGCACTGATATCCGCGATGATTATGATTCATTCGCTGCCGATTTATTATTTATTGGTCATAAGACAGGTGTCAATCAACAACTTAGTGCCTACGAAAATGTTCAACATTGGCTTATGGTTCATGGCGCTCAGGCCGATGAAGAAGAAGTCTATACATTGCTTGCCAAGCTCGGTTTAATAGGGCTTGAAGATGTACCTGTGCGGACATTGTCGGCAGGCCAACAGCGCCGTGTTGCGTTAGTACGTTTGTGGCTGAATCAGGCCAAGCTTTGGGTGCTAGATGAACCATTTACTGCGCTGGATAAAAAAGGGGTCGCCATGTTGCAAACCCAATTTCAGTCTCATCTCGACAAGGGGGGCGCCATTTTATTGACGACCCACCAAGATCTCACCGCACATTTTGCACAGTTACAAACCTTGGCGTTGGAGTACCGTTTGTAATGCAGACTCAACATTCTTATTGGTTAGCTTTTAAATCGGTTTATGCCAAAGATGTGACCTTGGCCTTTAGACAGCGCGCTGAGATAGTCAATCCTTTGTTGTTTTTCCTTATCGTGATCACCTTATTTCCGTTAGCAATTGGGCCCGAACCTGCGCTGCTTACCAGAATGGCTCCGGGTATTATTTGGGTAGCGGCGCTTTTATCGACTATGTTAGGTCTAGATAAATTATTTAGGGACGATTACAACGACGGCTCATTAGAGCAATTGATTGCTTCACCTTATCCTTTATCGCTATCAGTATTAGCAAAAGTAGCAGCGCATTGGACAGTCAGTGGTTTGCCAATGGTGGTGCTTGCGCCCTTGTTCGCGCTGTTAATGAATCTCGAATCGCAGTCTCTCAATGCGACTGTATTGACCTTACTGATAGGTACACCGTTATTAAGTTTTATTGGGGCTATTGGCGCAGGACTCACCGTTGCATTGCAAAAGGGTGGCATTTTAATGAGTTTACTCGTCCTTCCGCTTTATATCCCCGTATTGATTTTTGCAACGTCCGCCATAGATACCAGTAGCATGTCTTTAGCGTATGGTGGTCAGCTTGCAATCCTTGGTGCGATGCTTGCCGTCGCAATTGTTGCCGCACCAATTGCCATATCGTCAGCTTTAAGAGTGAGTGTAAGTTAAAATGTGGAAGTGGTTACATCCTTATGCCAAAGCGGAGCGTGCTTACCAACTGTGTAACACCTTGCTTCCTTACTTTGCCGTGATTGCGGTAGTGGGCTTAATTGTTGGATGGGTTTGGGGGTTAGCCTATGCGCCAGCCGACTACCAACAAAAAGACAGCTATCGTATTATCTTTATTCATGTACCGTCGGCTATCTGGTCGATGGGCGCATACTCGTCTATGGCTATTGCGGCTATTGTTGCCTTGGTATGGCAAATTCGTAATGCTGAACTGGCGGTTATAGCCATTGCACCTATTGGTGCGGCAATGACTGCGATTGCGTTAATCACTGGTGCTGCTTGGGGTAAACCTATGTGGGGCGCTTGGTGGGTCTGGGATGCAAGATTGACGTCAGAGCTTATCCTATTGTTTTTGTACTTCGGTGTTTTGTCTCTATATCATGCCTTTGAAGATAAAAAATCAGGTGGTCGAGCTGCCTGTATTCTTGCCATTGTCGGGGTCGTTAATCTGCCTATTATTCATTTCTCGGTAGAGTGGTGGAATACGCTGCATCAGGGATCAACTATCACCAAATTTGATACTTCAGCGATTGATCCTTCCATGTTGTGGCCTTTGTTGATCAACATAGTGGCGTTTGCTGGTGTGCTTGGCGTGGTTACGCTAATTCGTTTGAAAAATGAAATTTTACGAAGCGAACAACACCGTCCTTGGGTCCGCGAATTAGTGAATAGGGGTTAATCATGCAGTTTGAATCCTTCAGTGAATTTTTAGCCATGGGTGGCTATGGCTTTTATGTTTGGCTCTCATTCGGCTCATGTGCATTAATACTGGCTGGTATGTTAGTCGGCTCTATCTTGGATGGTAAGAAGCTAAAGCAAGCAGTTAAAGCGCAAATGGCAAGAGAAGCACGGATTAAAAAAGCAAAAGAGGAGTCGCAAGCATGAATCCTAGACGCAAAAAGAGATTATTCACCGTTGCTGCCGTAATCTTTGGTATTGGCGCAGCGGTTGGGCTTACGCTTTATGCACTACAAGAAAATATTAATTTGTTTTACACGCCGAGCGAGCTTGTTGAAGGTAAAGGTGAGTTAAAAGAAATCCCGCAAATTGGCCAGAAGCTGCGTATTGGCGGTATGGTTGTGCCAGGTTCAGTGGTGCGTGATGAAACGTCTTTAGATGTGTCATTTAAACTTATCGACACCGGTCCTATGGTTACTATTCGTTACAAAGGCATCCTTCCTGACCTATTCCGTGAAGGCCAAGGTATTGTAGCGCAAGGGACGTTAGTTGAGTCTAATGTAGTTGAAGCGTTTGAAGTACTTGCCAAGCATGATGAAGAGTATATGCCATCAGAAGTGGCTGAAGCCGTGAAAGGCATTAAACACGAAAAGCCAAAATATAATTTAAACAGCGAGAACTAAAATGGTCCCAGAAATAGGTTACTTCGCCTTAGTTCTGGCGATGGCATTGAGCTTATTACTATGTATTTTCCCATTGTGGGGTGCTTATACGGGTAATTTGAGGCTGATGAAAGCCGCTCCTTCACTGGCCGTTGGTCAGTGTATTCTAGTTGTTTTCTCATTTATGGTACTGATCTACATCACGTTAATGGATGACTTTACGGTTGCGTATGTGGCGCATCATTCGAGCAGTACTTTACCTTGGTATTATAAAATCACCTCAACATGGGGTGGACACGAAGGCGCAATTTTACTGTGGTTGGTAATGCAATCCATGTGGACCATGCTGGTTGCTGTGATGTCAAAGTCGCTACCGTGGGTATTGCGAGCGCGTGTGTTAGGTGTCCTTGGCTTTTTAGGGGTGGGTTTTATGCTCTATACCCTGTGGATGTCGAGCCCGTTTGAGCGTTTGCTTCCTTACTTCCCTGTTGAAGGGCGTGATTTGAATCCATTATTGCAAGACCCAGGTATGATCATTCACCCGCCGCTCCTTTATATGGGTTATGTTGGCTTATCTGTGTCTTTCTCTTTTGCAATTGCTGCGCTTTTAACCGGTAAACTTGATAATACTTGGGCTAAATGGTCTCGTCCTTGGACAATGGCCGCATGGGGCTTTCTTACTCTAGGCATTACAATTGGTAGTTGGTGGGCGTACTCAGAGCTTGGCTGGGGCGGTTGGTGGTTCTGGGATCCGGTGGAAAACGCTTCACTGATGCCTTGGCTTGTTGCAACCGCTTTATTGCATTCACTCGCAGTAACGGAAAAACGTGGTGTGTTTAAGTCTTGGACAGTACTACTTGCTATCACCGCGTTTAGTTTATGTTTACTGGGTACCTTTATCGTTCGCTCAGGCATTATCGTATCGGTGCATGCGTTTGCAACCGATCCTGACCGTGGTTTATATATCCTGTCATTCTTAGCTGTGGTTGTGGGTGGCAGCTTAGCGCTTTACGCACTGCGCGTAGCTCAAGTATATAGCGAAGGGCGTTATCAATTCATTTCGCGTGAAGTGGCGCTGTGGATCAACAATATCTTCTTAGTGGTTGCGACCTTGATTGTATTATTGGGCACGCTATTGCCTATGATCCACAAAGAGTTGGGCTTAGGCTCTATTTCTATTGGCGTACCTTTCTTTAACCAAATGTTTGCGATATTAATCGTGCCGTTCGCGATTTTGCTGGGTTTAGCCCCTATGCTGCGCTGGAAACAAAATAAAATGCCGCCACTAGTGAAAAAATGGGCTGTATTGATTGCGGTGAGTTTAGTGCTCACCGCGACGTGGTTGTACTCGAGCTACGAAGTGGTGGCACCACTAACGTTTGTTGCGACAGCGCTGGCTGTGTGGATAAGTGTGGCTACTGCTGCTGACTTATTTAATAAAGTGACTGTTCACCCAAGTGTTGCGATCGGCTTTAAAAAGCTAGGATTGAGCTATTGGGCAATGGTACTTGGGCACATTGGTATTGCCTTTGTTATCGCGTCGGTGACGCTAACTTCAGCATACTCAGTTGAGCGCTCCGTGAGCATGAAACCCGGTGAAACGGCGATGCTAAACGAGTACGAATATCGCTTTGATGGCGTAAAAGAAATTCGAGGCCCGAACTACGGTGGTCATGCTGGCGTAGTGACGGTATTCAAAAATGGTAAAAAAGTAACCGAGCTGCATGCAGAAAAACGCCGTTATGATGTAGGGATGCAGTTTATGACCGAAGCCGCTATTGATGATGGTTTCTTCCGTGATTTATATTTAGCACTCGGCGAGCCGCTTTCTGCAGGCGCGTGGTCGCTTAGGATCTATCACAAACCATACGTACGCTGGATGTGGCTAGGTGGGCTACTTATCTCTTTTGCCGGCTTCATTGTGCTTGCGGATAAACGCTACCGCAACCGCGTTAAAAAATCATCCCAAGTGGAGGCTTAACATGAACCGCAAGTTATTAGGTTTAGTGCCTTTTTTGATATTTATTTTCCTTTGTGTGTTTTTGTACCAAGGACTATTTGGTAATCCAAGAGAACTTCAGACAGGCCGTTTAGGACACACTATGCCTGAGTTTTCTTTACCCGATCTAATGGATAGTGATAAAACTTGGACCGCCGACTCGCTTAAGGGTGAAGTCTACTTGATGAACGTATGGGGCACTTGGTGCCCAACGTGTATCGCTGAGCTAGGTTATTTAACTGAGCTTAGAGAGCGTGGCGTGAAAATAATAGGCCTGTATTACGAGCAGGCTTATGACCCTGATTTTGGCGACCAGTTTGATATCAATGCACTAAGACAAGATGTCAATAACATGCTGAGTCGTGCTGGTAACCCATACCAATTTAACATTCTTGATTTGGAGCGTACACTAGCACTGGATCTAGGAGTTTCAGGCGCGCCAGAGACTTTTTTGGTAGATAAGCAAGGTAAGATTTTGTTGCATCATACTGGCGACATCAATGAACGCGTGTGGCGCACTAAGTTTGCGGCAATCTATCAGGAGTTAACGCAATGAAATATGTAATTGTTTTGCTTTTAATGATGATTACTGCAGCGGCGCAAGCAACGGAAGATAAGTATAACTTTGCCACGGCGGAACGTGAGCAAACTTTCCGAGAGCTGACTCATGAGCTACGTTGCCCTAAATGCCAGAACCAAAACATTGCAGATTCAGATGCCGTCGTTGCCAAAGACCTGCGTGACAAAGTCATCGCATTGGTTAATGAAGGTCAGTCTAAGCAAGAGGTCATTGATTATATGATCGACCGCTATGGCTATTTCGTTCATTATCAACCACCTGTTACGCCTGCAACAATCGTACTTTGGGTACTGCCAGTGGCAATCATTATTTTAGGTTTCGGCTTTATTATATTTCGTCAAAAACGCGCTGCGAAAAAACAAGATTGGAATGCCGCAGACGAACAAAAGCTAGCTGAGCTCATTAATCAATATCAACGTCAGGAGCGTGAGCAGTGAGCGAATTCTCGACAGATTTAACTCAAATGTGGTTTTTGTTTCTTCTGCTAGGCATATTTGCCGGTCTGTTTGTGGTTTTTCCGTTTATTAAAAAGGAAAAGCGCGTCACGGTTGATCACGATGCGAACGCCGAGCGTATCGATATTTTTCATCAGCGTTTGGAAGAGTTAAAAGAAGAGCTTGCTAATCAGCGTATCGAAAAAGACAGTTATAATGAATCTGTGGTTGAACTCAAGCGTCGCTTATTGAACGAGTTATCGCCTGAACAATCATTGACGAGTCGTGGTGACAACCGTGTATTAGCGCTGACAGGTATTGCTTTTATGGTGCTGGTGACAGGTGTCTTTTATTACTATACGGGTAGCCACAGGCAAATAGCTAGCTGGCATGAAGCCGTTGAAAAGTTACCTGAGTATGGTGAGCGTGCAGTAATGCAATCTGGAGAGCCGCTAAATGCCAACGAGCTACAAGCATTTGCGCTGGGACTAAGAACTAAACTAGCAACCGCTGGCGACGATGCAGTTGCATGGATGTTACTTGGTCGTGTTGCAATGTCACTTAGTGACTTTGAGATGGCGATGCAGGCATTTGATAAAGCACTCGTGATGCAACCTAATAACAATAATGTTTTGGTGAATTATAGCCAAGCATTATTGATAGAGGGCTCAGAGCCAAGTATGAATCGCGCGGCCAGAATGTTGTCAAAAGTGCTCAAGAATGATCCAACGAATATTGATGCGATTAGCTTGCTGGCGTTAATTGCCTATGAACGTCAAGATTGGAAAGAGTCAAAAGCCGCTTTTGAAGTCTTGTTGTCACAATTAACCAAAGATGATCCGCGTTATGAGATGATCGCAGGGCGGATTGCTGAAATCGAGCAAAAGTTGGGTCAACAAACAGATGAACCAGTAGCTGTAAAAGCTGGTATTGTCGCTACTGTAACCATTTCAGCTGAGTTACAGAACAAGATTCCAAAGGACAGCACGTTGTTCGTTTTTGCAAAAGCGGCTGAAGGCCCAGCCATGCCATTGGCGGTCGCCAAAATTACAAACTTTAACTTGCCAATGACGGTAAACCTAGACGATAGTATGGCAATGATGCCTGAATTAACCTTGTCGAAATTTTCTCAAGTTACGGTCACCGCACGTATTTCTAATGATGGTTCAGTAATGCCTTCAGATGGAGAACTAGAGGGTGCTTCAAGCGTAATTGAACTTCAACAAGGCGAAAATCAGCTCACTGTCGAGATTAGTCGTGTCTTAACAAATACAGGGAAATAAATGCTTAAAGCTGTGCTCACAGGTTTACTTGTGCTAACCGTTGTCGGTTGTGCGCAAGTACCCGAAGAGAAAAAGGATCCACGAGATCCATTTCAATCACTTAACCGTCCACTTTATGACTTCAATATGGATGTGTTGGACGCCTATATCTTACGGCCTGTTGCTAAAGGATATGTTGCGGTGACTCCCGCTCCTGTGCGCAGTAGTGTGGTTAATTTCACCACCAACATCGCCGCGCCGACCGATGCAGTAAACGCGGCATTGCAGGGCAAGCCTGATCATATGGCAATCAATGTTGCTCGCTTTTTAGTTAATTCTACGGTCGGTATTTTTGGCTTGTTTGATGTTGCGAAAACACTTGGCCTTGAGCTTAAAGACGAAGATTTTGGCCAAACCCTTGGGGTGTGGGGCGTTGGTGATGGTGCGTATATTATGATCCCAGGTATGGGACCGACGACCGCGAGAAACTTAACGGGTGATGTAGTCGATAACTTTGTCTTGCCAGAAATTGCACTCACCACGCCACAAACAGTATTAGTGTTTGCGCTGCGTGCGGTTGAGGCAAGAGCGGCTTTGATGTCACAAGAAAAGCTGCTAAATGAGTCGCTTGATCCATACACTTTCTTAAAGGATGTATACTATCAACGTCAATTGTACGAGCTATTTGATGGCAACCCGCCAATGGAAGAAGAGCCGGATGATTTTGACGAGAACTTTTTAGAGAACCTGTAAAAATAAAGGTCGGCAATCGCCGACCTTTTCGTTATCTTTGCGAAAACTTAAAAGCGCCAGTTGAGATTTGCCCAAAGCGTCCTTCCCGGCTCATTGACTCGTTCAATTTGGTCAAAGCCACTTACTGCGGCGCCTGAACGACTTAAATGCTCGGCATAGGTTTTATCGAGCACATTATCTACTCCTGCACTGAGTTGTAATGCATCGCTATATTGATAATTGGTGTTGAGTGCAAGTGTACCAAATCCAGTCGTTGCAGCGATATCCTGACCTGCAATATTCCCTTGTCCAATCGCCACTCTATGCTGGTGTTGTACTAATCTTACCAATCCGCCTAGTTGCCACTTATCGCTTAATTGGTAATTGCTTGCAATACGCAGTTGCAAAGGTGGTTGCTGAGCTAATGCGAGATTGTCAGTAAGGTTATTACCCTTTACATAGTTGATACTTCCGGTGAGTTGTAGCGCTTTGCTCGCTTGCCACATTACTTCACCCTCAAAACCGAAGGTTTCCGCGTCAATATTTCTGGTCACTTTTGACGTCATATTCATCTTTTCAAACATATTGTCGACTAATAAATAGTCGTCAATTTGGTTATAGAACACCGAGAAATTGACGTTAATGGCCTTGAACTGTTTTACCAATCCAGCATCTAATTGCAAGGTCTTTTCAGTATCGACATTAAAGGCAGAAATAGACGTTTCACTTCCTCGACTACCACCGACAACTTCCCAGTAATCGGGAAAACGCTCTGTAACGCCGAAACCGACAAAATAGCTGCTGTTTTCAGACTGTGCTTGATAACGGCTAAATCCGCTGAATAACGTATCGTCTCTTGTTTGTAGGGCGGTTGGGTTTGGTTCCATTGACATCATTGCGTTTATCATGGTCCGATGATCTTCACTTTGCCAATCATCAATGCGTAATCCGCTAACCCATTGGCTGGAGCGACTCAATTGATATTCTAACTCGGCAAATATACCGAGTTGTCTAAACTCAGCATCTATTTGGCGCGGCATCATTTCTACCGGATTGTTGAATTGATCTCGGCTGACTCGATTGCGGTGCTCATTTGCTTGATAATCAGCACCGTAAACAAAAGTATGTTGGGCATTGACTTCTGAAGTCAGAGTAAGGTTTGCGCCATAAGTTTTACGGTCAGGATTGGAGGAGGTTGGGGTTTTCATCATCATGTTAGCAACAAAAGGACGTAAGCTATGATTGTCCATGATGTGGTCGACGTAGTTATAGTATGCGTTGAATGTTAACTCTTCAATCAGAGATGAAAGGGAAGATAATTTGATATTCAGGCCAATATTTTCTCGGTCGAAGAGGCTACCATCCATCATGCGGTCGGCATAGGCAACTTCACCATCGCTCACCCCGTAAGTGATAGAGTAAAAGGCGTCATCGCTTGGGGTATAGGCAAACTCTGTGTCTATATTCCAGCGTTCATACGCTGAGTGAACTTTGGTACCACTACCATCTTCATAATCATCTGCATCACTGTAATTTGCTGCGATCCGAGCGTATCCGCGTTCATTACCAGCCTTGATATCACTGTTAACACTGTGGCGGCCTTGGCTCGAAAGCACCGCATTGGCAAAGCCAATCACTTCAGACATAGTAAGGCGTTTATTTTCACGCTCAAACACCACAGTGGCAGCGCTGTTGCCTGGCCCATACAACACAGTTTGTGGGCCTTTGATGACTTTTAAGGTGTCGTAGGATTGTGGCGTAATATATGCCGTTGGCGGATCCATGCGGCTACCGCAACCACCCAGCGTTTGACCATTATTGGCGATAATCGCAATTCTAGAGCCTGCCATACCGCGAAACACAGGGTCAGCGCTTGCGCCGCCTTTTTTAATTAGTGAGAACCCGGCGATTGAAGAGAGTAAATCCGCGCCATCTTGTGCTGGTAGTGGTTGGCGTACTGCTTTGGTATCCGTTGTTAGCGTAATTGGTGTTTGCATCGGTGCAATAACAACGATTTTTTCAATTTCATCGGCATGAGTTATGGGGGATAAGGAAACAATAGCAAGAGAGAGTAGAGTGCGTTTCATAAGTTCACTTTGAAGTTGTTTTGGTGAACTTATTTTATCGCTATCAGGTGCTTAGCGGGATGCGACAGATTGTCGCATCCTTTGATAGGTTACTCTATCGCTTTTATTTGAGTGTCACTCCAAACTTGCGACTTTTGATATAGCTCTGCGATATTTTGGCTGGTTACGCCAAGAGATTTTGATATGGTTTCAACACTATCCCAATCACCTTTTTCCAGAGATTCTGCAAGGTCTAGATAGATACCAAAAGCACTCGGTTTCTTCAGTAAAGTTGATTTAATTTCTTGAGATAAGGGTAACTTCGTCAATAAACTGGCCATATCGTCATCAAGAATGGCGTCCATCAGTGACATCATACCAACCAAAAATGTACTCCCAGTATCGGAGACTTTGTTGGCCTTAGTTGCTATTGCTTCCATAAAGTGTGCACGCAATAATGAGAGTGAAAGCAGCTCTTTGGGCTTTTCTGTATTAAGCTGTGAAGCAAACAATAATGAGATCAGACGCTTAAGCTCATCACTACCGAGTACAACCAAGGCTTGTTTAATCGTCGATATCTCTGCTCGGCGTTTAAATACGGCACTATTTGCATAACGAAGAAGTTTGTAGCTTAGGTTTACATCACGCTCGAAGACCTGAGTGATCCTAGCAAGGTCGGGCTCAACGCTTGAAGTCTCATAAAGCAATTCAGCCATGGCTAATTCCGAGGGGGCTAGTGCTTTGGTTTTGACCATCTCGGGTTTGGCAAAAAAGAAGCCTTGAAAATATTTGAATCCAAGCGACTTGGCGAGTTCAAACTGCTCGTAGGTTTCTACTTTTTCTGCCACTAAATCAATGTTAGGAAAATCCTGTATCGCGCCTTTAATGGCATGAATTTGGTCAAGGTTAGTCGCCAAAAAGTCGACTTTTATTTGGTCGATATAAGGAAAAAAATGGCGCCACACATTTTGGTGATGGTAATCGTCAAGCGCTAGTGTATAACCTTGCTCTTTTAGCTCTTTGACACAGGCTAAGAGCCGTTTGCCCGGTTGTACTGTTTCTAATATTTCTACAACAACTTGCTCGGGGGCGAGCATTTGTACATAACCTTTAGCAAGTGTTTCTAGGGTGAAGTTAATGTAGGCTGGCTGTTGATTGGTTAAATCATCTAGGCCAAAGGTAAACTGGCTGCCCTCAACTAACCGGCTTGTCGCTTCATCGCCGTCAATTTCGGGAAATACGTTACTTAATCCATCACGAAATAAAAGTTCGTAGCCAATCAATTCCCTTTGGACATCAAAAATTGGCTGACGAGCCGCGTAAAAGTACATAGATACTACCGTCCAAACAAAATGCTATTGGCTTTAATATAAGGTAAAAGCGCAGTCAGGTCACGCTGGGAAATTGAGTTTACAGAATATGGGTAAATACAGAGCATAGGGTGAATGATAATTAACCAGTTGAATTAGGTACAAATAAAATACTATTTTGGTCAATAGTCTCAGGTGGTTGGGTGTATGGTTTGTGCGTGTTATAGTGAGGTCTTTATGTTTTTGGCTTTTATTCAAAGTGAGTTAGAAATCGAATAATTAAGTGATAGAAAAAGCTCACATTTGGAGAAGAGCCCAACTAACAATTTAGGAGGCTAATTTGGAGATTGGTACGATAATCTCTCTCGCACTGTATTTTATTGCGATGCTGGGAATTGGGTTATATGCATATAAAAAGTCGACCAGTGATGTGTCTGGCTACATGTTGGGTGGCCGTAGTCTGCCACCAAGTGTAGCAGCTCTTTCAGCAGGTGCATCCGACATGAGTGGTTGGATCTTGATGGGTCTACCTGGCGCAATGTTCCTCTATGGTTTTAGCAGTACATGGATTGCAATTGGCCTTGTGATTGGTGCTTGGCTCAACTATTTATTGGTCGCTCCGCGCCTGCGTGTTTACACAGAGTATGCAAATGATGCGATCACCATTCCTGACTATTTTGCCAATCGTTTCGAAGATAAAGGAAATGCGTTAAGAATAGTCTCTGCGTTAGTGATCATTGTTTTCTTCACGCTATATACCTCTTCTGGCGTGGTTGCCGGTGGCAAGCTGTTCGAAAGTTCATTTGGCATGAGTTATGAGAGCGGCTTATATATCACAACTAGTGTTGTTGTGCTTTATACTTTATTCGGTGGCTTTTTAGCGGTAAGTCTGACTGACTTTGTCCAAGGCTGTATCATGTTTATCGCTTTGATTTTAGTGCCTGTAGTTACCTTCTCATTACTCGATAATCCACTTTCTCAAACACTGAACGAGTTAAATCCGTCGATGTTAACTTGGGTGGGATCAGCTGGCGCAATAGGCATTATTTCTGCAATGTCTTGGGGTCTTGGATATTTTGGTCAACCCCATATTATCGTGCGCTTTATGTCTGTTCGAAGTGTTAAAGATATGCCAACAGCGCGCCGTATAGGTATGAGCTGGATGATAGTCGCAGCTCTCGGTGCCGTGGGCACTGGTTTGTTTGGTGCTGCTTATGCACATGAGCATGGGATTGTTGTAGACGATGCTGAGACCATTTTCTTGATTTTATCCCAGTTATTGTTTCACCCATTGATTGCGGGATTCTTACTTGCAGCTATTCTTGCCGCAATTATGAGTACCATTTCTTCGCAGTTATTAGTGAGTTCGAGCTCGTTAACTGAAGACTTTTATAAGATATTCTTGAACAAAAATGCTTCGGATAAAGAACTTGTGCTTGTTGGTCGTATCAGTGTACTAGTTGTAGCGCTTGCTGCCATTTATCTTGCGTACGACAGAGATAGCTCGATTCTAGATCTTGTGAGTAATGCTTGGGCTGGTTTTGGTGCGGCATTTGGCCCGCTAGTATTGATAAGCTTATTCTGGTCTCGTATGAACTTTGCTGGAGCACTCGCCGGCATGGTATCTGGTGCGGTGACTGTGTTGGTATGGATCTACGGTCCGTTTACTTATAATGGCGAGCCGCTTAGTGCGACATTATATGAAATTGTCCCAGGATTTATTGTTGCGACAGTCGCTATCTTTGCTGTTAGCCTACTGACCAAGGAACCAAGTAAAGAGATCACTACCTTATTTAATAAAGTAGAAAACGCGCTTGATTAAAGTCGGTTGAAGCGGACAAAAAACGGAGCATTCAGCTCCGTTTTTTATTTCTCAAATATACGTATATACGGCTTAACGAGTCACTTTAAGCGTGTTCTTTCAAGTGGTTAATCACGACTTCATGGTGGTCTTTGGTTTTAAACTTATTGAACACGTGCTTGATGGTACCGTCTTGACCGACTAAGAAAGATAGGCGATGAATACCGTCATACTCTTTACCCATAAATTTCTTTAAGCCCCACACACCAAACTCATCGGCTACCGTGTGGTCTTCATCCGAAAGTAAGTCAAAGTTAAGCTCTTTTTTGTTTTCAAAGTTCTTTAACTTTTTCACAGCATCTGGACTAATGCCAACGGCTACGGTGTTTAATTCAGCCAGTTCAGTTTTGTGGTCACGCAGATTTTCAGCTTGAACGGTACAGCCTGGGGTCAATGCTTTAGGGTAAAAATAGACTAAAACTTGATGTGACTTTAATAAAGTAGCAAGCTCAACGGTCTCGTCGTTTTGGTTTTGCAGTGAGAATAATGGTGCTTTATCACCGACTTTCAAAGTATTCATAGTAAATCCTTAGCGAATGCGTCTGAATATATAGTCTACGTTTAAGGAGTGTGAAAGATCTTCGAACTGAACTTTAAAGTTATCGATATCCACATCTACAGGAATATTAAACTCGAGCTCGCAGCGCATATGTAGCTCGTCTTCTTGCTCAAAGGTATCTGATTTCAGTGAACAAATATTCACCCCTTGCGCTGCGAAATAGCGTGTTACTTTACTTAACGTACCAGGAGTATCTAACCCTTCATATTCCAAAGTATAACCTGCACTGTATTCGCCTTGTTGATGGCTTGCGGTGCGTTTCATCATCGTTAAAAGGCCAAGCTCCATCCCTTTGGCAGGTAAAGTGTGCTCGACACGACTGATAGACGCCATGTCACCGGCAAGTAGCATGATAAAGGTAAACTCATTGCCCAATATTGCAATTCGACTGTCAATAATATTACAGTTGCAGTCACTCACAAGCTGTGTCAATTCGCCAACAATACCAGATCTGTCTTCTCCAATGGCGGTTAAGACAAGTTGATGGTTTGCATGCATGGTCATTTTGGAACCTCTGATTTCACGTAATGCGCTCAAGGTTAATAATTAACGCGAAATACTACCATATCTGAGTTTTAGCGCTAGCGCGTTGTAATAAAAAATAGAATTGTGCTTGCTGGACATGGTTGCTTGTTTTTCTAATGTATGACAAGTAACATAGGGCAAAATTTTGGCTATGAAATACGTGTTCCCAATATATTTGATGGGACATTCGATGTCATAGCACTAACAATTCAGAGATTGTCAATTTTTGGCAACTTTGTGTGAACCAATTCGGCAATCCTAAATCATAACTTTGATTCGAATAATAATAGGGTTTGCTAAGGAGTAAATGAGTGCAGTATTGGATCCCAAAATCACTGGTTCTTGGAATTGCCGTGAGTCTAAGCGGCTGTAGTATTTTCACAAATGATGCACATCATGAAAGAAATTATCGTGCAAATGCTCCGGTGAAAGCCCCTGAAGGCTTGTCTCAACCTTACCGAGATCCTGAGTTTGCCATGCCAGTTGGTCAATATGAGAACACGGCCGAGCCGGTAAGTTATCGTGCACCGCAGCAAGTATTGACGGTTGCGCAAGGTAGTTGGGTCGAGCAGGGTGAAGACGCCGCAAGGATTTATTTTGATAAAAATGATGGGATAGAGGATTTACCAGCATTTATTTGGCGCGCCGTGGACGGCGTCGTCGCAATGCATAACGCTGGGTTTGAAAGTGATAACAAGGCACAAGGGACAGTGACGACAACTTGGTATTCACTGATCCAACCAAAAGACGGCTGGTTTTGGGAAGAAAGTGTAGAGCCGTCTAAGCAAAAATTTAAATTTACCCTTGAACAGAAAGAGCACCAGCGTACCGCATCAATTCGTGCAGAGTTGATAGATTATCAAGGCGATGACGAGTTAACTGCGCTTCAAAAGAACCACTTAGAGGTACGAGCGCTTAATGAAGTTGTGACCGAATTTGACTATCAATATCGTTTACTACAAGTTGAAATGCGTAAGCGCCAAGGTGTACTGGCACTTGAACTTGGGTTTGACAAGAATGGTGATTCGGCGCTGCTGACTGAAAAAGGTCAAGAAGCGGTACTTGATCGCTTCTCTAACTTCCTAGAAAGAAGTAACTTTACGGTTGTTCGTGTCGATAGGGAAAAGCAGGAAGTTTTGGTTCGTTACGAAGCGCCTGAAAGCAGTGTTTGGGATTCTATTTGGGGTGAAGAAGCGGTTGTATTACCGATTGATAATGGTGATTACACGATAAAGATCGCTCAAGCGCAGGACACGCGTACTTCCATTACCTGGAAGGATAGCGAGGGGAAGGTACTTGATGCAAACACCATGAATAACCTGCATCAAGCCTTGATCACTTTGCTAAGGCAAAAAGGTCTAACGATTTAATAAATATAATAATTTAAAAACGAAAAGAGCTTCGGCTCTTTTCTTTGTTTTTGTGGAAGTAAAAAATGACAGAGAGCACTATGACACCACGCTCCACTTTACAAACGTGGTTTGCGTTTATCGTACCGTCATTGATTGGTATTTTTTTGTTTATGACGCCAGTAGCGGTCGGGGAGGCAATGACTATCCCGATTGCAGTGATGGCAAAATGGTTGCAAGCGCAACTAGCCCCTTTTATGAAAGACATGATCGTTGCAATAGTATGTATTACTGGGATCATGAGTCTGGTGGTTAAACTCCTAAGACCCCAAGCGCTATTAAAAATAACCATAATAAGACACCTATTCGATGTAAGCTGGATTTGGTTAATAACCCGACTAGTTGGTATGGTGTTTATTGTGCTTACCTTCAATGGTGTTGGTCCAGAAGCGATCCATTCGGAAAATACAGGGGCGTTAGTGCTCAATGATCTTTTGCCCGTGCTATTTTGTGTATTCATTTTAGCCGGACTATTGCTGCCACTCCTGCTTAACTTTGGCTTGCTTGAGATGGTTGGTACGCTTCTGACCAAAGTGATGCGCCCTTTATTCGGGGTGCCAGGACGTAGTGCAGTAAACTGTGTTGCATCTTGGCTTGGTGATGGCAGTGTCGGTATTTTGATGACCGCTCGCCAATACGAAGATAAGCATTACACACAACGAGAAGCGGCAATCATTGGTACTACATTCTCTGCGGTTTCAATCACTTTTTGCTTAGTCGTTATTGGCCAAGTCAAACTTGAACACCTGTTTGCTCCATTTTATCTTACCGTATGCGCAGCTGGCTTTGTTGCCGCGATTATTGTGCCGCGTTTACCACCGCTCAGATTTAAAAAAGATATTTATGTTGATGGTAGTGATCATAATGAAGATTCTGAAGCTGTGCCTAAAGGGAAGGGGTTGTTTAGCCACTCCCTAGATATAGCGCTTACCAAGGCTAAAACGGCTCCAGGGGTGAAAGGAACACTAGAAGAAGGCCTGCACAACGCATTAGATATGGTGTTTGCTGTGTTACCTGTAGTGATGGCTGTAGGTACTTTTGCGTTGATTATTGCTGAGCATACGCCAGTATTTCAATATTTAGGCACACCTTTCGTTCCTTACCTCGAGCTACTCAATGTGGCAGAGGCAGAAAAGGCCGCGCAGACAATCGTTGTCGGCTTTGCGGATATGTTTATTCCGTCAATTCTTGCCGCAGGTTCCATTGAAAGCGATACCACCCGATTTATCGTTGCTGCCATGAGCGTAACTCAGCTTATTTATATGTCAGAAGTTGGCGCGTTGCTGCTTGGCAGCAAAATCCCGGTGAACTTATGGGAGCTATTCCTAATCTTTATCTTGAGAACACTTGTTACTCTGCCTGTCATCGTCTTCATGGCCAAGTGGTTAGTTGGCTAAAACAGGACACTCAGTAACAGAGTATACTGATAACCCACAATATTTACCCGCCTAAATATTGTGGGTCAGTTGACTAACTTCATACAGATATTCATTATTCTATTTCTCCCCATAACCAATTGGTACTAAAAATAAGCTATTAAATTCCCTCCTCGAGCAATCATCGCTAAAGCTATAGCCTAAGGCACGGGGCCTAAATTGGTATAACTTAAGTTTCAGCCAATGCTTGTATTTTTAATAGGCAATTTTATAAAGAATAGTAAGTATACGAGTTTAGGTTAGTTATAAAATAATGGATTTCAAAATACGGAGGTCACTTTTGATCTAGCCATATCTGAGGTTTTAGGGGGAGCAGAAAATATAGTCATCAGTGTATTAGGCTTTTGAAGCGTAAAAAAGCCCCATTCTAAATGAGGCTTGAGAAAAATTAGTGTTTGACAGGAAAATTATCTAGATGTGTATAAAGTACCTAACACTTCAATTCTAGCTTCAACTACCTTTCCTGATTGCTTCAGTTCAGCAAGTTTACCTAGTAAATCTTGGTTGCTGTTTACACTAACAACAGCAATTCGGCCACCGTCATACGTATTTTCAACAGCAACGCCGTACTCACTTGCTAATTCGCGTGCAGACGCATTGTCTTTCATAAGCAGGTTGATGTTACCAGATACTGGAGCAATCTCACCATTGAATATATTTTTAACTAAAGAGCCTTTAGTAAATAACTGGCTGATAGACGTCGACTTGACTAGCGCTTTTTCACCTTTTTGGCTAATTACAGCACTAGGATCTGCAATGGCTAACGGAACTAATGCATAGTCAGACATAATCTTATAAGCACCAAAATCAGGCTTTTCAAAATTTGCCACTTTGTTTGCTTTCTCCAGTTTAGGAGTCAAGTTGTCTCGAGCCTCTGCTTGAGTTAAGAATAGTGAAGTTGTAATTAATGCCGCGATTTTTAACTTGTTCATAGTATACACTCCAATTACTCAGCAGATTGATGGCCAAAGATACGTACAGCTGCACCCATCAGTTTTGATGGCGTTGAATTGTTTACGTATCCATCGTAGACAATATCACCTGTGCTAGTCGTCGCAAACGACTTGTTTGACACGTCGAACAAGCGAATTGTCCACTCTCCTTTAGCTGACTCACCATAGAAGCTGTTTGATAAAAATACGCCATTTTTTAGGATATAGCCAATCTGGAAGCCAGCACCGCTAAAATCATATGCAGGGCGTATCAGTGCTTGTCTAGATGATAATAAAACGCTTCTCGTACCGCTCGGAGAGATAACTTCAATTGCCAAGTCAGAACCAGCTGTAGACTGTATAACAGCTTCATCATTTTGAATTCCCATACCAAACTCATCGTTAAATACATCCAGTTTGAATTGGATAGCTTCAACGTTGATGTCCTCTGAGACAGTCACTTTGTAAGTGGCACCAACTTCACTGTTATCAGGGATTGCCATCTCTAGAGAATCTTGACCCATTACGGAGCCTTGGCCAATCCAATCTGTAATAACTTCTTCACCAAGTTTAGTTGAGTAAGACTTGGCCATTTTAACTGCTGCACCGGCATCTACACGGCCAAAACCATAAAGGTTATTATGGCTATAGCCAGCTGCGTTTTCTACCCAGCCATCATGCGCGATAAATTCACCAGCGCCTACTGGCACCGTTACTGGCGCATTTTCGGCGTCATTTTTGGTGCTTGTTGACACAATGATATGACGTACATCTCTCCAAGTCAGCTCACTGTTCGCTGATAGGATCAGAGAGATCACGCCTGAAGCGTTTGGTGCTGCAGAAGAGGTTCCATTCATGGTTGAACGGTAATTACAGTTAGGGTTTTCTGGATGTCCAGGGTAATCGAATGGGTATTGGCTTGCAGCGAACTCCTCTCCATAAGCTCCTGTCCAACTGGCGATTGCGCGACCAGTATAACCAGAACTACCACTTAAACATGTCATTGGATCAGTCGTAACCATTGCAGGAGCCCAACGGCCATATTCCCCAGCAGGAGCTGCTGCTAACAGGTTTGCCCCAGCGCTTGAGTAACTAGTATGTTTACCATTTGAGTTAACGGCACCAATAGAGAAATAGTAAGGGTGCCCTTGGCTACTTTCACTGTTGCTATTGTAGCAGGTTAATCCTAAGTCATTTGCACCATTGTCATCACAAAATGAGCCTTCTAAGTCTTCACTTACAAAACTATTACCACTTGATTTTACGTTAGTAGCACCTTTGCCTGAACGAAGCTTCCTGTTTGGATAAGATTCAATTGCTTCATCAAGTTCCGAATAACTAAATTGAACAGGGTAGGTAAGGCCATAGCTGCGGTTGAATACAGAAATAGACTCACTTTCTGTTATCCCAGAGCCAGGAAAGCCATGAACTAAAAGATCTTGCTTTGGTGTCTTGTCACCGCTAGCTAGTAAATTCATTCCGATAAGACCAGTATCAGGCGAAACACCACGGCCGCCTAGGCCGTTCCAGCCTTTAGATGCAATTAGACCTGCAACACTAGTCCCGTGGTCACCATTAGTCGCTGTGCTCGTAGGGTCAGTTTTATCAAGCGCATTGTCAAGTAGGTTAAGAGAGCGATTTGGCAAAACGTTAGGAGCCAAATCTTCATGTCTAATTTCTAGGCCTGAGTCAACGACAACGGCTGTCACACCTTCGCCCGTTACACCCTGGGCAAATGCTGCTGGTACATTCATATCTTCACCAGCGACTAAGATGTTTGATTCTGCATCCGCAAATTCACTATTCCAGTACTCAATCGCTTGTTCTTCAGTCATAATGCCACGACCGACGTAAAGGTCGACCAAGCCTTTTTTCATCGCATCACTCAGTGCGTAAGCCTTTTGACCCGTATTATTTAGGTGCCATTGCTGGTAAGCAAGAGGGTCAGTTAGTGATGCTGGGATCTCAATACTACCGTTGGCTGACTTTCCTTTTGCAGTAACAGTGTACTTAATAGTTGCCGCTTCGCCAGATATTGGCAAGTAATCAAAAGCGGTTAGACTTTTTAGCGTTAAAATACCATGAGGAAAAGTGTAAACATTATCTACAGGCGAAATCTCTGTCTCACCGTCAAATATTGTAATTGATAGATTGTCACTATCTGCGTCGGAGGCTTGAATTGAGCCCGAAATGGTCTGCCAATGTTTTACATTTTCTAGCTGGGTAACACCAGCCTGAGGTGCATGATCTAGCTCTTGAGCTGAACTATTATTGTTGTTATCGCTTCCACCACAAGCTGATAGTGCTACTACTATCGCTGCGGATAAAGCGGTGTATTTGAATTTATTGTTATTCATATTATTTACCTTTGTACACTTTGCAGTAACGAATGTACTCAAGTAAATTAATGTTAGCAATTATATAATTTTAAGTTTTGTAAATAAAGTGTAATCAGAGGTGTTTTTTTATCATTTAATTCAATTGGTTATCTTCTTTGAAAACAAATGTAAACAGTAACAAGAGATGAAAAAATTAACCAGAAAGGACTCCTTTCCTTTGCCTAGTAGCGTTATTAGCCGTATTCTTTTATAAGTTATTTATATCTTTTTTAACTTGATAACCTTCATCGGTAACAATTTGCTCCAGTGTTGCCACTCTTGCTTTTAATGCAGTAATCTCTGAGTGTAGCTCATCATGCACCTTTGTTCTTTGTGCGTCTATTTTTTTAAATTCCAAGCGGCGTTTATAGATTTCGCTAATTATTCCTCCACCAACACTAATAAGTACAATCAAAAAAACCATTGTAGTGCCTGACATAGCCAATTTACTCCTTTTTGTTGATAAGTAATATCATGACGAATTCATTGTAGTGACGATAAAAAATGGCATCATGATTTACCATCATGATGCCATTAAGTCATCTGTAAAGTGAACTGACAATTGTCAACTAGCACTCAATAATGTTTACCGCCAATCCACCGCGCGCGGTTTCCTTGTATTTAGTTTTCATATCGTTACCGGTATCAAGCATCGTTTTAATCACTTTATCTAGTGATACTTTTTGATCGCCCGTTCCGCGCAAAGCAAGACGAGAAGCATTAATGGCTTTAATAGAACCCATTGCATTGCGCTCAATACACGGAACTTGCACAAGCCCACCGACAGGATCGCAGGTTAGGCCTAGATTATGCTCCATACCAATCTCAGCGGCGTTCTCAACGTGTACTACGTTACCACCCATGATTTCGGTAAGAGCGCCAGCAGCCATTGAACACGCAACACCTACTTCACCTTGGCATCCAACTTCAGCGCCAGATATAGAGGCATTCTTCTTATATAAGATCCCAATCGCCGCTGCGGTAAGTAGATAACGTGTGGCAATCTCTATATCCACTTCTTTGATAAAAGTGTGATAGTACATTAACACCGCTGGAAGAATACCGGCTGCACCATTGGTTGGTGCGGTTACTACGCGGCCGCCCGCTGCATTTTCTTCATTAACTGCAAGTGCAAACAAATCCACCCAATCCATTGCGCGCAGTGGATCTTGGTGCGTTTCTACACTGAGTTTTAAATACAGGCTAGGTGCACGACGACGAACCTTTAAACCGCCCGGTAAAATACCTTCGGTTTTCATACCACGTTCAATACAAGCTTTCATTACTTGCCAGATGTGGAATAGCGTTTCTTTGATTTCAGATTCTTTACGTAGCGTTTTCTCGTTGGCCATCATTAACGAAGACACACTGAGACCAGACTCTTTACACATTTCCAGTAGTTCGGCGGCTGAATTGAATGGGTAAGGTGCCGGGTTTTCTGTTCTGATATCTAGCGCAGCTTGCTTTTCAGCTTCAAAATTCTGATCGGTAACGATAAAGCCACCACCAATCGAATAGTAAATTTGGCTATGAGCAAGCTCTTCGCCTTTATACGCTTTGATTTCCATTGCATTGGAGTGCTTAGGCAGCGTTTTTCGACGGTGAAAAACAATCGCGCCTTGCTTAGGAAATTTTACTTTATGTTGCTTGTCGAGATAGATAACCTGTTCATTTTCTATGGTTTCTAAGATCTCTGGTACTAGATCTGCATCTATGGTCTCAGGATCGTAACCCGCAAGTCCCAAAATAACAGCTTTGCCAGAGCCGTGGCCAATACCTGTTTGGCCTAAAGAACCGAACAGTTCCACTTTCACCGAAGTGATATCATCAACGATGCCTTGTGCCTGAAGGTCTTGTACGAATAACCTAGAAGCACGCATTGGTCCCACTGTATGAGAGGAAGAAGGTCCAATACCGATACTAAACATATCGAATGCACTGATCATAAATTTTACTCACATTGCCTTTAAAACGGACGCCATCATAACGTGTCTACTTAGGGAAGTAACCCATAATCGGCAAAAGTATATGCCAGTTTTGCAGTAAGCATGATAGAAAGGTCTCTAATCTGCAAGGTGGAGGTGGATTTTAAAAAAGGTCTTACCAGTTAAGGGCTAAAATAGGGCGGTGAACTGTTTGACGATTTTTGCCGTTGCGCCCCACAGTAAGCCATGTGGTGTCATAAATCCGTCGAGTGAAACGGGTTTGCCTTTATTGGTAAAATGGAAGGTTCGCCAATTCTTGGCCGTGCTTAATTGGTTTAATGGCACTGTAAAGGTTTGTTGTACTTCGTCGCTTTGATTCACCCAAGTCGCATCTTGTTGTACAGAAGCAACAACGGGGGTGATTTGGTAACCGGTGAGCGTTTGCATAAACGGCAATATGCCCAGTACTTGAGACTCAGAGATTGTCAGACCTATCTCTTCTTCGGTTTCGCGCAGTGCTGTGTTGATGATATTGCTATCTTGTTGTTCGACTTTGCCGCCAGGAAAGCAAATTTGATTCGGGTGGCTCGGCAATTCGCTGCTGCGTTTGCAAAACAACAGGTGGGCTCGAGCGTTTACATCAACAATGGGAATAAGCACCGCACTTTGCTTTAGAGTATGCAGTGAGGTTGGTGTTTGCGCCATGATGGGCGCCAACATAAATTGCGATATTACCTGATCAATCTTCATTTAATACCGGGAGAATTTTATTCACTTTGTGGTAAGTCTCTTCAAACTCTAACTGTACTTGAGAGTCTTTGACTATGCCACCACCTGCCCAGCAATGTATCTTATTTTGATGACAAACTAGGGTTCTGATAGTGATAGAGGTATCCATGTTGCCACAGGCGCTGAGGTAACCAATTGAGCCGCAATAAACGCTGCGTCTGTGAGGCTCGAGCTCTTCGATGATCTCCATGGCGCGGATCTTAGGTGCACCTGTTATGGAGCCACCGGGGAAGGCGGCTTCGAGTTGATCAACAGCACATTTTCCTTCTGCCAGTTTGGACGTTACCGTACTGACTAGATGGTGAACAGCAGGGAAGCTCTCGATAGCGAAGAGTGATGGAACCGCGACAGAACCCGGCTTGGCCACTTTACCCAAGTCGTTACGTAGTAGGTCTACTATCATGACATTCTCGGCTCGGTCTTTGCTGCTGTTTCTCAGTTTTTCAGCTTGCGCTTTATCGGCGTCAGTATTTGGTAACCTTGGCAGGGTGCCTTTAATCGGTTTAGTTTCTACAATATTGTTTTTAACTTGGATGAAGCGCTCTGGCGACACAGAAACAATAGCACTATTGCCTAAGTTAAAAAATGCTGAGAAAGGCGCTTGGTTGTGGTTTCGAAGCTTTTTATACGCGAGCCACGGAGTGCCTTCAAAGTTAGCAGTGAATCGCTGTGCTAGGTTTATTTGATAGCAGTCGCCACTTAACAAATAAGATTGAATGCGCTCAAAGTTTTGCTCGTATTGTGCTCTAGTCATGTTTGACTGCCATTGTGACGTCAGTCTAAATGGCTCGAACGCTGAGGCGTCTTTGAGCCGCTGCAAATACATTTCTAGCCTTTGTGTATCAGGTTGCGACACATAAAACCAAGTTTTGTGTACTTTGTCATAAATTAGCGCGTCTGGATACAAACCAACACAGGCGTCGGGTAGCTTAATATCATGTTCCGCACAATGTGGTATGTGTTCAATATAACGGCCGAGATCATAGCCAAAATAACCAAGCCAACCGCCGTTAAAAGGTAAATCATAAGGAGCACTGTAATTACTAAACTGGGCAAGCTTACCTTTCATCACAGTGAAAATAGAATTACTCTGCAGTTCGCCGTCTAAAAATACATTTCCGTCTTTAGCTTCAAGCAAATTAATTGGTGCAATCGCAATGATATCGTAGCGGCTATTGATGTGATCAGAGTCGCTTGAATCTAACAGGATAGCCTGAGATTCGTTTGCAAAGTGTTCAAATAATTCTAGTGCATTGTGCCTAATGTCTAATTTCGTACAGTTTATTCGCTCGTTTATCATTTACTTGACCTGCAAAGCTAGCCCCAAACGGGCGGGGAGGTTATCATAGTTACCTGCTATTCCATAGTTTAAGGTATTGAAATTGACTTTCTGACGCTGAATAACAACAATTGCCAGCGAAAGTTTCAATACCAAAAAATACCGTCGAAAATTGAGGAACCGTCATGAGTACAATCCGTCAGCAAGACTTTATTGATAGCATTGAAGATGCGCTTCAATATATCTCATTTTACCACCCACTTGATTTTGTCCAAGCATTAGAAAAAGCCTACGAAAAAGAAGAAAGTAAGGCCGCGAAAGATGCAATTGCACAGATCTTAATTAACTCACGCATGTCAGCAGAAGGTAAGCGCCCGCTGTGTCAAGACACTGGGATAGTAACTTGCTTTGTTAAAGTCGGTATGGACGTTAAGTGGGATAAAACTGACTTGACGGTACAACAAATGGTAGATGAGGGAACTCGTCGTGCCTATATGAACCCAGATAACCCGCTACGTGCATCAATCGTTGCCGATCCAGCAGGTAGCCGTAAAAACACCAAAGACAATACGCCTTCGGTAGTACACATTGACTTAGTACCTGGTGCTGAAGTTGAAGTGATGATTGCAGCGAAGGGGGGCGGCTCTGAAAACAAAACTAAAATGGTGATGCTAAATCCATCAGATGATGTTGCAGAGTGGGTAGAAAAAACATTACCGACAATGGGGGCTGGTTGGTGTCCTCCGGGCATGCTAGGTATAGGTATCGGTGGTACAGCAGAGAAAGCGGCTGTACTGGCAAAAGAATCCTTAATGGATCCGGTTGATATCCATGAGCTGATGGAACGCGGTGCCGAAACTGCAGAAGAAAAACTGCGTCTAGAAATTTTTGAACGTGCAAATAAGCTAGGCATTGGCGCACAAGGCCTTGGTGGTTTAACAACCGTTGTTGACGTTAAAATCAAAACAGCACCAACACACGCAGCGTCTAAGCCAGTGGTAATGATCCCTAACTGTGCCGCTACACGCCACGTACATTTCACACTAGATGGTTCAGGTCCTGCAGATCTAAAAGCACCAAAGCTCGAAGATTGGCCAGAAGTGACTTGGGAAGTAGGTGAAGATACGCGTCGTGTCAATTTAGATACTTTGACCAAAGCAGATATCCAAGAATGGAAAATGGGTGAAACTGTCCTGCTTTCTGGCAAGATCTTAACTGGTCGAGATGCAGCGCATAAACGTCTGCAAGAAATGATGAATTCTGGTCAAGGCTTGCCAGAAGGTGTCGATTTCACTAATAAGTTCATCTATTACGTGGGTCCTGTGGATGCTGTTGGCGATGAAGTCGTGGGACCTGCAGGTCCTACCACATCTACACGTATGGATAAGTTTACTGATCTAATGTTAGAGAAAACGGGTCTTATCGGCATGATCGGTAAAGCCGAGCGCGGTCCAGCAACTGTCGAGTCAATCAAACAGAATAAAGCCGTATACCTTATGGCTGTAGGTGGCGCAGCGTACTTAGTGGCTAAGGCAATTAAGAAATCTCGTGTTGTGGCGTTTGAAGACTTAGGTATGGAAGCTATTTATGAATTTGAAGTAGAAGACATGCCGGTGACGGTTGCCGTTGATAGCAATGGTGAGAATGCGCATACCCAAGGCCCTGCAATTTGGAAAGCACGAATTGAAGAGTTAGATAGCAAACTTAGTTGATCAGTTTTGCGTTAGTGGAGAGCATATAGGTACTTTCCACTTAAATATTTGTCTTCGGTGTTAAAGTGACGATCCGAAGCATTATTGAGGAGGCTAGCAGCCTCCTTTTTTGTACTGATATGTTTACAATGCTTATTAGCCTTCCGTTTACGTAAACAGTAACTTCAGAAAAGCTCAATAAGTTAAATTAAAATTCCTTTAAGGTTTTTACTTTTGGTTTGTTTTTCCTTTTTCTTCTTTTCTTTTGAATTAAATATTTGTATTTGCTTTGAATTGGGTTTATATCATCTCAATTTGTGGAATGGTGCTAGAGTTAGTGATAGAGTCTTGCCAATTTCAGCGCTATTTGCCCTTAGTGTGGTATTGAACGCAAAGTCACACCTAAGAGCTTACCCGTATGGGATAGATAATTTTTGGAGAAGAAGAAAGTGGCTGTATTTAACCAAGTTGAATTTGATAACCATGAACAAGTCGTATTCTGTTCAGACGAAGCATCAGGCCTTAAAGCTATTATCGCGGTACATAACACTAAGCTAGGTCCAGCTGTAGGTGGCTGTCGTCTATGGAATTATGCCTCTGATGAAGACGCAGTATATGATGTACTGCGTCTGTCTAAAGGGATGACATATAAGAATGCGGTTGCACGTTTACCATTTGGTGGTGGCAAATCTGTCATTATTGGCGATGCTAAGACTATCAAGTCAGAAGCGCTATTCAGAGCATTTGGTAAACACCTAGACCGCCTAGGTGGTAGTTACTATTCAGCTGAAGATGTAAACATCACAACCGGTGATGTAATGGTAATGCATAAAGAAACTAACTACGTAATGGGCCTCGAAGGTAAAAGCGGTAACCCTTCTCCATATACTGCGTTAGGCACATTCCTTGGAATTAAAGCAGCTTACCAACACAAGTATGGTCATCAAGATTTGGCTGGTATCAAAGTTGCCGTGCAGGGCTTGGGTGCAGTTGCTTACACTTTATGTAAGCACCTCCATGAAGCGGGTGCAGAGCTATTTGTTACTGATATCAACGAAGAGTCAGTACAAAGAGTGGTCAATGATTTCAATGCTACTGCTGTTGGTATTGATGAAATCTATGATCTAGATGTTGATGTATATGCGCCGTGTGCACTAGGTGCTACGGTAAATGACGATACTATTCCACGTATCAAAGCCACAATTATTGCAGGATGTGCAAACAACCAGCTTGCAGAGTCTCGTCATGGTGAGATCATTCGTGAAAAAGGTGTTCTTTATGCGCCAGATTACGTGATCAACGCTGGTGGAATCATCAATGTTTACTATGAAACAAAACCTGAAGGTTATGATGAGGCTGCAGCGACTAAACACGTAGAAGGCATCTACGACACGCTAACTGAAATCTTTAAGCGTTCTGAAGATGAGAAAGTTTCAACGCATATTATTGCTGATAAATTAGCTCAAGAGATTATTGAAAACGGTCTATAATAAAAACGCCGTTTAATTACCAGAGAGGGGCATGAGCCCCTTTTTTTGTATGAAAAAGAAATTATCTCTTGATACTTGGCCCCGCCAAGAACATTTTTCCTTCTTCAATGATTTTACCCAGCCATATTTTACAGTCACCGTCAGCTTACAAATGGAAAGAGTTTATGAAATGAGTAAGCGTAATACAGTGCCGTTTTCTCTTAGCTGCCTGTATGCACTGCAGTTGGCTTTGCAAAGCTATGCGCCCATTCGTTACCGAATCGAAGCGGGGACAGTAGTCGAATATGATGTGGTAGAAATTAGCAGTGTTTTTCTGCGGAAGGATGAAACCTTCAGATTTGTAAGGCTTGCCCCTGAAACCGATTTCAAGCGCTTTATTAGTGCCAATTTGCATAGTAAAACTGAGCAATTAAATGGGCCGCTTGTCAGCGAGCAATTTTAACGGAAAGTCAGGTGCCAAATTGCGTTCATGTATCTATACTTCCATGGCTATCTTTTTCCAGTTTTGGTCATGCAAGGCACAGTAGAGATGACTTCGGTATCCCAAAATTTGTGTTCGGAAAATACAATAAAGCAGATGGTACGATGCCATTTTGTATCGAAGTCCACCACGCCTTAATGGATGGCCTACACGTCGCTGAATTCGTTCAAATTCTACAGGAAAAAATAGATCAAGCGATTTGGGACAGATAAACAAATTTTGCGTTAGTTCGCAGAAGATGAAATAATTTGCGTTCTGTGCAATGAGTAATTTTGACTATACTACTGTTTTTATAGATTATTCATAAGTTCTATTTGGAATATCTATTCAATTTATTGGAATAAATCTGATGTAAAATATTGTAAACAGCGTATGCAAAAGGTTGGTTTTGCGAGGGTTGTGTATATTTTGCTGTGTTTTTGATGTTAATTTTTTGTTTTGTATATAATTATTACTTATTTATAGACAAAAAATGTTTTCACAGTGAAGTTGACACATCGTGTTGCATTTAGCATTATTGGACAGTTGATATCTGTCAAATGATATCAGGGTTGCTCTTACGTTGGTGAGAGCGCGAAAATTATAAAAGTAACATTACTTAATTGGTTGGGAACTATGTCTGTTAAAATCAGAAAGAGCCTTGTAGCTACGGCGCTTTTAGGCGCGACAGCTTTTGCAAGCAGCAATGTGATTGCAGATCCTTTGAATGACATACAAAAAGTAGGTCAACAAACTCAAACGGCTGCTAAAAAGTCTCAAGAAAAGATTGATAACCTTTACGGTCAGTCTCAAGAAATGATCGCGGAATATCGTGGTCTAGTTGAAGAAGCAGAACTGCTTAAAGTGTATAACGATCACGTTGCACGTCTTGTAGCAGATCAAAATGCAGGTATTGAGTCTCTTGAGCGTCAAATTGGTACTATTGACAAGACAAAACAGGACGTTGTGCCTTTGATGTATCGCATGATCGATACGCTTGAGCAATTCATCAAAGCGGACGTTCCGTTTAATCAAGAAACACGTCTAGAGCGCGTTGAGAAACTTCGCAGCATCATGACTAACTCATCTGTAACTACTTCTGAGAAGTTCCGTCAAGTGCTTGAAGCTTACACGATTGAAACTGACTACAGTACAACTATCGTTGCGAGCCAAGGTTCTCTTGAACAAAACGGCAAAAACATCAATGTTGACTTCGCACGCCTTGGCCGTATCGCATATGTAGCTCAGTCGTTCGACCAAAAACACGCTTGGGTTTGGAACAACAACACTAAGCAGTGGGAACAACTTGGCGAAGAATATCTTAAGCCAGTTAAGAGCATGATCCGTATTGCACGTAAGCAAGCGGCTCCTGAACTTATCGATCTACCTATCTTTGGCGCGGAGTAATTAATGATGAAGAAACTATTTAAAGGTTTTGCAGTTGCTGCAGCGTTAACAGTTTCTGCTGGTGCCGCGCTAAATGCACACGCAAACACTGAAGCCTTGGACAAAATCCTAGAGCAGGTTAAACAAAACCGTATTTCTGAAGGCAAAATCAACAAGCAACGTGAGCAAGAGTTTTTAAACGATCGTGCTGACAAACAAGCATTGTTGAACAAAGCGAAGCGTGAATTGGCTGCAGAAAAAGCACGCGGTGAGCGTTTAAATGAACAGTTCAAACAAAATGAAATCACACTTGCTGAAAAAGAAGTTGAGCTAGAAAATGCCAAAGGTACACTTGGTGAAATGTTCGGTGTTGTACGTCGTTCAGCTGCTGACGCTATCGGTTCAATCGAAGCTTCACTTGTAAGTGCTGAAAAGCCAGGACGTGCTGAAGTTCTTCGTTCACTAGCTGAAGCGAAAGAGCTGCCAACTACTCGTGAACTTGAAGACCTTTGGATTGCTTTCCAAACTGAAATGACTGAATCAGCTAAAGTTTCTAAGTTTGAAGCTGAAGTTGCTGAGCTAAATGGTGACGTAAACGTTAAAGAAGTAACACGTGTTGGTAACTTTAACCTAGTTACTAAAGACGGCTACGTTATTTACGATGCTGAGAACAAGCAAATTGTTCCTCTTGGTAAGCAGCCAAGCGGTGAACTAGGTGGTGTTGAACGTCTAATCGGTGCATCTGCTGATAAATTCGTAATGGTTGCAGTCGACCCGACTCGTGGTTCATTACTACAACTTAATACTCAACGTGCAACGATGGAAGAGCGCTGGCACCAAGGTGACACGGTTGGTTACATCATTACAGCACTACTTATCTTAGGTGCATTGATTGCTATCGTTCGTATGCTAGACCTATTCATTGTTAGTGGCAAAATCAAAGCGCAAATCAAAAACGCAAATAACCCTAACACAAACAACCCACTTGGTCGTATCTTGAAAGTTTATCACGACAACAAAGACCAAGACGTTGAAAACCTAGAGCTTAAGCTTGATGAAGCTATCCTACGTGAAACTCCACGTATCGAGATGGGTGTAAACATCATCAAGATCCTAGCGGCTATCGCGCCACTACTAGGTCTACTAGGTACGGTTGTTGGTATGATCATGACATTCGAATCAATCACACTTTACGGTACTGGTGATCCGAAGATCATGGCAGGTAACATCTCCCTAGCGCTAGTAACAACAGCACTAGGCCTTATTGCAGCTCTACCTCTAATTCTACTTCACGCTGTTGTGCATGGTCGTAGTAAAGCGGTTTTACACATCCTAGATGAGCAAAGCGCAGGTATTGTTGCTACTCACGCGGAGAAGGAGAAAGCCTAATGTTAGTCCTGATGGAGATATGGGAATCTATCAGGGATTTTGTTGCTACAGGCGGCGATGTATTATACGTGGTCGCAATGGCACTCTTTCTAATGTGGGTTTTAATGATTGAGCGCTATTGGTTCCTACTCGGCGAATTTCCTAAAATGCATAAGGAAATCGTCGCTAAGTGGGACGCCCGCCAAGATACTACGTCTTGGTACGCACACAGAATCCGCGATGCTTGGATTTCTGAAGCGTCTGAAAAATTAGATGAGCGCATGTTGATTATCAAAACATTGGTTGCAATGTGTCCATTAATCGGTCTTTTAGGTACAGTGACAGGTATGATCACCGTATTTGAAACAATGGCTACTCAAGGTACGGGTAACGCGCGATTAATGGCTTCAGGCATTTCAATGGCTACGGTACCAACAATGGCTGGAATGGTTGCGGCACTATCAGGTGTTTTCTTTAGCACGCGTCTAGAAGCACGTGCGAAAATGGCTAAAGAGAAGCTAGTTGATAGCTTGCCTCATCACTAGAGAGAGATTGAACTATGGCACGTAAACAACGTTTTCGTGAAGAGGAAGATGCAGCAGTAGATATGACGCCGATGCTAGACATCGTATTCATTATGCTTATCTTCTTCATCGTAACCACTTCTTTTGTTAAAGAAGCTGGTATTGAGGTTAACAAGCCAAAAGCGGCACAAGCACAAAAAACCAAAAACGCGAACATCTTTATCGCAATCCGTGAAAACGGTGAGATTTGGATGGATAAGCGCCAGGTTGATGTTGAGCGTGTAAGTGCAAACCTTGAAAGTCTAATGGCTGAACAGCCTACTGACGTGATTATTATTCAAGCCGACAAAGGTGCGAAACACGGCGTAGTTGTTAAGGTTATGGACCAAATTAAAGCGACTGGCGACAACTTGAAGATTTCAATAGCTGGAGATCAGTAATGATTCGACTTCTGTTTTCACTTCTAGCAGGTGGGGCAGTAACTCTCGGCTTGTTCTTTTTCATGTCATATCTTATCTCCGGAGGAGCAGATAGGGCAGATGTACAAAAGGAACAAATCGTAGTCGAGATTATGTCGAATCCGCCTGAATCAAAGGTGCAGCAGCGGAAGCGTGTCCCGCCGCCGCCGCCGCCACCGCCAAAGCAGCCGCCTAAACCGCAGCCGCCTCAGCCTGACACGGCTGATCCGACTGCAGGAAATATCGGCTTTAATATGCCTAGTATTGATCTAGGTGGAACCGCAGGTGGTTTATCTGGACCTGGCGAGTTTGGTCGTGACGGTGATGCAACACCAATCGTTCGAATCGAGCCAAAATATCCACCTCAAGCTGCTCGTGATGGCAAAGAAGGTTGGGTACGTTTATCATTCACAATCAATGAGCTTGGTGGAGTTGACGATATTGAAGTTATCGACGCTGAACCGAAGCGCATCTTTGACCGCGAAGCAAAACGTGCACTACGCAAGTGGAAATACCGTCCTAAGGTTGTTGACGGTAAGCCACAAAAGCAACCTGGCATCACAGTTCAGCTTGACTTTAAGTTAAACCAAGATTAAGGAGGCAGGACATGAAAAGTTTACCTAAATTTACAGCTCTTGCTCTCTTGATAGCGTTAACTGGTGGTATTTACTCAAGCTCAGTTTCTGCAGCGCCTAACTATGAAGAAATAGAGAAGCGCAAAGCGGCAAAAACTAAGATCATGGGTGAGCGTGTAGGTAAAAAAGTTGCTAAAGCGTTCGAACTCTATAATGAAGAAAAGGTCGATGAAGCAATTGCAATGCTTCGCGAACTTGATCCTTCAGATGATTTCGATAAAGCGACAGTCAACCGTTACCTCGGCCAGCTTTATGCTCAAAAGGAAAACTACGCCGAAGCGATTAAATACTCACGTCTAGCCATTGCGCCTGACGCGCTTAACTTCAAAGAGCAAGGCGATTTGATGAAGCTGTTAGGTGACCTTTTGCTTGGTACTGAAAAGTACGCAGAAGGCATTAAGGCTTATGAAGCGTGGATGGACTTTACTGGTGAAAATGACGCCAAAGTATATGGTCGTATCGCTCAAGCTTATTATGAGTTAAAGCAATATACGAATGTTATTGCTCCAGCTGATAAAGCGATTGCGGGTGTAGAAGAGCCTAATAAGCAATACTACCTGATGAAAGTTGCGGCGTACTTTGAATTAAAACAGTTCAAAAAGGCTGTAGAGGTTGGTGAAGAGTTAGTACGTGTTTTCCCTGAAGACCCGAAAGCTTGGACACAACTGGGTGGTTTTTATTTGCAAACCGAAGATTACAGCAAAGGTATGACTGTAATGAAGGTGGCGTATAAAAAAGGTTATTTTGAAAAAGAGAATGATTATAAGATTCTTGGAAGCTTATACTCTTTAACAGAAGATCCTTGGCGTGCAGCTCAAACGTTCGAAAAAGCGATCAAAGATGGCAAAATTGAACGAACAAAGCAGAACGTAACAGCGCTTGCAAGTTACTACCACCAAGCTAAACATATCAGCGATGCTGCTAAATATTACGAAGAAGCTGCGAAGTTTGACAATGACGCAGAACTTTATGGTAAAGCAGGTAGTCTTTTACTTCAGGATCAGCAGTTTAGTGCAGCTATTGTGAGACTAAACAAGGCGTTAGAGCTCGGTACTGATAAAAAAGGCAATACCTATACAGACTTGGCTGAAGCTTATTTCTATCAGGATAAGTTTAAGCAAGCTTACTCTGCAATTTTGAAAGCGCAGGAAGATCCTCGCACTAGAAAATTTGCTAAAAGTTGGTCTGGTTTTATCAAAGATAAAGCACAGCGTAGAGGCGTAAGTCTCTAGTAAAAAAGCCCCGAAAGGGGCTTTTTTGATTCTAAATTTTAATGTGGAACTATGAAAAAGCATTTACTGATCTGTTTTACTTTGGCTACGCTTATATTCCTTTTTGGCTGTACTGAACAGAAGCAAACTGTAAGTTACCAAGAGCTCAGAACTTCACTACTTTCTCTTAATAATGGTTTAAGCAAGCCCTCCGACGATGAAATTAGTGTATTACCATTCACAGAAGGTTACTTACAACTAAGGCATGCCTTATTATCTAGTGAGTTGAATGAACCAGATGTTATGGCTCATAAAGAGTTAGATTATTTAAGAATTCAGGAAAGATATCCTGAACGCTACTTGCCTTGGCCTGCTTACATATCAGTGCTGGAAAATGTTAAAAATAAAGTAAGTAGCAATGAACTTGGAAAGTGGCTTGCGTTTGTAGAAGTAAAGCTAAAAGAGGCCGATGAAAGTAATATTCGCTTGAACAGGTTAGAGCGAGATACTTTAATGCTCCAACTTGAAAGTTCGGATATTGACGCACCATCACGTTCGGCCTTGTTAGCTTATCTGAGTAATTATAAACCAAGAGCTATGCTTGGACTCCATCAACTACCCAATGGAAAAGAATGGTATCAATCAAAGCTCAATTTTTATGGGGCTATTCAAGATTCACCTACTAAAGTTTTGGCGATGTTATCAAAGTTTGATGATCAAAATAGCAAAGCGAGTGTGCTCAAGGTAATGCCTGATACTCAACAACCTTATATTCTGGAATTATTGCCGGCTAACTGCCAAAGAATTGCAGGGCTCAACTGGCGAGATGGGTTTATTAATGTGCCTTCGACCGTAGCAAAATGTACAAAGGCAATAGAGCAACATAAGGCGCTAATCGTGACTTTGATGGCGGTGGATTTGGGAATTCATTATCAAGGGTGGTCACAAAAGCAAGCATTTGTTGCGCTTAACTCAAAACTAGCGCTGAATGAACAACAAGCACAACAATTGATTGCTAATCTTGTCTATTTCCCAGCGACTATTTTTGCTGCATATCCCCACTTTTTAAAGCCTTAGTCTTACAACTGCGACAGCGTTGGGTTGCTGGATCGTGTTCTAGCAACTCAAGTTCTATTGTCTGCTCGCAATCACAGCAATACCCGAACTGACCGATTTCCATTTGGCATAATGCCGCTTCGACTTTCATCAATCTATCATAGAGTGGAAATTGCTCAGGATTTATCTTCTCCATCACAATATCAAGCCACTTATTAGGTGGGTTAAGCTCTAAGGTATTGGCAAGATTATGAGTAAACTCATTGGGTGAAGCTTTTAACTCTCCCAAGAAGTCGCTTCTAAGTGTGGCAAGTTCTGCTTGTAGGCTTTGTTCGTAGTGTTGTGTGTTTTCATTCATGGGCGCTCTCCTATCCGACACCCCATTATCATTTCAGTCAAACTTCACTGTTATGATTTGAATCAATGTCTGGAGACATTGCGTATTTCTGCAACACCTTCATGACGTCATCTTTGCTTTTAAGCGTTTTGATTTCATCAAAAAGAACATGTGCGCCGTCATACTGACGTTTCAGATAACTGAGCCATTGTTTTGTTCTAGCCGAAAAGTACTTTTCACTCATATTCTCATCTTGATGCATGGAAGAGTGGAGGATATGGTAGACCACGTTTTCCCATGTAAGCGGAGTATAATGAGTTCCGCTAACATGCGCTTTGATTTTTGCTGCCAAATCGGGGGTGGCTAGCGCACCGCGACCAAGCATCAAATCTTGGCATTGGCTACGTGTTTGGCAGAGTAGTGCATCTTCAACTTGCCAAATTTCACCGTTAGCAACGACAGGAATGGTTAACCTTGATAATAAAGAGGGGATCTTTTCCCAGTACGCTGGCGGTTTGTAGCCATCTCGCTTGGTCCGTGCATGTATTGCCAAACTCGACGCACCACCTTGCTGGACCGCATCGACAATTTCAGTGCTATTGGCATCATCATCAAAGCCAAGGCGTATTTTGGCACTTACTTGATGCTTTTCTGGTACCGCATCTCTAACCGCTTTAATGATTTGATAAATTTGCTCAGGCTCTTTCAGTAAAACCGCACCACCACGGCTTTTATTCACGGTTTTTGCAGGACAACCAAAGTTCAAATCAACACCATGAGAGCCAAGCTTTACGGCCTTTCGTGCATTTGCAGCAAGCGCATGGGGAACCTGACCTAGAAGCTGTACTCTAACCGGTGTTCCGGCTCTGGTATAACCACCATTTAATAGTTCAGGACAGTATCTAGTAAATACCCTACGTGGAAAGGTGAGATCAACGACGCGAATAAATTCAGTGACACAAAGATCAAAGCCGCCGAGATCTGTGAGTAATTCGCGCATTTTAAAATCAACTACACCTTCCATCGGCGCCAGAACAAGCTTCATGTGTTAACCTTCAGATACAACAAAAATAAAATGAGTCACTGATGACTCATCGAAAAGCGCGACATTTTAGCTAATTGTTTGCTGCAAGTCATCAGCAGCCCCTAGTTATCCGCAAATAGCAAAAAGACAACAGATGGACTATAACTGGATGTAAACCAAAACTTAGCGAATTGGCATTACAGCTAAAATTTTTAAACGTTTAGCGAAATAAATATTTAGACGTTTGGGTCTACTTATTGAATCTACTATTTCTGAGAGAGCAAACATTATGAATACCGTTAAAAAGAACTCTATTGCCCTTACTTTAAGCGCTGTTGTTGCAGGTACTGCGGGGTTATCCGCGACGGACGCAAGTGCGAATCCATTTAGTTTTGAAACAATGACCGCTGGTTATCAACTAGACGCTGGTGAAGGTAAGTGCGGCGAAGGCAAATGCGGTGGCGATGCTAAAAGTAAAAAAGAAGGTAAGTGCGGTGAAGGCAAATGTGGTGGCGACGCCAAAGGTAAGAAAGAAGGTAAGTGCGGCGAAGGCAAATGTGGTGGCGACGCTAAAGGTAAAAAAGAAGGTAAGTGCGGCGAAGGCAAATGCGGTGGCGACGCCAAAGGCAAAAAAGAAGGTAAGTGCGGCGAAGGCAAATGCGGTGGCGACGCCAAAGGCAAAAAAGAAGGTAAGTGCGGCGAAGGTAAATGTGGTGGCGATGCTAAAGGCAAGAAAGAAGGCAAGTGCGGCGAAGGTAAATGCGGTGGTAACCACTAATTAAGAACACTATTATGTTCGACCCAATAGCGCAGCTAGTTATGTTAAGGTAAAAAGCGCTATTGGGTAATTCCAAAGCGAGGCTATGCATACAGCAAAACCTCTTTTATATGGGCTTCTAATTACTTCAAAATAATGTCTAAAGTGAGAGAAATATGGCAGTGCAATTAGGCAACATAGGACTTGGCTTACGCCGTGAAATGGTCGACGACGTGCTCAATGCACCGCCAAAGCAAGTAGACTTTTATGAGGTCGCACCAGAAAACTGGCTAAAATTTGGCGGCAAGCTTGCAAAGCAGTTTCAAGCATTGACGCAACAGCATACCTTTATTTGTCATGGTTTGTCGTTGTCGCTAGGTTCACCTGCACCGCTTGATCGTGAATTTCTATCACAACTAAAAACATTTTTTAAACAGCATAATATCGCTACGTATAGTGAGCATCTGAGTTATTGTTCGGGAGAGGGTCATATGTATGATCTGATGCCAATCCCTTTTACGGAAGAAGCAATCCATCATACAGCTAAGCGGATCCGAGCAGTCCAAGAACATCTAGAACGTCGAATTGCTGTAGAAAATGTGTCTTACTATGCGGCTCCTGGACAACAAATGTCGGAGTTAGAATTTACCCTTGGGGTATTAGCTGAGGCCGATTGCGATTTGCTACTCGATGTCAACAACATCTATGTCAACGCTATTAACCATGGCTACGAAGCTGAACAATTCTTAGCGGCTATGCCAAGCGAGCGTATTGTATATGGCCATATCGCAGGCCATTATGTGGAAGCCGAAGATTTACTCGTTGATACACACGGCGCTGAGGTATCTTCGCCAGTATGGGACTTGTTAGATAAAGCCTATGAGCTTCATGGGGTATTCCCGACGTTACTAGAGCGAGATTTTAATATTCCTCCTATGGCAGAATTACTGGCAGAAGCGGGGCAAATTTCTGCAATACAGGCCAAATACGCCAAGCGCTTGGAGCAGGTATAGTTATGTCTTTTGTAGAAACTCAGCGGCAGTTTATGGCGCATATTAGAGATCCAGACAACCAACCTGCACCTGATGGCGTAGAAGCTCGGCGATTAAAAATCTATCAAGAGCTGTTTTTTAATAATGTTGAAGGCTTCGTGAGCAGTGCGTTTCCTGTACTTAAAAGCTTGTATACTAATGAAGATTGGTTGACGTTAATTAGGCTATTTTTTGTTAAGCACGATTGTCATTCGCCATACTTTTTAGAGATTAGCAAAGAGTTCTTGCAGTTTTTACAAACAGAATACGAGCCCTCTGAAGCTGATCCTGAGTTCTTGTTAGAGCTTGCTCACTATGAATGGCTAGAGCTAGATGTAGCAACGACCGTTGAAGCAGAGCATGAGCTTTCGATTAAGGTACAAGCGCTTGCAGATGTTGAAATTAGCTTGGCAAGTACAGCCAGAGTTGCACATTATCAATATCCGGTTCATCAGATCAGTGAAACCTTTAGGCCAACTAAAACAGCAGGGCAAACGTTTAGCTTTGCATTGTATAGAGACGAAGAGGACGAAGTTCAGTTTGTCGCACTAAATCCGATGACGGCCTTAATGTTGTCGGTGATTGAAGCCAATGATGGTATGCAACTCACTGACATTGTGGATGTTATAGCGCAGCAAGTGCCTCAGTTTACCGTTGAACAGCTGCAGCAAGGGGCACGGCATACACTAGCTGAATTCGCGGATCTTGGCATTATCAAAACAAAAAACCTTTAAGCTATTGGCAACATCGACTATTATACGGCCTGTTTTTGTCGTGCTTAAACTCGGACTAGGGCGCTAGTCAATGCTTTCTGCTGCTATGCAGTTGGCGCGAGTTGTAAAATTAAAGGTAGTATCTATGTCTAAAGGTGACTTTAAAGATCCGTTCAATGCAAAGTATTTCCTTGCATTTGTTGCTGTATTCGCTGGAATTGGTTGTTTAAACGCGATTCTAGGCTGGGCAACAGCGCTTGCATAAGTCAAGCTGAACGTATTTACCTAGAGGCTGCTTTTCGCAGCCTTTTTCGATTCTATACAGATATATACCAATTAGTCTTAATACTTGCTCAATTTGAAGGAGCAAATCTGACGCTAACTGCGTTAAAAATTTCTCATTTAGAACAACTAAATCGCAAAACTTTCGCCTTGCCTATATGGATGTAGGTACCTTGGCGTGAGCAGGATGCGGAAGCGGTGTTATCGACAAGATTTTCTCGCCTCAAAATAGATCACTTAATTAAGCTAATTGGTATAAAATACTCACTAAATTGTTCGCTTTTCCCCCATCCTGACACACAAAGTCACTCAGTCGGTTTCAACCGGATAGAAAATTGTTATAATCTCACTCTTTTGTAATAAACTTAAAGCAAAGCAATTATGACGACAGAGAATATGTCATTGATCAAAAATAGTATCGCGACGGTTCCTAATTACCCAAAACCAGGGATCATGTTCCGTGACGTGACTTCACTTCTAGCAAATCCAGCTGCGTTTAAGGCAACAATTGATGCATTCGTTGCGGCTTATAAAGATGGCGGCTTCACTAAAATCATCGGTACTGAATCGCGTGGTTTTATCTTCGGTGCACCATTGGCGTATGAGTTAGGTATTCCTTTTATTCCAGTAAGAAAGCCGGGTAAATTACCGCGTGAGGTGATCAGCCAGTCTTACCAGCTTGAATATGGTGAAGATACGCTTGAATTACACTCAGATGCAATTGAAACAGGTGATAAAGTGCTACTTGTTGATGATTTACTTGCAACAGGTGGTACTATTGAAGCAACAGCAAAACTGGTTAAGCGCTTAGGCGGTGAAGCCACTGATGCTGCGTTTGTTATTTCATTGCCTGAGCTTGGTGGTGAAAAGAAAATCAACGATCTTGGGATCAAAATCCTTTCACTTGTAGAGTTCGAAGGCGAATAAGCATGAGCTATCAGGTTCTGGCGCGAAAATGGCGTCCGCAAAACTTCCATGAATTAATGGGGCAAGAGCATGTTAAACAAGCTCTGGTTAACGCACTCAATGAAATGCGTTTACACCATGCCTATTTATTCACCGGAACACGTGGTGTGGGCAAAACAACCATTGCTAGGATCTTTGCCAAAAGCCTTAACTGCGAACAAGGCGTTACTTCAACGCCTTGTGGTCAGTGTAGTGCCTGTACTGAGATTGAAACTGGTAAGTTTATCGATTTAATCGAAATTGATGCGGCTTCTCGCACAAAAGTTGAAGACACGCGAGAAATCTTAGACAACGTACAATATGCACCAACCCGTGGTCGCTACAAGGTTTATCTCATCGATGAAGTGCATATGTTGTCGAAGCACAGTTTTAATGCGCTCCTTAAAACCTTAGAAGAACCGCCAGAGCACGTAAAATTTTTGCTCGCCACAACCGATCCACAGAAGTTGCCTGTGACTATTCTGTCTCGCTGTTTACAGTTCAACCTGAACGCAATGACACAAGGGCAAATAGTTGAACAGCTAGAAAAAATTCTGCCGCTAGAGCAAGTTGCCTTTGATCCGGTAGCGCTACAAACGTTAGCTAAAGCCGCTGATGGCAGTATGCGTGACGCTCTAAGTTTGACCGATCAGGCTATTGCACAAACAAATGGCAATTTAACGGTGCCTGCAGTGCAATCTATGCTGGGACTGATGGATAGTGCTCATGCGGTCATTTTGCTGTCTGCAATTTTATGTCACGACGGTGATGCCTTACTCAATGCGATTGAAAAAATAGCACTACAAAACGGTAATTTTGTCAGTGTGCTGGACGATTTAATTGCGTTATTGCATGTTATTCAGCTTACTCAACTTGTGCCTAGTGCTGCGCGGTTATCAAATTTTGATAACAACGACATTAAGCTATTTGCCGAGCAATTAGCACCGCAACAGGGTCAGTTGTTGTATCAACTGCTGTTAAATGGCAAAAAAGACCTAAAGTGGGCACCCGAGCCTAAACTTGGGTTTGAGATGGTAATGCTGCGCTTAATGGCGTTCGAAAAAGAAAGTCATAGTGTAGTGCCTAGCGCTCCTGTGAGCCAAGAGACTTCTGAAAAGCAAAGCAAAGTAGGGGATTTACGAGCGCTGTTAAAAAAGCCAACAGAAGATAATGCTACGGTAGCGGCATCACCTCAGGTACAGCCGACAGCAACACCTACATATGCACCAGAAGCAACGACATCAACCACGCAACAAACAACACAGTATGAGCCGGTGTCGCCAACGCCTGCTGCGCAAAGCCAAGCACCAGTCGCCTCTGTGTCATCTGAGGCGGAGATGGCCAACCAATACGACAGCATCATGTCACAGGCGGTAGAGCAGGGGTTCCAAGAACAAGTTCCTGCACATCATCATGAAAGTGCGCCAGTTGATGATGCTGCATACGCGCAAATGGCATCACAAAACCAAGAGGATTGGTCTCGACCTGAGGTGCAAAACCAAAACGCTTCAGAACCTGCTGCTACAGCAAGTGTTACCGAGCAGCAAAATCAAGCCCAGTCAGCAATAGCACGAATTTTAAAAAATCGTAATATCTCTGGGGCGGGTCGATTGGTGGGAGCCAATGGTGAGGTAAAAAAGTCTGAGGCGCCTAGTGCGCCAATGCCAATAGAGCAAGCGCCAGCCACCACGGTAACCACATCTGAGTATCAGCCTGAACCGCAACGCGCACAGCCGGCAGCACCTCGCTTGGCACCAAAAAAGCAAAAGAAAGAAGCGTTTCAAGAGCGCCATAAACCTATTACGGAAAATTTAGCGCCAGAATTGCTAGAGCAGTTATCGCCGGTAAAACAAGATGATAACGAGCAAAGTATTCAAGTGGAGATCCCCGCACCGGAAAACTTTGTTAGTCCAATCAGTGGCATTAAGTTTGCTCACCAGAGCGACGATTGGGCAAACATGATTGAAAAGATGCAATTAGGTGGCCGAATTCGCCAGTATGCATTACACAGTGTGATAACGCAGCAAGGCGCGCAGGTACAATTGCAAGTAGATGCGAGTCAACAGCACTTGGATTCAGCAGTGCTGAGAGAGAAACTAACTGAAAGCCTAAGCGCATTACTTGAGCAGCCAATCGCGCTTGAGATTAACTATATCGACACGGTAAATAACACGCCGTTTTTGGTACAGCAACAGTTAGATGAACATAGGCTTGTCCAAGCTAAAGCGGCGATGCGTGACGATCCTCTCGTCAGCGCGTTTGTCCAAGAATTTGACGCAATGCTTGACGAAAATAGTGTTCAGGCATTGTAATTAAGGGCGTTAGCCCTTATCTTTTATCACAGTAAACCAAATTGAAGTATAAGAGAGCAGAATATGTTTAAAGGCGGAATGGGCAACATCATGAAGCAAGCGCAGCAAATGCAAGAGCGCATGGAAAAAGCCCAAGAAGAGATCAAGAGCCTAGAAGTAACAGGTGAAGCAGGCGCAGGTTTAGTAAAAGTGACTATGCTTGGTAGCCACAACGTACGTCGCGTAGAAATCGACGAAAGCCTAATGGAAGACGACAAAGACATGATCGAAGACCTACTAGCCGCTGCGGTAAACGATGCAGTGCGCCGTGTAGGTGAAGAAACACAAAAGCGTATGTCAGAAGTCACCGGCGGCATGCAAATGCCTCCAGGTTTCAAAATGCCGTTCTAATTTAGAATCCCATAAAAATAGCGCCTAAAGGCGCTATTTTTTTGTCTGAAATTTAGGGATACCTAATAGATACCACGGATTCGGTGAGGGCTGTTACTTTATCTGATCCCTTAAAATTATCATCGTAATCTACTTTTTTGAAAAAAGAGGGTTCTAAATGGATTTAAACCGATTCTATAGCACGAGATTTTAGCATTTTCACACTAAAAGTTAGTTTTATCTATTTGAATAATAAAGCTTTTATTTTCTGTGGAAATGTTCTAACTTAAGTGTGTCAGTATCGAACGATTCTAAATATGGAGATGGATTTATGAAGTATCAAAATCAACTTGACCAGTTAAAAAGTGGCAGTTTAACGCGAGCTCAAATGGCTGTTTTACAAGAAAATGCGCTACGCATTTTCAACAAAGGAGATAAAGACGCAAAGTTAATACTTGATGCGATCCCATATAGTAAGCCTGCAGATACATCAATTTTATTTATGGGCTTTTGTCCCGAAGCTGATTTTTCAAATAGATTAGATCTTTTTTGGAAAGAAAATGGGATTTGTCGTTTTGACTATCTAGAGAGTGAAGTTCAGATAAATCGATGGTATGAAGTGTGTGCAGGTGACCTTCTTGTCCTTAAAAAGCGTGAACAATTTGGTAAAACCATGAAGCTATACGGTTTCGGTAGAGTAACTAAGATATGCCATGATGATGAAAATGTTCGTTACTTTGAAGTTAACTGGGCTGATCAATCAAGAGAAATTGAAGTACCTTTGATGGGCTGTAACAGTACTGTCGATATCAAAGCCATGGAAATGGTAGAGCAAGAAATGCCCGAAGAGTTTTGGCATTGGCTTAACCTGTAAAGGACGAACAAAATGAAAAACATAATATTAGTTAGAGGCCCAGAGTACTTAGCCGAGCAGGCTTTAGTTGGTTATGGTTGGCGTGAAATTAATTTGAGTAAATTTAATTCTTTTTTTGAAATTGATGAGTTTATTAAAGAGAGGGGAATCGATGTCGGCAGACAAAGAAATCAAATCAAACGATTTTTTGAAATTTCAGCAGGCGATATCGTAGTAGTTCCGATAAATAGGGCTGTGTTAATAGGGGTTGCAGTTGGTGAAAAATCATTCGCTGAAACACCTTGGAATGGAGCTAATAGAGTCGCGGTCAATTTTTTTAAAAAGTCTAATGGTAATTTGGTTAAGATCCCAAGGTATCAATTAACTGAGGGCTTACAAAGCAGATTAAAGATAAGGATGTCGATTGCCAACCTTAATGAATTTAAAGAAGAAATTGCCGGCTATATTGAAAAACTACAGCAAAACCTAGAGATAAAATTTGACTCAGAATTTCAGACTCGAGTAGAAATTGAATTAAAACATATTGAACGTAGTTTGCTAGATAGATTGATAACAGGGCAATCTAGACTAGAAAGTGGTGGGTATGGTTTAGAAAAGTTAATTGCTGAACTCTTAGAAATTGAAGGTTATCGAACGCATATTATGTCAAAAAGTCAGACAAATGATCATTCTGATATTGATATTAGGGCGGAAAAAAGTGATGACTTTTCTGGGACAAATATCGTGTATGTTCAGTGTAAGCATCATTCAGGTACAACTAGTAATTGGGGAGTTGATCAGTTAATTGAATTTGAAAAAGAAACACCGAATGTTAGTTTATGGTTGATTACCACTGGTGTTGTTTCAGATGAAGTTAAAGAATATGCAAGTGAACATGGGGTAAGTGTTATGGAAGGAGAAGCATTAGCTGCCAAAATAATCTCTCAAGTTGATAAGTTGTCTGTTTCAACTAAAGAAAAACTAGGGTTATCTGTACTTCCTAAGTTACTCTAATCGACCTCAGCCAAGATGTTGTGACATGCCCTTGGCTTTAACAGGTTAATAAAATTTAGCCACCTTATCAGTGGTGTGCCATTAGAGGGGATGTGGACAATAAGATGAGTAAACGTGCACTAGTTTTTCCGCCCAATTTTAAGCTGGTTTTGTACGCGATGGCAGTGATGTGCCTCGTACAGGTGTTGGGTGGTATTTTTGGCTTACCCGTCTACCGTTTTGGGATTGTACCGCATAATGTACATCATTTGAGTGGTGTGTTAACCGCGCCTTTTGTACATGGTAGCTGGGGACATTTGCTGAGTAATTTGCTCGGCTTAAGTATTAGCGGCTATTTGGCAGCGAGATTACCTAGGTTTAAGCGAGCAACTTTTTTTATTGTGGTTGCTACAGGGCTGTTGGTGTGGCTGTTTGCTGGACATGCTAATCACATTGGCGCATCAGGTATTGTAATGGGTTACTTTGGCTTACTGCTGGGTGCTGCGCTATTCAATCGCGATGTGCTTGGCATTGTTAGTTTTATAGCTCTGCTGGTATTGACTTACTATGCCAATATTAGCTTTTTAGCGACATTATTTGATTTTTCGGCACAGACGAGTAGTTCAAGTCATATTTTTGGGTTTTTAAGCGGATTATGCGGGGCATACTTAACCAAGCAAAAGCGTATTGCTCGGCGTTAAAGCAGCATAACCTACCAGTGACGGCAGGTTATGCTTTGGGATTTAAGTTATTACCAAATACGCACGCGTTCTTCAGGTGCTAGGTACAGTTTGTCGCCCGGTTTAACGTCAAACGCTTTATACCATGCATCATGGTTGCGAGGCGCAAGGGCTCTAAATTGACCCGGTGCGTGCGTACCTGCGCGTAGCTGGTTTAGCATGCTTTGCTCAGTACGCTTTTCTTTCCACACTTGTGCCCAAGCAAGGAAGAAACGTTGGTCGCCAGTCAAGCCATCAATCACAGGTGCTTCTTTGCCGTTTAGGCTCAGTTTATATGCATGATAAGCCATCGCAAGGCCGCCCACGTCACCGATGTTTTCGCCAAGGCTGTTGCGACCGTTTACGAAGTTACCTTCAATAGGCTCATATTTGTTGTATTGTGCCGCGAGCTTGTCTGCTTTTTCTTCGAAAGCAGCGCGGTCAGCATCGGTCCACCAGTTACGCTGAATACCATTGGCATCGGATTTTGAGCCTTGGTCGTCAAAGCCGTGGCCCATTTCGTGGCCTATCACCGCGCCAATACCGCCGTAGTTTACTGCAGGATCTGCATTTGGGTCGAAGAATGGCGGTTGTAAAATTGCCGCAGGGAAAACGATTTCATTAAACGAGCTGTTGTAGTAGGCGTTTACGCGTTGCGGTGTCATACCCCAGCGGTTACGATCGGTTTTTTCAAGCTCTTTGGCGATACTGTCATTGCGGAAAAACTCACGTAGGTTTTTCACATTTGTCATTAAGTTATCACGGGTTAGGGTTAACCCATCAAATGATTGCCATTTATCAGGGTAGCCAATCTTAGGAGTAAATGCGGCAAGTTTTGCTTGAGCATTTACTTTTGTTTCTTCACCCATCCAGTCTAGGCCTTCAATCCTTTCACCAAGCGCGGTGCGTAGGTTTTCAACCAATTCTGACATTTGTTTTTTAGAAGACTCTGGGAAGTAACGGGCAACGTAAACTTTACCAATTGCAAAGCCAAGCGACGTAGTGCCAGACATTTCGCTGATTGCACGTTTCCAACGTGCGCGCGGTTCTTGTTGACCACTTAAATGTTTGCCATAAAATTCAAAGTTAGTATTGAAGATATCTTCAGACAACAGCGACGCATTGCCGCTAATTGCATGATAAGTTAGATAGTCTTTCCAGACGGCCAAGTCTTCAGAGTTGATAAGCGCAATCATTGCTTTAATCGGCTCTGGCTGAGACATATTTAGCTGAGGCACTTTGTAGCCTGTTTCAGCAAAATATAAATCCCAATTAAAGCCTGGGTACTGTGTTGCTAGTTCGTCACGTTTGACTTGATTTAATGTCAGGTCGCGATTTCTGCGTTTTTCACGTGGCCAGTGTCCCTCAGCAATTTTAGTTTCAAGTGCAAGAATGGCCTCTGCGCGCTCAGTCGGCTTGTCTTTACCCGCAAATTTAAGCATATCTGCAATATGCGTAACGTATGCTTCTCGAGTTTTAACAAAACGCTCAGCCTCTTCTAAATAGTAAGAGCGATCTGGTAGTCCAAGTCCGCCAGCACCCATCGACATCTCATATTTATTTGGGTCTAGACGGTTAAACCACATACCGCCGCCGATCGGCGCATTTACGCCAGTTAACCAAGATTGTCCGAATGCTTTGGTTAGACCGTCAGTGTTGTTAATGGCGTCAATGTCAGCAAGTAGTGGCTGAATAGGTTTAATACCAAGCTTATTTAGGGTTTCAACATCCATATAAGCATTGTAAAAATCGGCAATTAGCTGCTCTTCGGCGTTTAGGTTTTTACCGTTAGCAATCTCTTCGATAATGGTTTTTACTTGCTCTTCACTGCGTTCAGCAAGTGCAGAGAATGCACCAAAACGCGTTTTGTCTGCTGGCATCTCGTAGTTTTTGTACCAAGTGCCGCTGGCGTACATAAAGAAATCATCGCCTGGTTTTACACTTTCATCGCGTGCACTGAGGTCAACACCAAAGTTGCCAAGTTCGGCCTTACCAGTGGCTACCGCTGCGTTTTCTGTTTTTTGGGTTTCACTTGTTGTGACTTGTGGCTCAGAGCAAGCCGTCAGCATAACGGCTGCAAGTGCACTTGCTATTATCGTTTTTTTCATTATGTAGTCTCTATCTAGTTCGAGAAGTGAGCCCGACAGTCGTCCTATTGTATTTACTATCGGGAATGGAACCATTGTCGAGCGAATACCTGTTTGCTGCAAGCATTTGAGTCGAATTGTTGAAAAATTCATGGTAAATGCGTTTTTAAACTTCACAATGCGTGAAGGGAATTGAAATTGCTTCAAGCTTTAAATCAATAGAAATATCCCTTATCATTTCGGCATTGTTATCGGTGCGTTTGCACTGCATGGGCCACAAGAAACGAATTTATGCAATTATCACCAAGTTTAACGGCGCTTATTGAAGCGCTGCGTTGTTTACCTGGCATTGGGCCTAAGTCTGCGCAACGTATTGCCTTTCATTTATTAGAGCGAGACAGAGAGGGCGGCAGCCAACTGGGGCAAAGCCTTACTCATGCGATGCAAGCCATCGGTCATTGCTCAAGCTGCCGAACATTTAGTGAGGTTGAGGTGTGTGATATTTGCCAAAGTATCAAGCGCCAAGACACAGGGCTGCTTTGTGTGGTTGAATCACCAACGGACGTATTGGCGATAGAGCAAACGGGCCAATTTAATGGCTTGTATTTTGTGCTGATGGGGCATTTATCGCCTCTGGATGGAATTGGCCCTAATGAAATCGGCCTTGATGTCCTTGAGCGTAAGCTAAGTGCTGGCAATATTAATGAAGTTATCTTAGCGACAAACCCAACGGTGGAAGGCGAGGCAACGGCACATTATATTTCTGAGTTATGTCATAAGTATCAGGTTGAAGCGTCACGTATTGCCCATGGTATGCCTGTCGGCGGTGAGCTTGACCTTGTAGACGGTATGACGTTAATGCATGCGTTTAGCGGGCGTAAGAAGCTCTAATCTTAACGCTTCTTGCTAAAAGCCCTGTTTTTGGAGCAATTGAATCTAAAAAATAGGGCGATTTGTTAAAAATTTTGTTCAGTCTCTTGAAAGTTTTTTCTCCTCCCCCATATACCTAGCATATTGATAAAGAACACTGCATTAATTGCTTATATTGGAGAGAACAATGTCCGCAGCTCAAAAAGAAACATTAGGCTTTCAAACAGAAGTCAAACAATTATTAAACCTAATGATCCACTCTTTGTACTCAAACAAAGAGATCTTTTTACGCGAATTAGTATCTAACGCTTCAGACGCGGCTGACAAACTACGTTATTTAGCTTTGCAAAATGGTGACCTTTACGAAGGTGACGCGGAGCTACGTGTTCGCTTAAGCGTAAACAAAGATGCAAAAACCATTACCATTTCTGACAATGGTATTGGTATGACGCGTGACGAAGTGATCAGCTCATTAGGTACCATCGCAAAATCAGGTACAGCTGATTTCTTTAAAAACCTAACTGGCGACCAAGCAAAAGATTCACAGCTGATTGGTCAGTTCGGTGTTGGTTTCTATTCTGCATTCATTGTTGCTGATAAAGTAACGGTTCGTACGCGTAAAGCGGGTGAGTCAGAGGCGGTTGAATGGGAATCGCAAGGTGAAGGCGACTTCACGATTGCTGAAATCGAAAAAGCAGAGCGTGGTACAGAGATCACACTACATCTTCGTGAAGAAGAGAGTGAGTTCCTTGAAACTTATCGCCTTCGCGGTATTGTGACTAAATACTCAGATCACATTTCAATTCCTGTTGAACTTTATAAAGACCCAGTTCCTGAATCTGAAGGCCCAGATGGCGAGAAAATTGAAGCGCAACCTGGCGAGTGGGAAGCGATCAATAAAGCCACAGCACTTTGGACTCGTGATAAATCAGAGATCAGCGAAGAAGAATATAAAGAGTTCTACAAGCATGTTGGTCATGATTGGGAAGAGCCACTCACTTGGGCACACAATAAAGTAGAAGGTAAAACTGAATACACCAGCCTACTTTATATCCCTAAAAAGGCACCTTTCGATTTATACAATCGTGAGCGTCAAGCTGGCCTTAAGCTTTATGTACAACGCGTGTTCATCATGGATGACGCCGAGCAGTTTATGCCAAGCTACCTGCGCTTTGTTAAAGGCTTACTAGATTCTAACGATTTACCGCTTAACGTATCTCGTGAGATCCTACAAGACAACAAGATCACTCAAGCTATTCGTAAAGGCTGTACATCTCGTGTACTTAAAATGCTTGAGCGTATGGGCAAAAACAAACCAGAAGATTACCAAGCATTCTGGAATGAATTTGGTAATGTGATCAAAGAAGGTCCTGCTGAAGATTTCGCAAACAAAGATGCTATTGCAAAACTATTGCGCTTTAGCTCTACACATACTGACGAGAAAACGCAAAATGTTTCTCTTGAGCAGTACATTGAGCGCATGAAAGAAGGCCAAGATAAGATTTACTATGTTGTGGCTGATAGCTTTGAAGCAGCAAAGAGTTCACCGCATCTTGAAATCTTCCGTAAGAAAGGCATTGAAGTTTTACTGTTGTCGGATCGTGTTGACGAGTGGATGATGAGCCACCTCACTGAATTCAACGAGAAGCCACTTCAGTCAATCACGCGTGGTGATCTTGACTTAGGTGATATGGATGACGAAGAGACGAAAAAAGCACACGAAGAAAGTGAGAAAGAAGTTGAAGGCCTAGTTGAGCGCGTGAAAACAGCACTTGGCGATAAAGTGAAAGAAGTACGCTTTACGCACCGCTTAACAGATTCTCCTGCGTGTGTGGTTGCAGACGATCACGACATGAGCTCTCAGATGCAAAAGCTAATGGAGCAGGTGGGTCAAGCCGTGCCTGAGTCTAAGCCGGTATTTGAACTTAACCCTGAGCACCAATTGGTTAAGCACTTGAATAACGAACAAGACGAAGACAAGTTTGGACAATGGGCAGAAGTACTGCTAGACCAAGCAATGCTTGCAGAGCGTGGTAGCCTGAAAGATCCAGCGGGCTTTGTAAGCCGTCTTAATAAGCTAATGCTAGATCTACAAAAGTAAAATTAATGAAGTAAATTGGTATAACGAATTGAAAAAGCCGGTCGTTGTTAAGTGACCGGCTTTGTTGTATTTATTGATGAGAGTATATAGTGAGGCTATAGACTCTTCAGTGCGCCAACGACTTCTTCGTAGTTTGGCTCTTTTGCTAAATTTTCTACCAGCTGCTTGTAAACAACCTTGTGTTCCTTGTCTAGCACAAAAATCGCGCGACTGAGCAGGCCCATATCTTTAATCAACAAACCATAATTTTCACCAAAAGAATGCCATACGGCGTCTGATAATGTTTTAACCTTGTCGATATTTTCTGCTTTGCAAAAGCGCTTTTGCGCAAACGGCAAGTCCGCACTAATCGTCAACATGGCAACATCAGGAAATTGGCTTGCTACTTTCTCATTAAAATGTTTTGTTTGTAGGCTACAAGTACCAGTATCTAGGCTTGGAACAACGCTAATTAAAATTGCACGACTTTCAAAGTCTTTCAGGGTAACTGGGCTGAAGTCAGCATCGGCAACCTTAAAATCCGGTGCAGCCTGACCTTGCTTTACACCATTACCAAGTAATACCACCGCTTTACCTTGTGCTTTTACCTTGCCCATATCTACCGAGTTTTCAGGTAAATCATAAGCCAATGATACCGCACTAAACAGACCACTCGCTAAAACTAACGCTTTCAGCATAAAGTATTCCTTTTGAAGTTAACTTAATTGATTTGAGTGTATTATACTGACAGTAACTAACCAAGCTTAAGTGACATTTAGATTGTCAAGATGGCGTCGTTTTATTAACATATGTCGCAATTTTAAGCTTTAATCTCATAATTATAACTAAAACTTCCCGACATCGTGCCGATACGCATGGGAAACAGAAAGAGAGCTTGTATGTCAACACTAGTCCTAATTTGTGACGATTCAAAACTTGCCCGTCGGCAGCTGGCGCGTTCATTGCCAGACGACTGGGATATTAAAGTAGAATTTGCAGAGAATGGACTCGACTGTATTAAACAAATAAAAGCACTTTCTCCAGAGATTCTATTCCTTGATCTAAATATGCCGCAGATGGATGGCTATGAAGTGCTACAGGCCATTACCGAGCAAGATTTATCTGTGCTTACTGTCGTTGTTTCCGGCGACATCCAGCCTAATGCGCACCAACGAGTGATAGAACTTGGCGCTATTGATTTTATCCGTAAGCCCTGTGATGCAGCTAAGCTTGCTGAAATTATTGAGCATCATGGAATAAAAGACAAAGCAATCAGAGAAAGCTTGGTTCATAAACTTGGTGAGCAGCTAGACCCTGAGATCCGTGATATCTATCAAGAGCTTACCAACGTTGCTATGGGGCAGGCGGGGGATTTGTTGGCGCGATTGCTAAACGTATTCGTTGAATTACCTATTCCAAACGTCAACGTGCTCGAAGTCAATGAGCTGCATATGGCACTGCAAGCAATTGATGCTAGCGCAACTACGTCGGGCGTTTGCCAAGGCTTTATTGGCGGTGGTGTTTCCGGAGAAGCGCTACTACTGCTCAATGATTCTAGTTTCAAAGAGATCGCATCTTTGATGAATTATCATGGCGATCTTAATACCAAAGTTGAGCTCGAGCTCCTAATGGATATTAGCAATATCTTGATTGGCGCAATTTTAACGGGACTATCTAAGCAGCTCGATATGTCTTTCAGTCAAGGCCACCCCGTGGTGCTTGGTCAACATTGTGATGTTGCTGAGCTTGTGAAAGCCAACAAGGCGAGATGGCAAAGAACGCTAGCTATAGAGATTAGCTATGGCATTGAGCATCACAACATTAACTGTGACCTTATGCTGTTATTCACAGAAGACTCACTTAAAACATTAAAATACAAAGTAGCCTATTTATTGGATGATTAACTATGCCTGCAGCCGATTTTGATATGAATGAAATCCATTGGTTAATGGATATGTTTAACACCGTAGATGTTGGCTTGGTGGTACTCGATCGCGACTACAAGGTATGTATATGGAATGGTTTTATGGAAAATCATTCTGGTTTGTTACCGAGTGCGGTTAAAGATAAAGACATTTTTGATTTGTTCCCAAGTATTGATGAGCAATGGTTTAGATCAAAAGCTGAGCCTGTATTCGTGCTAAAAAATCGGTCGTTTACCATTTGGGAGCAGCAGCCGTATATTTTCCGATTCAAAAATTATCGACCTATCACAGGCAAAGCGGATTATATGTATCAGAATGCAACTTTCATCCCATTGACCACAGTGACGGGGGATGTAGGGCATATTTGTGTGATCATATACGATGTAACCGACGAAGCAATCAACAAGTTAGAGCTTGAGTCGTTGAATAAACAATTAGAAAAAATTAGCCGAACAGACAGTTTAACGCAGTTGCATAATCGCGGCTTTTGGGAAGAAAGCCTAAAGCAAGAGTTTAAACGCTTGAAACGTAATCAAGGCCAAAGTGCATTGCTTATGTTTGATATTGACCACTTTAAGCGTATCAATGACGAATACGGGCACAGTGGTGGAGATGAGGCAATCCGCCATATCTCTGACTTACTACGCAAAACACTACGCGAAACGGACACTGCAGGCCGCTACGGCGGTGAAGAGTTTGCAGTGACTTTGCTCGACACAGACGTAAAGGGTGCAATCACTTTCGCCGAAAGACTGCGCTCGTTAATAGAAAACTCATCTATTTACTACGATGAACAACAAATAAAGATTACGGTTAGCCTTGGTGTTGCCGTGTACGAAGAGTCTTTTGAAAAACATGAGCAATGGATTGAAGCCGCGGACAGCGCTTTGTATGTTTCTAAAGAGGGCGGAAGAAATCGGGTAACTGTATACTCTGAAGACATGGCCAGCGAGTAAATTTATCTTTATATGGTGACTTTAGCGCGATGCGGTTCTATTCATATTGCCACTTTATAATTCTTACCCCACTAACTTTTTAGTATCGGTGTGGAATGAACAGCGGTCTGTTAGACAAATCAACAGTATCGTTCGGTTATTCCGCGAATTAAAGTGATAAAAGTGGCATCTTACTCACCGCTAAATACATCACGATAACGACTGAAACCGGTATGGTTAAGAGTGCAAGTTTAGTAAAAGGGCCGTGGTAGAGCGCTAACCAACGCCGTTGCTGAGCGCTTGCAATGCCCAAGTGGACACTTTTAGATGCCTTTGCTGCTAACCAATTTCCCAAGAAAATATCCACAATCTCTAACGGGATAATCACGAGACCGACCACAAGTAGCTTTTGCTGGAGCCATGGAGATGTAAACCATCCAGCTAAAAAAGCCATAGAAAAGCCTGTTAATAAGAGGACAATAAATGCTACATGTTCCAGTGTGACCATAAGAAAGAACACATGATCCACCTTCGCGGTCACTGGTCCTATATTTTCATTTTCTATTGCTTTTAACACAAGCCAAGCACCAAGAGCTGGGCCGAGCCAAAAAATCAAGGCGCCTATGTGCACTAATTTTAAGATTGCGTATTCCATCTAGGCCTCAAAACTTGATGTGCAAAGATAATCATCCAAAGTGTACTAAGAGTCATGCTTGATGCAGTAAATATCTCAGCAGCTTTAAGTTGACCAGCAGCGATAGATACAGACAGCAATAAACCTAAAACCCAAGCGGTGATCCCCCACACTGATACCCATGTTTTAAATATACCTTGCTTAATGGCTAGACAGGTTAACGTAAGCCCTCCTAAATTATAAAGGCCATTACCTAAGTAACCGGTTAGATGGGTTGCAATATGCTCAAACAGTAAAAATACAGATTCTCCCATGGCTAAATGAACTACTTTTGGTAAAACAAAGGCATAAATTACTTCAGCAATTAGATCTGGGACCACACCCAATGCGACTAATAGCAGGCCAACATGCTTTCTAAAGTCTGCTTTGAGCTCACCTGCTAAAATAACACTAAATACTAAAAGACCTAGTGCAGAGAACATCCAAGCTATCCAAGACCACTGCCACAATACTAAGTTTTCGGCAATAAACTCCATACGCATTATTACCGTGTTATCAAGAGGCAAGCCAGGACGCATCGGTCCATTCATTAAAAGGCATGCCGCAGTAATTATTGCAGCAATTAGATAAACAACAACAAATTTGGTTTTGTATTGATCCATTGGTTTTATGTCTGGATTAGAGTCCTTTGGTTCATCTTAAATCTATACCCAAAATTGGTAAAGCCTTAGTCTGAGTAGACACTATTTACTTGGTGAAAATTGAATAAACCTTGTCTTTAAACTATAGCGGTTAACCAGAGTTGTTATGTCTACGCTCATGCTCTTGATATCAAAAGACTTGTAAATCATGGCTTATCTAGCTTTAATGGAGGAGTGGGGAGTTGAGTTATCAATTAGAGGTCTTTAGCCATTTATTTTAAGATGAGGCAGGTGAATAGTAGTTCCTTAAATGATTTTAGCTCATTAGGAAGAATTCCATAGACTTCAGTCAATATGAAACACTTGCTTGAAATGCGTAATCACTTACAACAATAAAAGGGAATGAAAAATGAACGATAATGATGAATACTGGGGGATGCCGCTAAATACATACTGTATGTTATTACATTTGAGCCAGCTGGCGAGCTTTGTTGCTCCGGGACTAGGGCTTGTATTACCGGTGGTTATGTGGGCAACCAATAAGGATAAAAGCGAAACAATCGACCAACACGGAAAAGCCACTATTAACTGGTTAATTAGCTTAATCATCTATTCCATAATTTGCGGTATTTTAGTTTTTGTCGCGGTTGGTATTTTAGGGTTCGTTGTGTTAGCTATTCTTAATATTATATTTGCCATCATTGCCGCGATGAAAGCCAATAATGGGGAAGTATGGATTTATCCACTTAGCTTCAATTTTTTTAAGTAACCGGCACTTTGAATAGCGAAGCTCTGCAGTTGGAAGTGTTTACGTGCTGTCTAGAATTTAATAACACACCTCACTGTAGAGTAGTTGAAGCTAAAGTGTCTAAGCATTAGAAAGGAGTCACGGCAAATACAACCTGTTTGCCGTCTCCTAAGTCAAACTAACAGAGTTACGATTCACTTTCCTCTTCAGGGCATTGCGCTATCTGCTCGATATTGCCATTTTCATCTACTTGCTCAAGTCTCACTTTAAATCCCCATAAGCGATAGAGGTGCTTTATCACTTCTTGTTTAGAAGCGGCAAGTGGGATCCCGCCTTGCGGGACATACCTCAGCGTAAGTGAGCGATCTCCCCGTACATCGACGTCATAAACTTGAATATTAGGCTCATGGTTACTGAGGTTGTACTGCGCTGAAAGGGCACTGCGAAGTTGTTGATAACCCATTTCGTCGTGAATAGGGCCAACTTCCAAATGCGGAGATTTTTGTTTATCGACAATAGTAAAAAGCTTAAAGTCGCGCATGAGCTTTGGAGATAAAAATTGGCTGATAAAGCTCTCGTCTTTAAAATTTTGCATCGCAAAATGCAGTGTATCTAGCCAGTTGCTCCCCGCAAATTCCGGGAACCACTGTTTGTCTTCTTCCGTTGGGTTTTCGCATATACGGCGAATATCGACCATCATATTAAAGCCGAGCGCATAGGGGTTTATCCCAGAATAAAATTTACTATTGTATGGCGGTTGATATACAACATTGGTATGGCTTTGTAAAAACTCCAACATAAAGGAATCACTTAGTTTTCCCTCGTCATATAAGTGGTTCAAAATAGTGTAATGCCAAAATGTAGCCCAGCCTTCATTCATGACTTGAGTTTGTCTTTGCGGGTAGAAGTACTGTGATACTTTACGCACAATACGAATAATCTCGCGTTGCCAAGACTCCAACAATGGGGCATTTTTCTCGATGAAATACAGTATATTTTCCTGAGGTTCCGATGGGAAACGGGCACGGTTGTCTGTTTCTTCATCTTCACCTTTAGGAATGGTTCGCCATAATTCATTAACTTGGGACTGCAAATAATCTTCCCGTTCTTTTTGCCGTTTTTGCTCTTCAAACATAGAGATCCGTTGCGGCCTTTTATATCGATCAACGCCGTAATTCATTAATGCATGACAAGAGTCAATCAGGTTTTCTACCTCATCAATACCGTACTTTTCTTCACACTTGGCGACATAATTTTTAGCGAATACCAAGTAATCAATGATGGATGATGCGTCCGTCCAGGTTTTAAATAGATAGTTACCCTTGAAGAAAGAGTTATGACCATAGCACGCATGCGCCATCACCAGTGCCTGCATAGGCATGGTATTTTCTTCCATTAAGTACGCAATACAAGGATTAGAGTTAATCACAATCTCGTAGGCAAGACCCATTTGACCTCGTTTGTAGGTTTGCTCAGTCTGGATAAATTTTTTACCGTACGACCAATGTGCATAACCAATTGGCATGCCAACACTTGAGTAGGCATCCATCATCTGCTCAGCTGTGATCACCTCAATTTGATTTGGGTAAGTGTCAAGTCTGTAATGCTCGGCTACACGAGCAATTTCCTGATGATAAGTATCAAGTAAATCAAAGGTCCAATCTGGACCATCGTCAATTGGCTGATATGTCATCGCGCAACCCTCCAAAAATTATGCCGCACTTTGCTTATTTTTGTTCTTCTTGAACAATTCTCTAAAGATAGGGTAAATATCTTCTACACCTCGAATGTGCTGCATAGCAAAGTTGTCAAATGAGTTGGCTACTCCTTGATACTCCCGCCACAGACTTTGGTGTGCACGGGTCGTTATCTCTATATACGCATAGTAGCGGACAATTTTAAGTAGTTTGTTAGAGAGTATTTGGGTGCATTGTGGAGAATCATCTGCCCAGTTATCACCGTCAGAGGCTTGTGCTGCGTAAATATTCCAATCGCCTTGGGCATAACGCTCTTGAATGATTTCATCCATTAATTTCAGTGCACTAGAGACAATTGTGCCACCTGTCTCTTGCGAGTAGAAAAACTCTTGCTCGTCTACTTCTTTTGCTTGGGTATGGTGGCGGATATAGACTACCTCAATATCTTTATAAGTGCGGGTTAAGAACTGATAGAGCAAAATATAAAAACGTTTTGCCATGTCTTTGGTGGCTTGATCCATAGAGCCAGACACATCCATCAAGCAAAACATGACCGCTTTGCTGGTGGGGTGCGGACGCCTTTCGTAATTACGAAAGCGTAGGTCGTAATTGTCGATGAAAGGCACCGCGGCTATTTGCTCTTTTAGCACTTGGATCCGCAGTTCTATATCATTGATTTTTTGTTGAGGAGGAACCGGTTCAGCGAGCATATTCGCCAGTTCTTCCTCCAACTCCCTTAACTCTCGGCGTTTACTCGAGGTCATCGCAATGCGGCGTGCCATTGAGCCTTTTAAACTACGTACAATATCTAGGTTGCTAGGCATACCATCATTACAAAAGCCAGCTCGATGCGTTTTCAATTGCATTAATTTATCTAACTGGCTTTGTTGTAAGTTGGGTAACTCTAAGTCTTCAAACAATAGGTCTAAGTATTCGTCTTTTGAAATAGAAAATACAAAGTCGTCTTGTCCTTCGCCTTGGTTACTTGCCTCGCCATCACCTGACCCACCACCTTGCCCAGAAGGAGGGCGTTGGATCCGATCGCCCGTTGAAAATTGATCGTTACCTGGGTGAATGAGTTCTCTGTCACCCCCTTTTCCCTGATGGAAAGTGGGCTCGCTGATATCTCGTTGTGGGATAGAAATGCTTTCGCCACTGGAGATATCAGTCACACTACGTTTGTTGATGGCCTCTGAAACCGCTTTCTTTATCTGCTTTTTGTAGCGGCGGATAAAACGTTGGCGGTTCAGAGTGCTCTTATTTTTGCCGTTAAGACGGCGGTCAATAAAATGCGCCATATAACACCCTCTTCATACTAACAAGTTACTGTGACTTTCTAACTCTTAAATACCATTCTGAAAGTAGGCGAACTTGTTTTTGGGTATAGCCTTTATCAACCATACGATTGACAAAGTCCTCGTGCTTTTTCTGATCTTCGGCAGAGGTTTTTGCATTAAACGAAATCACAGGGAGTAAGTCTTCGGTATTAGAGAACATTTTCTTCTCGATAACCGTCCTTAGTTTTTCATAGCTGGTCCATACTGGATTGTCACCATTGTGATGGGCTCTTGCTCTTAAAACAAAGTTGACTATCTCGTTACGGAAATCTTTGGGATTGGAAATACCGGCTGGCTTTTCAATCTTTTCCAGCTCGCCGTTAAGTGCGGCTCTATCAAACAGTTGGCCAGTATCTGGGTCACGATATTCTTGATCTTGGATCCAAAAATCTGCATAGGTAACATAGCGGTCAAAAATGTTTTGGCCGTACTCAGAGTACGACTCAAGGTAAGCTGTTTGTAGCTCTTTACCAATAAATTCGACATATTGCGGAATTAGATACCCTTTAAGGTGGCTTAGGTAGCGCTCTTGTACTTCTGCGTTAAATTGTTCGCGCTCAATTTGTTGCTCAAGTACATAAAATAAATGAACTGGGTTTGCTGCGACTTCACTGTGGTCAAAGTTAAACACACGAGAGAGGATCTTAAAGGCAAAGCGAGTTGAGAGGCCGCTCATGCCTTCGTCCACACCAGCGTAGTCTCTGTATTCTTGATAGGACTTAGCTTTTGGATCTGTGTCTTTTAAGCTTTCACCATCGTACACCCGCATTTTTGAATAGATACTGGAGTTCTCTGGTTCTTTAATCCGAGACAGTGCTGAAAACTTCGCTAAAGTTTCTAAAGTGCCAGGCGCACAGGGGGCTTCCCTGAGTTCACTATTTTCAATAAGTTTCTCGTAAATTTTGACCTCTTCGGACACGCGTAAACAATAAGGCACTTTAACGATGTAAACACGGTCTAAAAATGCCTCGTTGTTTTTATTGTTCTTAAAGGTTTGCCATTCAGATTCGTTAGAGTGAGCAAGTATTAGGCCGCTAAATGGTAGGGCGGAAATACCCTCCGTACCATTGTAGTTGCCTTCTTGGGTTGCAGTTAGTAGCGGGTGTAGCACCTTAATGGGTGCTTTAAACATCTCGACAAACTCCATCAAACCTTGGTTCGCAAGGCATAGCGCGCCAGAATACGCATAGGCATCGGGGTCATTTTGAGCGAAATGCTCCAGTTTACGGATATCTACTTTGCCCACCAGTGCTGAGATATCTTGGTTGTTCTCATCCCCAGGCTCCGTTTTCGCGATAGCAATTTGATCAAGAATGGAAGGGTAACGTTTTACGACCTTAAATTGCGTAATATCGCCATTGTACTCATGTAAGCGTTTGGTCGCCCATGGAGACATGATCGTTTTAATATAGCGCCCAGGAATGCCGTACTCTTTTTCAAGTAGGTCAGCATCTTCTTGTGGGCTAAACAAGCAAAGCGGGTGGTCATTAACGGGTGAGCCTTTTAAAGAATAAACCGGCACCTTTTGCATCAAATACTTGAGCTTTTCTGCGATAGACGATTTACCACCACCTACCGGGCCGAGTAAATAGAGTACTTGTTTGCACTCTTCAAGCCCCTGTGCGGCATGTTTGAGATACGATACGATTTGTTCGATGGCATCCTCCATACCGTAAAACTCATTGAAGGCAGGGTATCGAGCTATTACTCTATTCGAAAACAGCCTGCTAAGTCTGGCATCTTTCGACGTATCGATCATTTCTGGTTCGCCTATTGCCATCAGAAGTCGCTCAGGTGCGCTGGCATAGGCTGATTTGTCATTTTTACAAATTTCAAGAAATTCCGCGATGGTGTACTCTTCTTCTTGCGCGGCTTCATATCTGGCCTGATAATGTTCAAATATTGTCATAACGACCTCCAATAAGCTACTTGGTGTGGTTTGCGGATCACAGATTTGGAAAGGTTACTTAAAGCTTAGTCGCGATATGAAGAATACCCAAAAAAAACTAGATTTTTTATGTATTAATGTTGAGTTACAGACATAAAAAAGGGCGCTGTTGCGCCCCATTGTTGCATCAATACTGATAGTTGATGTTAAGCTAGGTTGCTGTTTGCGAAATCCCAGTTAACAAGTGCCCAGAAACCTTTAAGGTAATCAGGACGAACATTACGGTAATCGATGTAGTAAGCGTGTTCCCACAGGTCAACTGTGATGATAGGTGTAACACCTTCTTCAGTCAGCGGCGTTGCTGCATTTGAAGTGTTAACGATATCTAGAGAACCGTCAGCTAGTTGTACTAACCAAGTCCAGCTTGAACCAAAGTTGTTAACTGCTTTGTCGTTGAAAGCTTCTTGGAATGCTGCGAATGAGCCCCATTTTGCATTAATTAGTTCAGCAACTTTACCTGTTGGTTCGCCACCTGCATTTGGCGCAAGGCTGTGCCAGTAGAAAGTGTGGTTCCAGATTTGAGCAGCATTGTTGAAAACACCACCTTCAGAGCTACATACGATCTCTTCTAGTGATTTACCTTCAAAGTCAGTACCTTCGATAAGACCGTTAAGCTTTACAACGTATGTGTTGTGGTGCTTACCGTGGTGGAATTCTAGCGTCTCTTGAGAAACGTGCGGCTCAAGAGCATTTAGTGCATAAGGTAGTGACGGTAGTTCAAATGCCATATTAATCTCCATTTTTTGGTTGATTTGCCAATAACGCATACGAAAGGTAGCTAACATCAGCCCACTTTTCTATACCATTGGCCTATATAGTGATACTATAATTCCTGACTATTTTACTCAAGTTTTGGCAAACAGCAATGCGTGCCAGTGACTTAATGACTTATAATACACATTCTTTGTGAACATATGCCGAATAGAAGTCAAAGCGTAGAACATCGTGACAGGCGGTTATGCTTATTTTAGCCATGGCAGCTAAGGTTCTATCGCTGCTTAAAGTTTGGCATTATGAATGCAACAGGTGTTGTTAAAGTGAGTAGCAAGCTAAAACGCCGATGCTAAACTAAATATTGATAAGCATTGGATGAAACGTCATTTTGAGGTAACTAATGGAAACTATTGACAAGATTAAACAGCAGATCGAAGAAAATCCAATTATTCTATATATGAAAGGGTCGCCAAAACTCCCTAACTGTGGTTTCTCTTCGCAGGCATCTCAGGCTTTGATGGCGTGTGGTGAGCAGTTTGCTTATGTTGACATTTTATTAAATCCAGACATTCGTGCTGAACTACCGCATTATGCGAACTGGCCAACTTTCCCTCAGCTTTGGGTAGAAGGTGAGTTAATTGGCGGTTGTGACATCATCATTGAGATGTTCCAAAAGGGTGAGCTTCAACCTCTTATTGCTGAAACAGCAGCTAAATATAAGAAAGACGAAGCAGCAGCGGAATAAGCTAACCGCTAATGGCAGAGTAGATACTCTGCCATGCTTTATTTTCTAAAAATCTTCTAATATCTTCCTACCTACTTTTCTTAGCAAGTCTTTTTGTCTGCTGTTTGGTTGAAAACCGGCAGTTCATTGAATTTAAGATATCTACACTTTCATTAACGCTATCCGCGCTTATCTAACTCAGAGCTACTCGCTTATTTTTATCAACTTAAGTTGACGTTAGCGTCAAGCTAAAAACGCGCTCTGTTTTGCATACCTATATAAACAGTGTAATCGAACGCGCTCCGATATTGAGTTTTATAAAATTCAAAAAGTGAATAATTATTCATTTTTTGTGTGGTTTACGTTTACGTAAACGTCTATTGCTGATTATGTTTTATTGCATTCTTATTGGTGTGATACCGGTATCATTTTACAAATTTATATTCACTATTTTCAAAGTGGCAAATTTATTACGGTTTTGGCTAACTTGTCTTACCAATGAGAAATATTCAAGTTTATGAATATGTATTCATATTTGTGTTGACTCTACTTTCAATCAAGGCTAATTTTGAATATCTGCCAGCATTTCGTCGTACCGTCATGGGCTGGCCGTTGTAGCAAGGGGAGGAGTCTATGTTATACGACTCAAAATTAGAAAAAGATAACTGTGGATTTGGCTTGATTGCGCATGTAAGCGGTCAGCCAAGTCACAAACTGATCCGTACAGCAATTACAGGTTTGGACCGCATGCAGCACCGAGGTGGTATTTCTGCAGATGGCAAAACCGGTGATGGTTGCGGACTGTTATTACAAAAACCGGATAGCTTTTTACGCGCCGTCGCAGCTGAAAATGATTGGCATGTGGGCAAAAACTATGCGGTAGGTATGCTATTTTTAAATCAGGATCATGAGCTTGCAGCTGCGGCTGAGAAAGTGATCAGTGAAGAATTAGAAAAAGAAACACTGACGCTCATAGGTTGGCGTGAAGTACCCACCGATCCATCTATGTTGGGTCCTATTGCTAAAGCACAATTACCGCAGTTTAAACAGGTTTTTGTCGGTGCGCCTGAAGGGTGGCGTCCTAAAGATTTAGAGCGTCGTCTTTATATTGCAAGACGACGCATCGAAAAGCGTTTAGAGCAAGATGAGCAGTTTTATATTTGTAGTTTGTCCGGTTTGGTGACTATCTATAAAGGCTTAATGATGCCTGCGGATCTACCGAATTTTTATACTGATCTTGCTGATATGCGGATGACCAGTGCGATTTGTGTATTCCATCAGCGCTTTTCAACCAATACACAGCCTCGATGGCCGTTGGCGCAACCGTTCCGCTATTTAGCTCACAATGGTGAGATCAATACTATTGAAGGTAACCGTCAGTGGGCGAGAGCACGTGCTTACAAGTTCGCGTCACCGTTGTTACCAGACTTGCAAAATGCGGCACCGTTTGTCAATGAAACGGGTTCTGACTCGTCTAGTTTAGATAACATGCTAGAGCTATTTTTAGCTGGTGGCATGGACTTATTCCGCGCTATGCGTATGTTAGTGCCACCTGCATGGCAGAAAAATCGTGCCATGGATGAAGACTTACGCGCATTCTATGACTTTAACTCCATGCATATGGAGCCGTGGGATGGCCCAGCTGGCATCGTGATGTCTGATGGACGCTTTGCTGCCTGTAATTTGGACCGTAACGGTCTTCGTCCTGCCCGCTATGTGATCACGCAAGACGGCTTTATTACGCTTGCCTCGGAAGTGGGCATTTGGGATTACGCGCCAGATGAAGTTATAGAAAAAGGTCGCGTGGGTCCAGGTGAATTACTGGTGGTTGATACCTTACATGGCAAGATTTGGCAGTCCGATGAAATCGATCAAGACCTGAAATCCAGACACCCGTACAAAACTTGGCTTGAGCAAAATGTTAAGCGTTTAACGCCATTTGAAGCGCTAGATGAGAAAGCAGCTGGCAAGCGCGATCTTGACGACGAAACCTTGTTGACCTATCAGAAGCAGTTTGGTTATACCAATGAAGAGCTCGACCAAGTGATCCGTGTAATGGGCGAAAACGGCCAAGAAGCAACCGGCTCAATGGGTGACGATACGCCATTTGCAGTGCTATCTGAAGGACACCGTTCGATATTTGACTACTTCCGCCAGAAGTTTGCTCAGGTCACGAACCCGCCAATCGATCCATTACGGGAAAATCATGTAATGTCACTGGCGACTTGTATTGGTCGTGAGCAAAACGTTTTCAACGAAACCACAGGTCATGCTAAACGTTTGCAGTTTGCCTCGCCAGTATTGACTTATTCTGATATGCAGCAGCTATTAGCCGCCGATGATGACCATTACTGTGCGTGTAAAATTTCATTGATTTACGGTTCTGAAGAGTCATTGCAAGATGCAATCAAGCGCATTTGTGATGAAGCCGTTGCAAAAGCAGGTTCTGGGTGCGTGATGTTAGTGCTCAGTGACCGAGAAATCGCTGCAGGTAAACAAGTTATCCCAGCGGCGATGGCCGTGGGAGCAGTACAAAGACGACTAGTGGATGGCAACCAGCGTTGCGACACCAATATTTTGGTTGAAACAGGTAGTGTTAGAGATCCGCACCAGTTTGCTGTTTTGTTAGGTTTTGGCGCAACAGCGATTTATCCTTATCTAGCCTACGAAACCCTTGTTGCAATGTGTGATAAGAAGATCATTAAAAAGTCTTACCGCGAGGTGACTTTGTCTTATCGCGGCGCGATTAACAAAGGTTTATACAAAATCATGTCGAAGATGGGGATCAGCACCATTGCTTCCTATCGTTGTTCGATGTTGTTTGAAGCCGTCGGTTTATCCGATGAGGTGGTTGAATTGTGCTTTAAAGGAGTTGCAAACCGTATTAAAGGTACGTGTTTTGACGATTTTGCCTTGGAGCAACAACAACTCAATAAATTGGCATTTAGCAAGCGTAAACTACTATCACACGGTGGATTATTAAAGTATGTGCATGGTGGTGAATACCATGCGTATAACCCAGATGTCGTGCAAACTTTGCAGACCGCTGTTCGTTCGGGTAACTATCAAGACTACGTTAAATACGCGGAGCTGGTAAATAACCGTCCAATTACAAATCTGCGAGACATGCTTAAGCTTAATACGGCGCAACAAGCAATCGACATCAACGATGTTGAGCCTGTGACTGAGCTATACAAACGTTTTGACTCAGCTGCGATGAGTATCGGTGCATTATCACCAGAGGCACACGAGGCGTTAGCAATTGCGATGAATCGCCTCGGCGGTTGCTCTAACTCTGGTGAGGGTGGTGAGGATAAGCTACGTTTTGGTACAGAAAAGAATTCGCGTATTAAGCAGGTTGCTTCTGGCCGATTCGGTGTGACACCACATTATTTGCGTTCAGCTGATGTTATTCAAATCAAAGTTGCGCAAGGGGCAAAGCCGGGCGAGGGTGGTCAGCTTCCAGGTGAAAAAGTCACCCCTTATATCGCGAAGCTACGCTATTCGGTTCCTGGTGTTACTTTGATTTCGCCGCCGCCGCATCACGATATTTATTCGATCGAAGACTTAGCTCAGCTTATTTTTGACCTCAAACAGGTCAATCCTGAAGCGATGATCTCGGTCAAACTGGTTTCAGAACCCGGTGTCGGCACGATTGCGACTGGTGTTGCTAAAGCGTATGCCGATCTCATTACCATTGCCGGTTATGATGGTGGTACTGGGGCGAGTCCGCTGACATCGGTAAAGTATGCAGGTAGCCCGTGGGAGCTTGGCCTTGCTGAAACACAACAGGCGTTGGTTGAAAATGGTCTACGCCACCGCATTAGGTTGCAAACAGATGGCGGCTTAAAGACCGGATTAGATATTATTAAAGCAGCAATTTTGGGTGCTGAGAGCTTTGGTTTTGGTACCGGCCCTATGGTTGCGCTTGGCTGTAAATACCTGCGGATCTGTCACCTTAATAACTGTGCAACCGGTGTTGCTACGCAAGATGATACGTTGCGTCAAAAGCATTATCACGGATTGCCAGAAATGGCGATGAACTACTTTAAGTTTATTGCGCAAGAGGCTCGTGAACTGATGGCCGCTTTGGGAGTCACAAAACTCACCGATTTGATTGGTAGAACGGATTTACTTGAAGCCATTGAAGGTAATACTGCGAAGCAGAAAAAGCTCGACTTAAGTCCGCTTCTAGCGAAGCCGAACAATCCGTCAAATGAAGCGCTGTATTGCACCCATACTAATCCATCACATTACAGTGGTGCGTTGAACGAAAGCTTACTAGCGAAAGCGAAGACGGCAATCGATGAAATGACAGGTATCTCGTTGGTGAGTCGTATATCCAATACGGATCGCTCTATCGGTGCAATGCTGTCTGGTTATATCGCGAGCAAGCATGGTAACCAAGGTATGGCAGCAGATCCAATCGCACTTGAGTTACATGGTACAGCAGGGCAATCGTTTGGGGTGTGGAATGCGGGTGGCCTTGAAATGACATTAGTCGGTGATGCTAACGATTATGTTGGTAAAGGGATGGCTGGTGGAAAGCTAGTCGTGCGTCCTCCTGTTGGCTCAAGCTTTGCCTCTCATCAGGCGGCTATCATCGGTAACACCTGTTTATATGGCGCGACCGGCGGCAAGTTGTTTGCAGCAGGTCGAGCTGGGGAGCGCTTTGCCGTGCGGAATTCGGGTGTACAAGCGGTTGTTGAAGGGCTTGGTGATAATGGCTGCGAATACATGACGGGAGGCGTGGTGTGTGTGCTTGGTCAAGTTGGCGTTAACTTTGGCGCAGGCATGACCGGTGGTTTTGCCTATGTACTTGATGAAGAAAGTGATTTTGATAAGCGGATCAACCCTGAGTTGGTCGAGCTGGTAGACCTCAAAGCGCTGGCATCGCACCAAGAACATCTACGCGGTTTAATTGCAGAGCATTTAGATTTAACGAGCTCAACTCGAGCTGAGCAGATCTTAGCTAACTTTGAGTTGTATTTGCCAATGTTTACATTGGTAAAGCCAAAGTCGAGCGATTTAAACAGTTTACTTGGCCACCGAGCGCGTAGTAGCGCTGAGCTAAGAATTCAGGCGCAGTAGGAGAGAGCAATGAGCGAGAACGTTTACCAATTTATCGATGTACAACGTGTAGATCCGCGCAAAAAGCCTATTTCTACGCGTAAGCAATCTTTTGTTGAAATTTATGAGCCATTTTCTGAGCAGCAAGTTCATTCGCAATCCGATCGTTGTTTAGATTGTGGTAATCCGTATTGTGAATGGAAGTGTCCAGTTCACAACTATATTCCGCAATGGCTCAAACTTATTCGTACCGGCAGAATCATTGAGGCAGCGGAGCTATCTCACCGTACCAATAGTTTGCCTGAAGTGTGTGGTCGAGTATGTCCGCAAGATAGGCTTTGTGAGGGGTCGTGTACGCTGAACGAAGAGTTTGGTGCAGTGACTATAGGAAATATTGAAAAATATATTACTGATACGGCGTTTGCACAGGGCTGGAAGCCTGATCTTTCTTACGTTACTTGGACTGATAAGAAAGTCGCAATCATAGGCGCGGGTCCGGCAGGGCTTGGCTGTGCAGATATTCTAGTGCGAAACGGCGTGCGCCCTGTGGTGTATGATCGTAACCCAGAGATTGGTGGCTTGCTGACCTTTGGGATCCCGTCATTCAAATTAGAAAAATCGGTAATGGAAAACCGTCGCGAGATTTTCACCGAAATGGGCGTTAAGTTTAAACTCAATACCGAGGTTGGTCGTGATGTCTCAATGGACGAGTTATTGTCGCAATACGACGCCGTATTCTTAGGTGTGGGGACGTACCAAAGCATGAAAGGTAATCTTGCAAATGAAGATGCCGATGGTGTTTATGATGCGCTACCATTTTTGATTGGTAACACCAACCGAGTTATGGGCTATGACGAAAGTCAGCATAACTATGTGAACATGGCTGGTAAGCGCGTGGTGGTACTAGGTGGTGGTGACACGGCGATGGACTGTGTTAGAACGTCAGTCAGACAAAATGCGCAATCCGTGATCTGTGCTTATCGTCGTGATGAAGAAAACATGCCAGGCTCAGTTCGAGAAGTTAAAAATGCCAAAGAAGAAGGGGTTGAATTTAGATTCAATTTACAGCCGGTTGGTATTGAAATTGACAGCTCAGGCAAAGTCACGGGCGTTAAAATGGTGAAAACACAATTAGGTGAACCTGACAAAAATGGTCGCCGTAGTGCTGAAACCGTGGAAGGCTCTGAGCATACACTAGAAGCCGACGCGGTGATCATGGCATTTGGTTTTAAGCCTCACAACCTTGACTGGTTAGCACAATACGATGTCGCAATAAATCACTGGGGCGGTATTGTTGCACCAGAAAAAGGCGCATTTACACATCAAACAAGTAATCCTAAGATCTTTGCCGGTGGCGACGCGGTACGAGGTTCTGATTTAGTGGTAACGGCGATTTTTGAAGGCCGCAACGCTGCTGAAGGCATTTTGGATTATTTAGAAGTTTAACGCTTTTGTCGTTCACAAACCCCAACTACATTCGTTGTAGCTGGGGTTTTTTTATTTGAATTTTGCGTAGGGACTGTTTATCTTTTAAGTTTGTTTTTGCAGCAGTTTGATTGGTGTTTATACAAGGCAGAGTCTGCGTAGCATAGTTGTTCTATGTGAGTCAGGCGATAACACAGTAGAAATGCTAATCAAGCGCTGCCCTTTGGGTTCACCTGAGTGTGCTTTGTTCATTGTTGCTCAACTTTTACCTAGATTACTAGGCGGCAAGTTGAGCGTCGCGACCAAAACGCACTCAGAAGAACAAAAATCAAACAGCAAAGGTCAACAGGCCCTTGTTAGCCACTAACTTAATTTTACTCAACATATATTTATCAATAGTATTAAGGAAAGATCATGAATGAAACAATAAACTCAGGCGCTGATGCGGTCACTGCAAAGATAGCGAGCTTAAGCGATTGGCGTGCAGTGGTATTGCAGCAGGTCAGAAGTCTGATCCTAAGTGTTGATAAAGAGGTAGAAGAAGATATCAAGTGGCGTAAGCCAAGCAACCCAACAGGAGTGCCTGTCTGGTCAAAAGCTGGCATGATCTGCACGGGCGAAGTATACAAAGATAAGGTCAAACTTACCTTTGCATACGGTGCAAAGTTTGAAGATGAGCACCAGTTATTCAATACAGGGTTTGCAGGTAACACTCGACGGGCGATTGATATAAAACAGCAGGACACCATCAATGAAGCCCATTTCTGTACATTGATCCGCGCAGCAATTCGGTATAACGCTGCGCGTTAATCAACAGGAGCAATCAGCCTGATAACGGCTAAGCACTTTGTACTTGTAATAATTCTTTTGCACTCGCTCTTGTGGTGTCACTTATTTTATCTCCACCAATTAACCTTGCTATTTCATCAATGCGTTGGCTTTCTGCCATTGGGGTCATTTTGGTAAAGGTTTCGCCATGTTCTACCCGTTTTGCGACAAAGAACTGGTTGTGACCACTGCATGCCACTTGCGGTAAATGGGTAACACAAATAACTTGCGTGGACTGGCCAAGCTGACGTAGCAATTTACCTACGGTTGCAGCCGTTGGACCTGATATCCCTACATCAACTTCATCGAAAATCAAAGTGGGTGTCGTAACGCGTGTTGCGATAATCACTTGAATGGCTAAGCTTATCCGAGATAGTTCACCACCCGAGGCAACTTTGCCCATAGGCTGTAAAGGTTGGCCTGGGTTAGTAGAGACGTAAAATTCAATGTGGTCATACCCAACAGGGCTCGGTTTAGCGCCAAGATTAGGCGTTAACTGGATCTCAAATTGACCATCACCCATCGCAAGCTCTTTCATACTTGCAGAAATACGTTCGTTAAGAGATGCACTGGCTTGCTGGCGGCTTTGACTTAATCCTTGTGCAGCTTGGTTATAAGCGTTGATGGCTTCAGCAATTTCCTCCTCTAATGCATCCAGTCGTGCAGAATCAGAGCTAATAGACTCAAGCTCGTGTTGTAGTGCTTGATGGTGCTGATATAGCAATTCTGGCTGAACTTGATGCTTTCTAGCTAAATCTAGAGCTTGAGAGAGTCTATCTTCTAGCTCTTGTAGTCGCATCGGATCTTGTTCGACTGAATCAGAATAACTGCGGATCTCTCTACTGGCTTCTTCCACTTGTACTGCTGCCTCTTCAAGCACTTGCGCAATATTCTCAAGGGTTTTGTCAAAACTGGTGAGTTCAGAGAACACTTGTGCACTTTGTTGTAGCTGCGATAGCACAGTCTGCTCGTCATTTTCATAAAGGCGAGAGAGCTCACGGTGGCATTGTTCTAAAATGGTTTGGCTATGGCTTAGGCGTGAATGTTCGGTCTCAATATCTTCATATTCGCCTTCTTGTAGGGCAAACTCGTCAAGCTCCGCTACTTGGTACTCAAGAAGTTGTTTTTTTGCGGCTTGTGCCTGCTGTGACTTTTGTAGTTCGGCATATTCTTTTTGCAGTTTATGGTAGTGATTATATTGCCCCTTAACTGCTTGTAACAAAGTCGTGTGGTTAGCATAGGCATCTAGCAAGTGCAGTTGATATTCTGGCTTTAGCAGTAGCTGATGGGCGTGTTGTCCATGGATTGCAATAAGATGTTGGCCTAACTCTTTTTGCTGGCCAGCAGTAACAGGGGAGCCATTGATGTAGCTTTTACTACGCCCACTTTTACTAATAACACGACGAAGAATACATTCATTCTCTTCGTTATCTAGCATATGCTCCGTTAGAAAGCGTTTGGCAGCTGGGAGATTTGAAACATCAAACTGAGCAGAGATATCCGCTTTGTCGGTGCCTGGACGAATAGCAGAAGGATCAGCACGCTCACCGAGACATAAAGAAAGCGCATCAATTGCAATGGACTTACCCGCGCCTGTTTCACCTGTAATTGCGGTCATGCCGCAATGCCAGTCAATATTTAGCGCACTAACAATAGCAAAATTTTGAACATTTAAAGCTAAAAGCATACTGTACACCCTAACAGAGAATTACTGTTAATTTATACAGTATTTTATTGTTTAGCAACTCAAATCAAAAAATTTTACTAAAAATAATAGCAAGATTAACCGATGGCGTGCTCTTTTACTAAGGCTGCTTGCATTTGTTGGTTGGATGGCTCTGAATCACCTAGCTCTTGCGAATCCAGCACATCTTCATCTTGCTGTATTGCTGGTGTATCAGGTGTTTGAATGCGTGCAATGAGAGCTGGAAGCATCTCGCGATAGAAGTCACGATTATAGGCAATGCCCGCCGTGGGTAATTCAGCAACAAAATATTGTAATTGCTCAGCAAGCAAATCCATATTGCCATTTGAGCGACACTTATTGAGCTCGTTTGTCACTGAATAGATAAATAACTCAGACACTTTTTCCAGTTGCGCCAAGTTCTCTTCCGAGTGCGCTTGAACAACAAAAAAGTTGCCAACAATTGCATTGATCTGCGGTGCGTATTTTGGCCTTAAAATCTTCGCTTCGACGAATTCAGCAACTTTAAGTTTAAAGTTGCTACTAATCACTTTTAAACGATCGTTAAAGGCTTTTTTTTCCGCTTCACGGGCTTTTCTTCTATTATTTTCAATCACTAAATACACTGAAAGTATAGTGATAAGCAGCGCCAATGTGAAAAATACAACGTAAGCCATTTTATTGTTATTTACCTAAATTAGAAAAATTAACCAAGGTTATTTTGCGTAACTTTGCGTGCTTAGTAAAGCCTACTGCCCCAATTTAATTTCTGTCTAAGAACATTGTAGTAGGAGTAGCATTTAGGGTGGATCAATCTTAGTCTTTTCTCCGCTTTTTTGATGATAACCTCGTCGCCAGGTAGCACAGCCAGTACAACATGGCTGTCACAACTTACTTGTAAGCTGTCGGTGTTTTCTAGACTTAACTTAAGTTTGACTTCTTTTTCTGCATCCACCACTAAAGGCCGGCTGGATAAGGTATGCGGAAACATAGGCACCAAAGAAATAGCGTCGAGTTCTGGGGTTAAAATAGGCCCGCCACCAGAAAGCGAGTAAGCGGTTGACCCCGTCGGTGTCGAGACAATTAAACCGTCTGAGCGCTGGGAAAATACAAAGTCGTCGTTGATAAAGGCCTCAAATTCAATCATATGAGCAACCTTATCAGCGTGTAATACGGCTTCGTTCATTGCTAAATTTGCGCTTTTAAGTTGGTGATGTCGATATACTGCCACCTCTAACAGAAATCTCGATTCTTCAATAAATTGGCCGCTTAACACCGCTTCTAGCTGCGCTTCAAAGCCTTCGGGGTTCAAATCTGTCAAAAAGCCTAAGTTACCGCGGTTAACCCCAATCACGGCGACATCAAAACGAGCCAGTACTCTTGCCGCACCAAGCATGTTACCGTCACCACCAACAACAATAGCAAGATCGCAGCGTTTACCTAGTTCAACTAACTCGACAACAGCGTCTTCGTCTAACGACTTTATTTGCTCCGCAACGCGATCTTCTACGAGTACTTCATATCCTAATGCTTGCAAAAATGTGTAGAGTCGTTGTAAGGTCGTCCCCGCGCCTTCGTGGTTGGGTTTGCCAATTAAGCCGATGGTGTTAAACGTGGTCGTCATTCAGTCATTTGTCCTTGGTATCTTTGTTGCAAGATTATATTAAAAGCGTAGTGCTTGAAACTGGCAATTGACACCCATATTAAAATAATTATGAAACTAAATCCCAGAGATGAACAAATTCTGTGTGCGGTCATGCGCCATTATTGTAATGGTGAAGGGCAGCCTGTTGCATCCAGCAAAATAGCAAAGCAGGACGGCCTTGCTATTTGTTCTGCAACCGTACGTAATGCAATGGCAAGACTTGAAAATCAAGGCTTATTGTATTCGCCGCACACGTCAGCTGGCCGCGTGCCCACCGATCAAGGTGTAAAATTCTGGCTACAGGAGTTTTTTCCTCTGGCTGATGTTGCCGTTCATTGGCAACCAGATCAATCCGCAATAGTCTCTTTTGCCCACTTATTGAGCCAAAACTTCCAGGTCTGTTGCTGCGTTGGATTACCACAAGTTAGCAGCAAACAAATGTTCCGTGTCGAAGTGCTCGATTTTGATCGTAAAAATTGGCTGGTCCTGCTGTTAGACAGAGCGGGGCAATCACACAATATTTGTATAGATAAACCCGTTGATGACTCCGACGCGTTGCGTTACCAGTTCGCGGCTTGGATGAATACTGTATTCAGTCAACAAACTTTAGTTGAAGGGTTGCACCGAATGCGCGCCATGGCACACAGCGCACCGCCGAGTTGTCATCATATTTTGGCCCAGTGGACTAAGCAGTTAAGTCAGCAATTAGGCTCAGATAATGCGATTGTTGTGGGCGAGCGCTACTTATATAACCGCCTAGAGTTGGATAGAGAGATTAATCTTGGCGTCGGATTTTTAGACCAAGTTGAAGACCGCTTGGCGTTTAAAGACGGTGTATCCGTGTTACTTGGCGAAGAGCTAAGCATGCTCGGTTTACATCGCGTAGTGGTGCTTAGTGTGCCGTATTTCTCCAAAGGAGAATATCAAAGTCGCTTTTGCGTCATTTGCCCTGCGGATTCAAAGATCGAAGCTATCTTGTCGGAATTCAAAAAATTGCCGCAATAAAGGGTTGAAACTCTCATTTCAATCCCCATAATTACCGCAGTTGTAAAGAATCGGAGAATCACCACATGTCTGAGCAGACAAAAGCCCCAGAGCAAGAGCTTGAACAAGAACAAACACAAGCGGAAGCGGAAGTTGTAGAAGCACAAGCAGAACAACAAACTCAGGAAGAGCAGGCAGAAAATGCGGGTGAGTTGAGCCCAGAAGAAGAAATCGCTGGTCTGTATGCTGAGCTTGAAACCGCTAAGCAAACTATCGACTCACAAAAAGATAGCGTTGTTCGCGCCGCTGCTGAGCTTGAAAATGTTCGTCGCCGTGCAGCGCAGGATGTTGAAAAAGCGCATAAATTTGCGCTAGAAAAGTTCTCAAACGAATTACTACCTGTAATCGATAACCTAGAGCGTGCGATTGAGTTTTCTGACAAAGAAAACGAAACTTTAAAGCCAGTGCTTGAAGGTATTGATATGACTATCAAGACATTTGCTGATGCCCTTGCTAAATTTGGTGTTGAAGCGGTAAACCCGCAGGGTGAAGCATTTAACCCAGAGCTACACCAAGCAATGTCAATTCAGCCAAGCAATGATGTATCACCAAATACTGTGCTTGCTGTGATGCAAAAAGGGTATACCTTAAACGGTCGTCTATTGCGCCCTGCAATGGTGATGGTCTCTAAGGCTGCTGAATAAGCAAATTCAATTTGAAAAAGCCGCTCATTGAGCGGCTTTTTTGCGTTTAGGAACGAATGTATTTGCTTACCAGCTACACAGCTTCACTCTATCAAACCAAGGGCTTGAAAAAGACTTGGCTGTGATGGGGAGGGGAGCCGTTACTTCGACGCCTAACTCTTTTGCTAAATATCTATGTACTAGTAGCTTTACTTTATCGCTTTCTAACTGGGTATATGCCAGTTGTAACGCTTGCTTAGTGCTTTGGTTGGGCATCTCCCCCTCGAGTTGTTTATAGCGCGCCTCAAGCCATTGTAGCCAAGCTTGTTTTGATTCGTTTGGAAAGGCTGTGGTTAGGGTAGACGTGGGCCCTTGTAAACGTTCGTAGTTCACGATTTGTTTTTGAATAAGAAAGACAAACATCAAGTTAATCCCCGCTGAGATTTGACCCGAGCGTTTATCAACGGCTTGATAGCCCAACAGAGCATGGCGAAAATACTGCTCGGCTTCAAATACTCGACCTTGATCAAGCGCGAGGCTACCCAAATTGCTTTCGATCATCGCAAGTACCGGGGTTTGCTTTAACTCCTCAGCTAATTTGCGTGCTTTGGCATACAATGTTCTCGCTTTTTGGTAGTCATCTTGGTTGCGGGCAACTAGCGCCATACTGTTAGTCAGCGTAAGTCGTTGGCGGTCATTTTCTGCATATTTGTAGGCACACTTAAGACTAGTATCAGCATCATCAAGGTATTCTTGTCGGCGTAACCAAATCCCTAGCGCACTCAAAATGGTAGGGAGGTTGGCTTTAAAAAACATGTCATCTGGATACAGAAAGGTCGCGTTTATTGAGGTATAGAGCCTATCAACTTTGTTTGTTGGTACAGATGCACGAGCGCTCAGCAAATGCCACTGAATAAATAACGGTACAGGTACATCTTGCAGTTGCTCTAAACTGTCGAGAATAATCAAGGATTGTGCAGGGTTAACCGTTAAATAGTCGCTGGCCTCGTCTAGCTTACTTTCAAAATATGAGAAGTCTTTCGCCAACGCATGTTGGCAAAAATAAAATGTACAAGTTACAAAGAGTAAAAACCGAACCAAGCAAATCCCAACCACATTTTTGCGCATCTATTAACTGTAGTCGGCAGTAACAAATAGTTCCAAATCAATTACGACAAACAGCATTATACAAAGATAAGCAACAATGTAGAGGTTACCTCTTCAATTATAAATGGGGATCGGAAACGTGATGAAAAGAAAACAAATTGTTGAGTTCACTCTGGTGCAATTCAATTAGCCGATTAATATTTTCAAGGTCTACAGTGGTTAAACTGACTTTGCTAAGCATATAGCTAACCGGAGTTCTATTCGCCTCGATACCAGAATAGATAACATCGGTATACTCTTTGGCTTGAATAAAGTGCTCGCCCGCGAGCTTATCTTCAACAACATAATCAACTCGCTGTTTACCCAACATTTTAAAGCGGCGAGCGGCATTGGGCAGATGTACCAGCTGATCGTTATAAAAGTCTTGGATCAGTTTTTCAAAGGCAATTCCATAGTAGCTGCCGGCATTCAGAGCAAATGTGTTTCCTGCAAGGATCAACGACTCGACTTCGCCGCCAATTTTTGGTTTTTCTTTATGTTGGAATAATGCCATGACTTCTTGGCGGTAAGGTGTAGTGAAGTAAGCAAACTTAGCTCTAGATGCCGTTTTGGTCGCAGCCATTAGTACATCTACCTTACCTACCTTTAACTCTGCTAGCATTCTCGCTGAAGTGGGATAAAAGACATATTCCAAGCAATAAGATGAGTCGTTAAACAAGGTGTTTAGCGCATTAATCTCTAAACCAGAGACATTACCTTCTTTACGGGAAATATAAGGAGGCCACAGTGTTTCGTTCATTCCTATGCGCAAAGTTTTGCTACATTTCGCTAAAGTTTCAAATGCCCAAAATGTGATAAGTAAACTAAGTAAAAGTGATATAGAACATTTCATGGCGTAAATCTCTGAGCGTTTTATAAAGCATGCTTATTTTATCAGCAAAGGAAGACTGGTACACGTGTTTTGTTAAACGATTAAGAATGTTTAATGTATCCGCAAAGTGTTTTTTGCTTCTTAATTTATTATTGTACATTGCGGCTCTGTGCGAGTACGGTCGCTATGGTATTGATAAGCTCAAGCTGCTCTATGGGTTTGGCAACATAACCATCAAATCCGACGCGCTCATACAAGGCTTTGTCTTCCGCAAAGGCATTTGCAGTCAATGCGATTATTGGGATATTGGGATCCTTTCTTTTGAGACGCTTGCAGGCTTCAACGCCATCCATTTCAGGCATTTGAATATCCATAAGTATTAAGTCGGGTTTGTTTAGCTCGAATTGTTCAATGGACTCTTTACCATTATTCGCAATCGTAATATCACCATTGGCTTTACTGATCATAGAACGCACTACCAGCTGGTTTACTGGATTATCCTCAGCCAGCAATATGGACGTACCGCTCAAGTCTGCTGCTGTTAGCGGATCGCCTTTTGGTTGCTCTGATGTACACTTAGCCTTTTGCAAAGGCAACTCGATGCTAAATTGACTGCCTTCTCCGACAGTACTTTCTACTTTTATCGTGCCGCCCATCAGGTCGATTAGGGAGCGGGTGATAGAAAGGCCGAGTCCCGTACCACCAAATTTTCTGGTGGTGGACTTATCCGCCTGCTCAAATCGTGAAAAGAGTTTTTTGATTGTGGCTTCTGTCATTCCTATGCCGGTGTCGGCAACGGTGATAAGCATACCTGAATCATTTTGAAGTGGTTTTATATGGGTAATAATACTACCAGTTTCAGTAAACTTAATGGAGTTTGACAAGAGGTTAAGCAACACTTGCCTGACTCTGACTTCGTCTCCAAGCCAAAACTTATGCTCAAGTTCAACGTAGATCTTAAGCTTTAATCCCTTGTTTTTTGCCAACACTAAGAAATCTGAGCGTAGGTGTTCAACCAACACCTCAATATTAAATGGTCGTTCTTCAAGCTCAATTCTACCGGCTTCAATTTTAGAGAAATCCAAAATATCGTTGATGATAGTATTAAGTGCCTTAACCGAGTAAGTCGCCTTCTCAAGTAGGTTGGTAGCGGTGCTGTTAAGTGGTTCCGACTTTAATAGTTGTAATGTGCCGTATAAGCCATTCATTGGGGTTCGTATTTCATGACTCATATTCGCCAAAAAGACGGCTTTGGCTTTGGCTGCTTGCTCAGCTGCTTCTTTGGCGTGCGAGAGTTCTCGCTCATGTTTGAGCTGCTCAGTGAGATCTAATGCGATGCCCAAAAACCCATCAATATTGCCGTGTTCGTCGGTCAAGGTTGTTACATTTAACTTAATTTGAACGTGTTGATTTTGCTTAGTAACGTAAGTCCATCGACTAGTATCTACCACACCTTGTTTGGCTTTGGCGACAAACACTTCAAACCCAGGTTCAATGACTCTGCCAAGCTCTTCCGTTAACGCTTTTGCTCTTGCTATGACCTCTTCCTCAAGATGGAAAATGGCAGGGGATGATTTACCAATGAGTTCATCTTTTTTGTACCCTAATAAACGCTCAGCTGCAGGGTTAAACTGGGTAATGATACCGTCAGGATCGGTGGCGACAATGGCATAACCCGAACCTTCAACAATGCTGGTGTGAAGTTGGCTGTATTTTACGATTTCTTTAGTTCGTGCTTTTACTTCCTGTTCTAATGAAGAGTTCAGTTTAGCAAGGGACTGTGCTTTTTCTTCTTCGGCTGCTAGCTTTTCCTTTTCTGCTAAGCGCTGACGCGTAAAGCTTAAAAGCAGAATATAAGTGATGATTGCCAATAGCGCAGACACCAGCAGCGCAACTTGCAAAATGGTATTAGGAGAGACGAGATTGAGTGAACGGATAAATTGCGGAGTTGGCCAAATTTTTACTTCCCAAGAGCGACCAAACAAGGTGACCTGTTTAGCCACCGAGTTATCCAACTCTTTAATATCTTCTTTTAGCACCTGATAAAATGGTGTGTTTTCATCGTTATTGGTTACATCGGAAATTTGAATTGAAACATCTTGTCGAAAAGACAGCAAAGTCGACAGGATCTCATCGATAAGTAACGGGGAATAAGTCCAACCAACTAAGTTGTCTAACCGATTTTCTTCATTTGTTGCCATACCAATAGAGGTATAAATTGGCGCGAGTATCAAAAAGCCGTATTTAATTTTATTGTCGGCTTGCACTAAGGTAATTGGGGCGGTAAGCCTCGGCTCATTGGCAGTTGCAGCTTCTATTGCCGCTGTTCTACGACTAGCTTCGGAACCTATATCCAAGCCGACGGCTTTATCGTTGTTTGCTTCGGGTTCAATGTACTGGATAACAAATTTGCTGGTGCTATGTGGGTTTAGCGTTTTGATGGAGAATGTTCTGTCTGTACGCTCAGCTTGTGCTTGTTGCACAAAGCTGCTTACGCTATCAACGGGGACATATTTGATGATCCCCACGCCACGAGCCCCAGAATATTCCGCTTGGAAGTCAAACGACCTGATATAACGCTGCATCGCCTGATAGTCAAAGCTGTGTTGTTGATTCGCATAAATTGCAGTGCGAAGCCCTAAAATACCGTACCAATACAGCGTAACGCGCTCGTTTACACCCTCAGTCACATGGTCAAGCCGTGAGGCAAGTGCCGCCGCTACCTTTTCAGCATGATGCTCCTTTTCTTGCTCATATAACACCAACCCATAAAGCATACTGCCAACTAACACGAGTAGTGCAGCAACAAGTGGCAAAAATCGGCTCTGGCGAACTGTGTGAGCATTCGCTAACGACACGCTATATTCCTTACGCTTTAAATCTAATCAATATGTTAGTCCAGATAGCATAGAATTGATAGTGATTACGGTGAAGTGACAATCCTGAATTTATGCCTAATTTGGCTCAATAAAGACATATTTTGAATTGTTATTTGGATAAATTGTAGATTGAAATCGGATAAGCCATGTGACCATAAAAGCTAAAATAAATATGCGGATTTTGGGCTTTATATAAATGTGGTCACGATGTGGACATTTTTTAGGATGAAATGTGGATGTTTGCCCCGAAAACAAAAAAACCAGTTAAAGAAAATCTCTCTAACTGATTGATTTATAAAGCTAAAATTTGGTGGGGCTGGGGGGGGAACGACCGGAATAGTCGAGCTAAGTATCTGTTTTAAAATGTTTATGAGAAAGCTTGTTAGTGATGTGCTATTTATGTGATATTGACATAGTGCAATGGTGTTTTACGATATGTCTGCATACCATCATAAACTTAAAGAAGTTTGATTTAATAATAAAAGGAATATTTAAAATGAAATACGTAAAAGTAGCTTTAGTTTGTCTCTTGAAGGTTTTGGTATTTTTATTAAGTATTGATAGTAAGGAAAATAATACTAAGCAAATTGATTTGATTGATAACCCTGACTCTGACCCATATCATGATGGAGATTGGGAAGATGTCTGTGGAACAGTTTATTCTAAGGGTATTGATGGTAAATACTATGATGCATCAGGTAGTACTTGGAAAGGATAAAAATTAAAATATTGTTTTCTAAGTTTGTTTCAAATCACAAAAAATTATCTTAGTTGTATAAAGTTCAAGCCGATTACAAAAATCAAAAGTATAATACCATTGATAAACTTTATGGTTTACAAGTTGAAACTGTAGTAGGTTAAAAATAAGAATAAATTTTTCTTTCCAAATCTAGTTTTAGTGAGGTTTTGGATGTTTAATGTGTTTTAAGACAAGTACGATTTTGATAATCTTTCAGGAATAATGACTAAGGATTAGTATGAATACCTACAAAATTGTATTTAAAGGCAAGATTGCTCCGGAAAAGGATCAAATCAAACTAAGTATTGCGCTAGCGCGCTTATTAAAATTGCCCGAATCAAAAGCGCACTTACTTTTTGATGGAAGATCATACGCCATCAAAAAGAATTTAGAACTTGAAAAAGCACGCTATATTCAAAAAAAACTGAAGGCAGCGGGAATATTCACAGAGTGCAAAGCTGAAAAACCACAACATAAATCGGCTAAAATCTCTCCAAAGTCAAAACTGTCAGAGACTAATAATATCACTAATGTGGAAGGCGATAGTTCTTTGGACAATTCTGCTGAAAGATATTCAGTTATCAATTCGAGTGGAGAAGAAAAGCAACAAGACAAAGTGATAACCAAAGTGGAAGAGGTACCACAAAAACAAGATAAAACAGCAATCGAAGGATTCAGAGCATTATTTTATCTTAGTATTTTCACTTCACTTTTCTTTTTATCAGGAGCAGGTGAGCAAGCATTCGCGATTACGATAGTTGCTACAATGTTTTTATCTTTTATCTACTTTGCTTATTACATTTTTACTGAGAATAAGCTATCAGAAATGCTAAAGGGGGTAGTGTTTTCTGTCTTACTATTGGTGATTTGTACGTCGATACCGATTTTATTACCATTTTTAATTATTTATACCCTCTACCAGCTTAAATCTTTGTGGGATACATTTAAGTCGCTCAATGGCCAATCTCTATTTTTTGTATTTTTTTGGGGAGTGCTATATCTACATCACTATTATTTTGAATCACCAATTGGTAAATATGCCTTTGCAGGTTTGTATTTTCTGATAGTGTTCGGTTATTCTGGTCTATTAATCGAGAGTAGATTAAAAGACGGTTTGATGAGATTTTCAGTGATGATGCTATCAGTGCCTCTGTGTATGATTTTGCTAGCCTCGATTGCCAACGGTATAAGGAACTTATTTCAAACAACAATAACAAGTGTTGTGAAACCAGTTACTTCTACTCAATTAGTATCATCTCACATGCGTGGTGGTACTTTTATAAATAGCTATTCGAGAGAAGTAACAAAAGAAGTTAGTTCAGCAGTAACAACGACTTCAATTGGAAGTGGTAGTGCAATTATTGGGAGCACAAATAGTGTCGCTAAAGCTGTTAACCCTGAATCTGAGAAGAAAGTCTAAACTTTAATTAGTTTGTAAATTCTTATTTGGCAATGTATTTAATGAATAATTAAAGAACTATCACCGCTAATAAAAAACAATATTTTAATTGTCGATATTTATTAATTTGTTTTGTTTGTTATTGCTAGCTTTCCTAAACGCGAACCGTTTTTAGTATTTTATCTTCTTTATTAAGATAAGAGGTTCGATAAAGTGTGGGATTTTATTTTTATAATTAAGATTGTGAAGGTAATTAACTTTGGCCAGTCAGTTTAATAAACTTATAAATTTAAATAATTTAGTCACATTTAAAGCGCTACTTAGAGATAAGAAGAAAATTGACATTAATATAAACGAAGTAATAGGTTGGAGTGAAGTGAATGCTTTATTACTTCCAATAGTTAAAAAGCAAAATACTTATGTGTTCTATTGTCACGTATGTTGTTGATTTATTTTAGATAAATATATCGGAAATATTTTATTTTTATGAAAAACAACTAATTATTAATTTATATTTCTATTGCGTATCATTCTATGAATATAGTATTCTTTCAACTTAAAAGTATACGGTTCTATCACTAAGTAGTTGAATAAAAATTCAGAGCTTGAACTACAAGCTCTTCTAGATTCTTTGTGGTTTAATTGATTAATTATGAAAATACTCAGGAGCTAAAAAGTGGAAAAAAATACATGCGGGAATGCCAGGGACTATGCTATGAATCAACTACAGCATTTTCAAGAAAAAGCATCGCATAATAAATTTGAGTCTCTTTGGTGTTTTAAATTTATTATGCTTTTCACTTTATCTTCTCCATTGCTAGTAAGTCTAGCAGAAGGGTTTTGGTTATCAAAAGTTTTACCATCTATATTATCAGCATTAGCTGCTTTTCTTACTGCTTGGTTACAGCTTAGAAAACCACAAGAGTTATGGGCACTTTATAGAGGGGCTGAACGTATAATAGAAATGAATCTTGTAAAATATGATTTTTCTTTAGGTGAGTATAAAAATAAAAGTGGAGATGCTGATCAAGTTTTGATTGAAACAATAAGTCAGTTAAAAATAAACACTCACGAAAGTTGGAAGAACAACATTCCAACTAAAAGTGAATTAAAACTCACTCAGTAAAGTTTTAGTAGATACTCAATATTGGTGTGATTTCAATTTTTAAATAAGCATTAATGCTTTATGGTTTTTGTGGGTAAGAAAGAATTTAAGGATAATTATGGATAAAAATACATTCTTGGCTCAGTTTGATGGAGAATCAAAACAAGCCGTCATAGAGTATTCTAAACAAATATCTGAAATAAAGGCTGATGTAATTATATTGATGGCACGAAAAGCGGCATGTTTCTATCATACACTAGAAACAATGGGGCTGGTTCGCAATTCGGCTATTATTACAACTGACCGTGTTTTAGGAATGGATATGAGTTGGATGAATAATAAAAGTATTGCTATCGTCGATGAACTAGTATTCACCGGTACTACTTTAAAAGACTCTAAGAGCCTAATTCAACGAAAAACTAAAAATGTAAAAGTTACCTGTCATGTCTTAGCTGTTAATAGAGATTATTGGGAAAGTACATATATAAAGCCTGACAATAAATATTTCGAGCTTGATGATACGAGTTGTCGTTCATTGAGTTCGAATATAGTAAAGTCAATGTCCATTCTCCCAAGGCCTTATAGTGTAGACTTTCCACTTTATAACAGACGTTCATTATATAACTACGATATAGCAGCAATTTCAGCTTGCCCAGGCTGGAGGTTATTTGACCTATCAACAAAGCTACAAGTCGAAAATGGAGTGAGAGTATATACACTGATACCAGACGAAGACAAAATTAAAGAATTAGAGGAGATAGTAGGTTTAAAAATTACGGATGATAATTTATCAAAAGTTAGAATCTTTGGTAGATATGTCGGTGGAGAAGCAGGTAAAAAAAAGTTTAGTTTTAGAGTCGTCCCTTTTTTTGCTTTTGCACCTATGGTTGAAAGTGAAGTCGATAAATTATTTTCACACCTTGTTAGTAAAACAGATAGCCATGTAAGAATTCACAAATGCTTTGAAACAGCAAAATCAAAGATTAGATTACTTCAGTATTATGTTGCTAATCAGTTAGCGCATGTATGGCTGAAAGATATAAATTCTCTTCTAAGCGAAATAAACCAATTTGATTTAGAGCATGATGATAGGGAGTTATCATTCTTATTTTCACCACCTATGGTTGGTAATGTAAGAGAGCTTATAAATAAGAAATGCAGGTTTTCTCCTTATAAAAGAGTTGATTCTTTGTCAGAATTTTATGTTCTTGATAGATCAAACAAACCAATGTCAACAAGCGCAGCTAGCATTGCAGAAATGCAGCAGGAATTAACTAAACCATTTTTTGAGATGTATCTTAATAAAGAGGTGGCACTTCAAAAGTTGATTAAAGAGCACGGTCCATCTGAGGCTTACAATAAGAACAATAAAAGTGTCAAAGATAGATTGAAGAAAGGCGTAACAGTTTCTGAGTTGCTTGATTTAACAAAAGCTTGTGTGGGGAATGAAAGCAATTTAACTAAAATTTCATTCAGTTTATTTCTTGATAATGCTATAGATCAAGGAATTATAGTTCCTATAACTTCAAAACTTGATAATGCTAATTCTAGTATAATAACTAGGGCTTTTAGACATGGAGAAGAAGTAAAATTATCAAATAGAGAGTTCTATTTAATTAGCCTTTATCTTAATTCGATTAAAAAAAATGCTAAGAAAGACTCTCTATTCGCAACAGAAATGGAGAAGCTATTAGTCCTATTTATATCGTGTGGTGCTAATAGCAGTTTTTTAGAAGAAATTTTTGATCGAACTAATGTAGTTTCATCTGTTGCAGTTAAGTTTTATGCTTTCGGTGCAGTTAGTGAAACAAGTTCTTCCTTCTCATCTAGTGAAAAGTTTGAATTTGATACTTCTAAATCTTTAAGCAAGCAATTAGTAGAGTTGGGGGTTATTTCAGAAACTAATGAGCCCGGCGAGGGAAAATATAAAATTAATGATACTCCCGAAGTTTATCTAGAGCACTATGGAGGTAGTAAGCTTACTAACTCGAGTGATATAGATGCTAGGGCACTTGGGCAGCTTATTGCTATAGGCTACAAGAATGGAGTTTTCAAAAACTCAGGTGAAAATCAGACTTTTCTCGCTTCATGTTTGTATCCTCAAAATTCAATTCTTGCTTTATCTGCGGATATTCGTATTTTTCAAGACCGTTGGATGTCACAGTTTAATTATCAATTTAAAGACTCTGATAAAGCTAATATATTTGCGACACCAACATTAATACATAACTTTAGGGCTTCATTGCCTTATAAAGCCTTATGCAGCGGTATTGAAAAATTTAAAGCAATTGAAAAAGGTTGGCCAAAGACTATATTTCAAAAGCTTCAAAATGCATACTGTGACGATGATGAGTCAAGATTAGCAATGTGGGAGAAATTTTGGCGGTCACCAGATTATAATCAAGGAGGAAAGTTACCAGAGTTTTATAGTAACCTAATAAGGAAATCAGGTATTTGGCTTACACATACAAAAATGTGTGTAGATATATTATCGTATATAATCTTTTTTAATAATAAAGAATATGAGTTCCTTCCGTCAACACGCAAGTCTTTAAACCAACAATCTAAGACACTATTAAAAGTATCAAAAAGAAGTCATGAGCTTGAAGGTTTATGGAGTCGGCTTCTGAAATGTAAGTATGGGGATAATCTAGATAGTTTTTATCATAAAGCCTTAACATATTTAAGCATATTGATGAGAGAGTCTATAGGTTTACTTAATACAGCAAAGGCAACCGTTGGACATTACGGGCAAACTGAAAATATAGAGATCTTTGACTCTAGGTTAAGGTTGCAGATAACAGAAAGTGATTCTTTATCTGGAAAGAGTTTAAGAAGACTTCTGAATGAAATTATAAACGACGCTGTCAGAGCTTCTAGAAATCCACACAACGACGAGCCAAAAAGTTTTATAAAAGGCCAAAATATTAACTCTGCTTCTAATGAGCGCTGGCTAGTTTATTGCGGTGATTTTATAAAATATGAAGACATGACAGAAGTTGAAGTTGTTGCTAAAGGCTCAAATTCTTATGAGTGGTTAATTTTTTTATCAAATAGGATCATTTCTAAAATAGGTCACTCAAATAAAGTAAGAGCTTTGGTGTATTATGATTTGCCCAAAGACTTCCAGCCATTTCGCATTGAACATAATTCGCCTGAAATAATATGTAATTCACATGATGTGGATATTTCCCTAGATGGACAAATTAGCAAGAGTATTTATAGCGAGATTATTTTTGTAACCGGAAGACCTAAGGGTAACTCTATTAACAGAGCACACAACTATATAGAAAATATTTGGAGATCTAGCTTAACACCTGAATTTGATAAGACTCTTAGTGTTAGTGATTTGATCAGTCAGAGTTTTCGAGTTAGAGGTTTTAAAGTTAGTTCCATTAATCAAGGAAAAGTGATGAAGAAAGTTGACATTATAATATTAACTATACTTAGTGAAGAGTTTTATGCAGTTAAATCAGAGCTTCATGAGTGTAAATATGTTCCTGATTCAGAGGTAACGTATGGTAATTTAATGATTGAAGGTTGTCTTTATGATGGATATGGAAATGCTAAAAAAGTTTTACTAGTAAAATCCCCTGATGCTGGAAATACGGATATGGCAATAACAATATCTACAATTTTGAATGATTATGAAGCAAAGGTAGCTGTATTGCTTGGAATTGCAGGTGGTGTTACTTCTAAGCTTAATATTGGAGATGTGGTAATTGCTGACGAGGTACTCTTTTACGAAAAGTCGAAAGATACTGACAAAGGAAGCCTTTCTAGAATGACCCACTTCAGGTCATCCAGATGGGCAAAAAGTCAAATATCTCGTTTGGAAATTGAAGTAGGTAAAGGAAAGTCTAGATTTAAGCTTAAATCAAGAAATGGTGGTTCCTTTACTGTAGAAAAAGGACCAATTGGAAGTGGTGAAAAAGTTCTTGCGAATTCGAAAAGTGAAATCGTAGAAAAGCTGAAGTTGACTCACGATAAAACTAAGGCAGTAGAAATGGAGGCTGCTGGTCTGTCTATGTTTATGGAGGCTGAAGGAAGTTCCAAGCAGCCTAAAATACAGCATGCTTTGATTATCAGAGGTATTTCAGACAAAGCTGATGAAGCTAAGTCTGATGATGATCAGTCAGTAGCTTCGGAAAATGCAATGAAGACATTATGTGAATTAATAAAGGTTGCTGACTTTTCAAGTTTGAGTTAGAGGAAAGTTATATTTTTGACAGCTAATTCTATCAACAATGTGGTGAGAGGGTTAGCTTTCTCCCATACCAGATCCACAATTACTTATTATTACTATGAACCTAAATTGTAACTCCACCCAATTTAGTACAGCTCATTTTTAGAATTGTATGAACCAGTACTCTGATGAGAACAGTATTGTGAGAATATGTTTTTCTTGCTAATAAATAAAACTGCCAGACTCGATCACATTCAATAATCGAGTCTAACAGTCCTAAGCATTTTTTCTGTTTAAAAACCTACTGTTTTTTAGCGTGCTCCTCTATGTAGTTGCCATAGTGCTGATACAACATCTCAGGGCCTTCATGTCCCATTTGTTTAGCTATCCACCATAAATTTTCATTTCTACTAATGAGCATCGTGGCAAACGTGTGACGTGTTTGGTATGGGTTCCTATATTTCAAATTAGTATTTTTTAATACTGGCACCCAAATGTTTTTCCGAATTTGTGAATGCCCGTTCAGAGGTGTTCCTTGCTTTGGTTCTACAAATACGAATTCTGATTTATTTAATGTAAACTCTGCTTGCGCGCGCAGGGCAGCTAATGCCTCGGGCAGTAGAGTGATTACGCGACGACCGGATCTAGTTTTTGGTTCTTTTGTTATCCTTTTCTGATCTTTAGATAGCCATAAAACAGCCTCTCGTACATGTACTTCTGCATTTTGTATGTCTACGTGTTTCCACCGTAATGCTGCTAACTCTGAGGATCTCAATCCACTATAAAACGCAAATTGCAGCAAATTCCTCTCTTGCTCATTTCTACATGAGTTTAAAACGTCTTTGATTTCAGAAGGTGTAAACGGCTTAACGTCATCATGTTCGTCATCTATGTTTATCTTTTGATCTTTGTTCATATATTGGGTAGGCCGGACCGAATCACATGGATTGAGCTGGATTACACCTTCAATGATAGCCTCACGCAGAGCCGTTTTCAGCACACTGAGCCTATTTTTTATGGTTTTAATTTTAACATCTGCAGATTTAACATACTGTTTAATGTCTGCTGGTTTTAGATCTGTAACCAATACATCGTGAAATGGTTGAAGAGCTTTTATTGCCTTCTTATATCCATCCAATGTTGAAGGACTGAGGCCCCGTTTCTCTGCGTCTTTAACATACTCATTCAGATAATCCAGCACGTTTTTTTTACTATTAGTGAGCCCAAATAACTTTAATTTGGCAAAATTTGGAAAATAGTCGTTATACTGAAATTGGCCTAGCATGATTTTTCGCTCGATCTCCAGTTTGGTGCCATATGCGTAATCCATATCGCCCTGCAGTTCTGAGTCTAAACCAGGCAATGGTTCTCTGCATTGAATGTTTTGATACATAAAACTGATATAAATCGTGTTTCGATTTTTTGACTTGCGGATTGTTACACCGCGATGTTTTTTCCTGATGCCCATTCGCTCACTGCTCTAAGATTAATCCAACGACCTTTGCTACCTTGAGGTACATTAAAATGCACACCACGCTTCCAATGATGCCGTTTTATACGCTCATCAATTTGAGTCGATTTTTCCATGTATAACTCTAAATAAACTGACTGAGGGACCCAGTCTAGGGAGACTCTTATTGTGTTCATGTTTAATCTCTTATTACTCATTTATAGATTTACTCATTAGATCCGATGTGGATCTTTTGTCAAAAAACTCTGAAAAATTTGGCATTTTTTAAACCTTATTTAGTTAACCTGAGCTGCGCATAAGAAAATGAACTAAAAGCCCTTGTGGTGATCAGATCTTTCGACCAAGAAACATAAGATTACCAAGGACAAGGGCATGAATAACTTAGACGCAATTTTCGTAGATGTCG
>NZ_JAKKCW010000008.1:0-253127 GCF_021728455.1 Pseudoalteromonas sp. L23 | reverse complement strand
TATATAGTCACTCAGTTACAATTGAGACTCTAAATTTGTTTGCGTCATCTAGCGAACTAGAATCTGCTGTTAGAACTCAATCTGTACGAGTGCCCACACAGATGATTGCTTCATATTTTTAAAGAACGTTTCGAAACATTTCGTTGTTTCGAGGGGTGTGCATTCTAAGCATTCCCAATTTTTTGTCAACACTTAATTTTGAATTTCTTTAGAAGAAGTTTCGAACTTAAGTTTTACTTGACTCCCAACTCGTTAGTCTGTTGCTTTTCAGCGCCGTTCCCCGTGTCGGTGGATGCGCATTATAGGGAAATCCAATTTTAGTGCAACCCCTTTTTTCATTAAAACTTATAAAAAAGGTTTGTTCGAACAGAAAACACACAAAACCACTTAAAAACCACATTAATGAAATATTTTCTTCATAAAACTGTCACCAGTTTTCGCGAAGGGATCATAAGTATTGATCAAATTTGGGAGGATGCAAGATACAGTTGAAGAAATTTCCACCTGTATCTTGGTATTCAACTATCTATTCTTTTAGTAAAGAAGACTATATAGCTTTCGTCGATATGCTGAAGCAACACTATCGCCATCAGGAAGCGAAGCGATAATATCTAAAAATCCCTTTTTGGCTTCACCGTAGTTCATATCTTTCTTAAGCACCATAAGTAGGCTTGCCAATGCTTCTTCTTTTTTACCCACATCTAACTGAGCTTGAGCTAACTGACAACGTAAGTCTAATGAATCAGGTTCAGCTTCCACCGCTTGCTCTAGACGCTTTACCTCTGGTGAATCTTGTGCAGCCGCAGCTTGCGCCAATTTAGCGACTAAATTGTGGTAATACGGGTCTCGCTGTTCTTCATTTATAGAATCTAATAACGCTTGAGCTTCATCAAATTTTTGAATTTGCATACAGATATCCGCAAACACCAACTTAACCCGAGTGTTACTACTGTCAATGTCGTATGCCTTCTTCGCATAACCAAAGGCATTATTTAGGTCACCGCTTGCGAGGAACTGCTTCGCTTGATCAAGTAAAATAACTTCAGGTGATGGTAAATGCTCAGACAAAGCTTCTTTTATTTCTTCTTCTGTTTTTGCCCCTGCCAGCATATCTACTGGCGCACCACCTTTTAAAATCACAATCGTTGGCAAAGCTTGTAAACCAATTTGCTGAGCGAGTTGAGATGCCAGCGCTTGTTGGACATCACAATCAATAACGCCTACGGTTATATGCTCACTATAAGCTGCCGCTATCCTCTCCAATATTTGGTCTTGCTGAACACATTCAGGATTTTGATTGCTATAAAAGGTCAGCAATAACACTTTCTCTGGATTTGGATCGGTTATTACTTGCTGAATGTTTTCAGGGGTTAGTTGGATTTTATTGCTCATATTCTATTTTCTGTCTGAGTAATTAATATGGTTGATATAGTGGCACTATCTGAATTTACAACCAAGCCAAGAAAACAATTATGCAGAGCTTGGCTTTCTCTTTCGGGTAAATTTCCCCTTTCTTGCACCACGCTTTTTAAATGCAGGTACAGGAACACCTTTCAGTGCATTCGTATTGATAGACTGAGCGCTGTCAATAAATCCACCTAACTCATCACAAAGCGGTTGCATAAATTGATTATACGACGTTTCCTTATTGGCGATCTTTCCGAGCAATGACTCCCAGAGCGCAGTTCTATCTGGTAATGAAAGTGACTCAGGTAGGGTTTGAATAAATGCCTTTCCCAGCGCCGTAGAATATATCGTCTTACCTTCTCGTCTAAGAAACTGCCGTCTAAACAAAAGCTCAATAATTCCGGCCCGCGTCGCCTCAGTACCAAGCCCATCAGTGTCTTTCAATACCTTTTTGATAGATTGATCGGAAACAAACCGTGCAATACCTGTCATTGCACCTAATAAGGTAGCTTCAGTGTAATGCTTTGGCGGCTGAGTTTGTTTTTCTTTAACTTCACCTTTCTCGCATAAAAGTTGCTCTCCCACCTGTAACTCCGGCAATAGGCTTTCTTTCTCTACCTCATGACCTTTAAACAGTATCTTGAATCCTTGATCTGTTATTTGCTTCGCTTGTGCTTTGAATTGACCACCACTAATCTCCAACTCCACTTTAGTTTCGTTGTAGCGGTAGGGGTGAAAGAATTGCGCAAGATACTGTACAGAGATGAGTTGATAGACCTGTAACTCTCTATGCCCAAGCTGAGCACTGCGGAGCTTTTTAGTGGTTGGAATGATAGCGTGATGCGCTTCTACCTTTTTATCATTCCAACACGCTCCTTTTAGATTCATGTCAGCTAACTTAATAAACTTACTTTCTATTCCCTGATTGTGCTCGGCAGCCGCAATGACTTGCTCTCTTTCAACAAAATGTTCTTGTGGTAGATAACGGTTATCTGATCTAGGGTAAGTGATCAATTTATGTTTCTCATAAAGTGCCTGACAAATATCCAACACTTGCTGAGCCGATAAACCGTAGCGCTTATTTGCGTCAATCTGCAAAGAAGAAAGGTTATAGGGTAACGGCGGGTTTATCTTTTTTGGTTTTGTTTCAACCTTATTTATTGTTGCTTGCTTTTGACTGATCCGATCCGCAACGTTTTCGGCTAAGGCCTTAACCAGAACACGCCCATCTTCGTCCATATAGGGCTTACATGCTTCACTTGGTACCCACTTAGCTTCAAAAACACCCCAATTTGGTTTATTGATGTGTGCAATCACCTCATAAAATGGTTTAGATACAAAGTTCTCTATTTCTAGATCTCTTCTAACAACCAAACCAAGTACCGGAGTTTGCACTCTGCCAACCGACAAAACAGTATTCACTCCCGCTTTTTGCCCGGCCAACGTAAATGCTCTGGTTAAATTCATCCCAAATAGCCAATCCGCTCTAGCTCTTGCAAGTGCAGATACACTTAAAGGAACAAATTCTTGATTAGAACGTGTCGAAGCCAATGCCTTTTTCACAGCTTGTGGGTTTAAATCACTGATCAACAAGCGTCGGATCGTTGCTCTTTTCCGTTCAGGCAAGTTTACAAATTGAAATACTTCGTCCACGAGCAATTGCCCTTCTCTATCAGGATCTCCAGCATGGTAGATTTCATCGGCTTTTGTGAGTAACTTTTTTAAAGTGCTAAGCTGCTTTTTTGTTTTTGGCTTTGCTTTGAACTGCCATTGAGTCGGCACGATTGGTAGATCATGAAACTGCCATTTTTTGTATTTGACGTCGTAGTCTTCAGGTTCTGCTTGTTCCAACAGGTGACCTATACACCAAGAAACCACATCACCATTCGCGACTTCTATATAACCATCTTGTTTTTTATGTGGTTTTGGTAAGACATCGGCGATTGCTCGGCCTAAAGAGGGTTTTTCTGCGATATAGAGTTTCATGATTAGCTTAACTGTATATAGATACAGTTATCATAGTGAATTTTGACGAAAAACACCATAGCTGCAAAGAGACTGTCTCCAGTCTCTTTGCAAACCAACAAACTTACGTTCTTAATAAATTAAGTTGCTTGTGTTTTTGTTCGACTATCAGCGTCATTGAACTGGCTGCTTGCTCTACTTCATCTGCGAACTTCGAAAGCTCAGCAGCGGCATCTGAAATGCCCGTCGTATTCGTATTAATTTCTTCGGTAACCATACTTTGCTCTTCCGCAGCCGTAGCAATTTGTGTTACTTCGTTAGAAATGCTTGTCAGCTCAGCAACTAGCGTACTCATTAACCTAGCCGATTCTTGGCAATAACTCACTGCGTCTTCACCTAGCTGCACAGAACTCTCAATGATCCGGCCTGAGTTCGCGACTTCACTCTGTAGGTTATCTATTAGTTTACTAATGTCGTCCGTCGATGCTTGTGTTTTTGACGCCAAAGCTCGAACTTCATCTGCAACAACCGCAAAACCACGCCCTTGCTCCCCTGCCCTTGCCGCTTCAATTGCCGCGTTTAAGGCCAGTAAATTAGTTTGCTCTGCAATAGCTCTGATCACTTCTAGTATTTTAGAAATATCATCACTGCGCTCAGATACCTTCACGACCGCTTGTTTTGCATCAATGACTTGATCCGCCATTGATTGCACCGTTTCGGTCGTTTTAATGATGCTTTGTTCGCTTTGCTGAACTTGATCTGCGGCCTGATTCGTACTTGCAGCCGCTTTTTCCGATGCCCGAGCCACCTCTGAAGCAGTTGCACTGAGTTCGTTAATTGCAGTAACTACGCTATCTATTTCTAAGTGCTGATTAGCGACTTTGTTTTTGATGTTTATCGCGGCTTCTGTTGTTCGATGCGACTGCTCGTAGGAAGATTCAGCAAGACCTTTGAGGTCATCAATCATCTTTCGTAGTTTATCAGTAAAGCGGTTAAAGCCATGTGCCAAGGCAATCAACTCAGCATGATGACTCACTTCTAGTTCATGCGTTAAATCGCCTTCGCTAGAAGCTAAGTTCTCTACCCGCTCCTGAATATGCGTAAGCGGGCCGATAATTGTGTTCACTAATACCACCGCAATGGCAATGCCAATAACAGCAATAACAATACCGATAATGAGCATCCAGCGACCAACGGAGTTTGTCGACTCCTCCAGCTGACTTTGCAGCGTTGTGGCAGAACTAAGTGCAATTGCCTTAGGTAGTTCGATTACTAGAGACCAAGTGGTGTTTGGTAACGCAATTTTAATCGGTACCGCTACGACTAAGTCTTCACCAAGCTCTTTAATCCCAGAACCTGTGTGCAGCGATTTTAACACCTCAGCCCTATCTGACTTTGTCGACTCAGCAAGTGGGCGGGCTAAATTCTTGTAGTGACTAGAACCCACAACAAGACCCAACTCACTTAACAAGGTTACCTTAGCGGCTCCTGAGTAAAGCGAGTTTGAGAGCTCGTCGACCATGGTTTGGAAAATCGGCAAATTTACATCCACGCCCACTAAGCCTCTAAATTGACGATTGACCACGACTGGTGTGGTCAATGAGGTCATCAGCATTTTGTTGCCCGGAGAAATTTCATATAAATAGGGCTCCATGATACACGGCGCTACTTTATCTTTTGCGCACAGATACCACTCGGCTTCTCGTAGGCCAAACTCATTGATTGCATCGGCATATTTTTCTTCTGCCGACTCAACTTTTTGTTGCATCGGACCATTGGCTTCTTGAGTAAAGTAGAGCTCTAAGGTACCAGCGCCCGGCACAGAGTGACTCGAACCACCTTGATTACTGGCATCATTGCCATCGTAACCATTCGGTTCAAACTGTGCATACATAGAAGACACAAAGCGATTTTGCTTTAGTGCACCATTGACAATTTCTTGCACTTGTTCACGGCTCAGAGGATCCTGCTCGGCGGTATGAGATAGTACACCCGCCAAAGTATAAGGAACACGATAGGCTTCATTGATAAAGCCAGCCACACGTTGCCCATATTGATTGCCTTTAGCGATAAGACCTTGGGATATTTCATCATAAATCGCTTGTTGGACCCCTTCACTTTGCTTGGTATTTTCTGCTGCAAGGTGAAACCACATTGTTGTCACTAATATAACAACCAAACTCGTTACTAATGCTGTTACAAAGAATAAGAGTTTGTTTTTAATCGAAGCTTGTTTCATAACATTCCCAGTTTTTAGACTTAGTATGCAAACAAATTGCACTGCACGTTCATCATCAACTTGATAAAACGAGTGACCCCTATTTTTATCGGCGACTATGAAGTCTTTTTTAACTGTAGCAAAAAATTTAATAACGTACTGAAATTTATGATGCTTGAGTGGGATTATTTAGGGAATAAATTATAAAGTGATGGGTAAAAAAATAGCGCCGAAGCACTATTTTTTTATCTTGTCTTTGCCTGTCGTCTTTTCATTACTCGGCAAGCGGTGATGTATTGCTGACTTAATCAGCATATATCCAGAAATAGGGGCAGTGAGCAGCAAAAATATTGAAATCAAGATTTCCTTTACACTCACACCATCAGTCGTGGTACTAAAATACACCATTGCCGAGGTCAATAAGCACGCCATTCCAAGCGTTGTGGCCTTTGTAGGACCGTGGAGACGCATAAAAAAGTCAGGCATTTTCACAAGACCAATAGAGCCTATCAATACAAACGCACCACCTAACAGTAATAAAATGGAAATTATCCATTCCGACATATCGCTCTCCTATTCTATGATGTCGCCGCGTAGCAAATACTTACATACCGCAACCGTACTTACAAAACCAAGCATTGCTATTAATAATGCGGCTTCAAAGTACAATGCAGTTCCCATACTCATTCCGTAAAGAATAATAAGCGCAATGGTATTTATGTACATGGTATCGAGCGCTAAAATTCTATCTGGAATTGAAGGTCCAACAACCAAACGCCAAAGATTTAGCAAAAGTGATACACCTATCATCGCAAAGACAATAAGAATTACAGTTTCTAGCATTCAAAAATCTCCTTCAATGGCGCTTCATAACGAGATTTAATAGTATCAATCAACGCTTGCTCATCCGTAAGATCTAACACGTGGATCAATAAGTATTTACGTTCTGGTTTTTCGCCACTTTTTACAGACTCAGGCCAAGGGTATACCTCAGCACTTACGGTGCCAGGAGTTAAAGATACCGTGCTGGCTAAAATAGTGATTGGCATAGCTTGATCTATATCGAGCGGCACCAACACGAAACCGGGGCGCAATTTCTTCGTTGGTCCTAAGATCTTTATCGCAACCTCAACGTTGGCTGTGATGATATCGTAAAGCACCAACAGCAAATGAGTAAACGCACGCCATGGCTTAATGATCAGTGGCTGCTTAGTTCTAAACCGATAGGTAATAAGCGGGATCACAATCGCTAGAATAGTCGCGAGAATAATATGCCCAGCTGACACACTATTATTCATCAATAACCACACAGTAAATAGCAGTAAGCTGCGAAATGGAGTTGGTAGCCATTTAAACCTTGCTTCTAAACGCATCTATTTCGCTCCTTTTAACACAGCATTCGTCATGCTAGAAAAGTCGTGTAAAGAGTCGGCTGCCGACAATGCGTAATCAGTCAATGGACCGGCAAAAATCACCATTAACGGCGCACAAGTTATCAAGGTAAGAATTGCGATAATTTGGGCTGGGTGCGCTTTTTCTGCCGATTGTGTATCGACCTTACCTGTATGATGCCAAAACACTGTGCTACCAGCTTTTGAGACACTTACTAATACCGCTAAGCTTACTAACAAATACACCGCCCAAAACCAATACGTGTGACTCGACTCGATGGTCGACTTTAAGATCCATACTTTGCCAATAAAGCCTGATAACGGCGGCATACCAATCACAGTGATTGCCGCAATTGCAAACATGATGCCAAGTAACATAGGTTGAACTACTGGGCGACCCGCGGTGATCCTATCAGCGACTTTCCCCCTTTGTTTCCCCACTAAATCAGCAAGTAAGAACAAAGCAGCAGACACTAATGTCGAATGCACTAAATAGTAAATGGCTGCAGCGCTGCTATTTACCGTTTGTACGGCGACTAATGCAACTAGAGTGCCAACTGACACCACCACTAAATTTGCAGACAGCTTACGCAAATCTTGACTAGCAAGTACGCCAATCCCACCCATGACGATAGTCGCCAGAGCGAGCCACCATAGCCACTCTTGTGCCATATGACTTAATTCACCGGCTTGATCGCCAAAAATCAGTGTATACACACGCATCATAGAATACACACCCACTTTAGTCATGATTGCAAATAAAGCAGCTACAACAGGTAACGCGGTTGCATAGGTGTTTGGCAGCCATAGATGAAGCGGTAGCAAGGCGCCTTTTAGCGCAAATACAACCAATAATAACAAGCCGCCAATTTTAGCAAGATAAACATCATCTCCTTGTAAGAAGGTGATCTTATATGCCATATCCGCCATGTTTAGGGTACCAAGCACACCGTACAAGATACCTAATGCAATCAAAAATACCGACGAACCTACTAGATTTAGGATCACGTATTGCAGTGAAGCACGGGTATTGTGCTTATCGCCACCATGCATTAACAGCGCATAAGACGCTATCAACAAAATCTCAAAGAATACAAATAAGTTGAACGCGTCACCAGTTAAGAAGGCTCCATTTACCCCCATCACCAAAAAGTGCAGTAACGGATGGAAGAAACTTCCTCGTTCGTCGTCTCCGGCACAGCTATACAGCGAACACACAAAACACAACAAAGCGGTTAAGCTGACTAACAGAGTAGAAAGTTGATCAGCAACTAACACAATACCAAACGGTGCTTGCCAGTTACCAATCGCATAAACCTGAATGCCAGACTGCTGAACATGTAGTAAAAGTGAGGCACAAACTGTAAACGTAATTAGCGACATGAGTACTGAAACTTTACGCCTAATCGCTAAGTTCTTACCACACGGTGGCATCAGCAGGATCACCCCTGCCAACATAGGTAATAAAATAGGTAAAGAAGTCAAATGTTGGATCATGCTTTACCCTTTTTGTCAGGAACAATGCCATTTACATGGTCATTACCCAAATCAGAACGACCGCGAATAGCTAAGATCACGACAAATGCCGTCATCGCGAACCCGATAACAATTGCCGTCAATACCAAGGCTTGCGGCAGTGGATCTGCATACTCACTGCTATAACCAAGCACTGCAGCTTTGTTTAAGGTCAATCTACCCGATGCGAACAAAAACAAGTTGACCGCATAAGACAACATAGTTAAACCAAGAACAACAGGGAATGTTCTTGCTCGTAGAATCAAAAATACGCCACAGGCTACTAGCAAGCCCACGCACGATGCATAAAGCAATTCCATTAAATATTCACCTCTTCTTTGGGCGCATTTGCCGTTACTTTACCTAGGCTCGCCAAAATCATCAGCGTTGCACCTACCACGGTGATATAAACACCAAGGTCGAATGCGATGGCACTTGCCAGCTCAGTTTTACCTACCAATGGGATATCAAAATAATCAAACCATGAGGTTAAGAATGGTTTGCCAAAGAACCAACTTCCCACACCGGTTGCTAGAGAAATAGCGATACCCGTTGCAATAATCTTGCGGTAATTGACATCAAAGCGCTCTGCAATCCAATTCGAACCATGAGCAATGTATTGTAAAATAAAGGCTATCGCCGTGATTAGGCCCGCGATAAATCCACCACCCGGCAGATTGTGGCCGCGCAAGAAAATATAAACCGAGACCAGCAATGCCAAAGGCAATAAGCTTTGTGAAATACTTGCCAGCAGTAGCGGATATCTTTCTTTCGCCCAAGGTCTACCTTCACTGTCACTGCCAGGCATAAACAATGGCAAATTAATCAGTAACTTATAAATCCCTAGTGCCGCAATACCCAGTACAGTAATTTCACCTAGCGTATCAAAACCACGGAAATCCACTAAGATAACGTTAACGACATTCGTCCCGCCACCGCCAACTTTGGCGTTTGCAATAAAGAACTCAGAAATACTATCCAATGGCCTTGTGATCAAGGCGTAACTGATACTTCCGATGATCACACCAATTGCTGAAGCAATACCCATATCACGGAGTACGCGAATAGAACTAGACTCCTTCGGCGTTCTTTGCGGTAAGAAGAATAACGCAAGCATCAACAGAATAATGGTCACTACTTCTACCGTTAACTGAGTAAGTGCCAGATCCGGTGCTGAGAAGCGCGTAAAGGCAACCGACACCATGAGACCAACAACCGAAATCATTAGCAGTGCAACCATACGAGTACGATGCCAGATAACCGTGCCAATCGCTCCAATCATTAATAAACCAGCACCAATACCGTTATGTACGTCAATTGGCGTCGGCTCTAAATTACCCACTAACTGTGACATTTCAAACAATGGCCAGCCTGCACTCACCAGCACAACGATAAACATCAGCATCAGATAACGCTGTAACGAACCATTTTCTATTGCGTTTACGCGCGCGCGACTCCAAGACACAATGTTGTACATAGTGCGTTCAAACGTTTTCTTAGCGTTCATTGGCGGTAATGAAGCTTGGAATTGGAATAGATATTTGCGCTGAGTATAAATTAATAAACCACCACATACCGCAAGGCCACTCATAAGCAGTGGTAAGTTAAAGCCATGCCAAATAGCAACTTCAAAGGTTGGCGCAGCCTCCCCTAATACCGCACTTGATGCTGTCTTTAACATGCCATCAACGATAAAGTTAGGGAACATGCCGACTATCAAACATAAAGCGACCAAGATTTCGATTGGAAAACGCATATAGCGTGGCGCTTCATGCGGCTCCTTGGGTAAATCAATTGGATCTCCGTTGAAGAATACGTCATGAATAAATCGCGCCGAATACGCAACAGAGAATGCACCGGCGATTGTCGCCAAAATTGGAATCAACCACGACATAGAGCCCAGAAGTTGCTGGTGTAGCGTCTCGGCAAAGAACATTTCTTTTGACAAGAAACCATTAAGTAGCGGCACCCCAGCCATCGCAGAAGCGGCAACCATCGCAAGCGTTGCGGTATAGGGCATAAATCGCCACATACCGTTGAGTTTACGCATATCACGAGTGCCCGTTTCATGGTCGATGATCCCCGTCGCCATGAATAAAGAAGCCTTAAACGTTGCGTGGTTGATAATATGGAAAACCGCTGCAACAGTCGCAAGTTCGGTATCCAGACCAAGTAATAAAGTAATAAGGCCTAAATGACTGATCGTTGAAAACGCCAAAAGACCTTTTAGATCATGTTTAAATAACGCAATATAAGCGCCAACGAGCAGCGTCGCTAAGCCAGTTAAGCCAACGAGAATAAACCACAGCTCTGTACCCGCCAGCGCAGGATAAAAGCGCGCCAGTAAGAATATTCCAGCTTTCACCATAGTCGCAGAGTGTAAGTACGCACTTACAGGCGTTGGTGCAGCCATCGCGTGCGGTAACCAGAAATGGAATGGAAACTGTGCGGACTTGGTAAATGCGCCCAGTAGCACAAGGATTAACGCCACTTCATATAATGCATGGGATTGAATAAGCTCACGACTCGATAAAATCACATCCAGGTTATAACTACCTACAATATCTCCTATCAACATCAAGCCGGCAAGCAGTGCTAAACCGCCACCACCAGTGATCGCAAGTGCCATTTTCGCCCCTTTGCGGGCCTCTGACTTATGCCACCAATAGCTAATAAGTAAAAATGAACTAATACTGGTAAGCTCCCAGAATAACCAAAGCTGTAATACGTTATTAGACATAACGATACCAAGCATGGCGGTCATAAAGAGCATTAAGTAAGCATAAAGTTTAGGCATGGAATCATTACTGCTAAGGTAGTATCTGGCATAGAAGATAACCAGCATACCAATGCCCAAGATCATGAAAACGAACAGCAACGCAAGACCATCCAGTCTAAACGCGATGTTAATATCTAGAAGCGGAACCCATTCAAATGTGTACCGAATAGTCTCTCCTGCGAAAACGGCAGGAGCGAGATCAACAGCAAGTAAAATTGCCACTGCTGGCGCTACTAAGGTTATAGCAGTCGACTGATTACGAGAAAGCTTTCCCGTAAATGCAGAGATAAAACTGCCAATTAAGGATAGCAAGGGTATCCAAAATAAAGTCATAGATGAAACCTTTTATTTGCGTCGTTATGGCTCGTTTAGATTAATGTGACAATCCCCCTTCCAAGTTGGAGCGATCGGTACACATCAACCACACGTACATGAACCCTGTTATACTTGATTAGTGTTTGAGTTGTCTAGAGTTTCACTTTCTAGCTGATGCTATTTTAGCCAACCTTAACAAACTATTCAGAATAAGTTCAAAACTATTCAGCCGAATTAACCGCTATTTTATCCTCTAAACGTATTGAATTCAGTACTGCTAACCACCTTTGACGGTAATTTGCATCTAACTTAATTGATTGATATTCGAGCAAAGAGTGACTATTCGAGGGTTTATATGAGGAAAATTTACCTAACTCGCAGGTGCGACTTGGCACCCAATTGTTCGGTGCGTGGTCACCAACGTAAAGATTTGGTGCCTTTTGCCCTGAAGTCGCGCAAAGCCATTTTGCTTTTTTAGCTGGTACTGGGTATTCATCTTCAAAACCACTAAAGTGCATAAGCTCGTGTACCAGCGTGTTGTAAGTGCTGGCGCCGCTCAAAGTCATGTGCTTACCGCTGACATTAGCAAGCCCCTCCGTTGCCATAAACACCAAGTGATCGTATTTTGACAAGCCCTGCTCGTATCGTAAGTCGCACATTGCAAACCCCCTTTGCCTCTTACAACTAAGTTTGTTCGCCACATATATCGGTTTAGATAAACAATATACGCCTTTGGCTGGCTCTGGTTGTTGCTCATAAGCATGTTTAAGCACTTGTAAACGCTGCAAACCATCTAAATTACTGGCGATTAATGCAAGATTAAACTGACAAGACGCACTTGAATGCTGACGCTCTGAGAGAGTCTGAAACAGTCTTAAATAGGGATTATTCAAAAATGTCGTAACAGGCTTTCCTTGCCACACCGCGAGCAACGAAGTGAGTTCTGGGTTTAACGCGTAACGTTTTGAAAGCGCATAAAGCAAGTGATATCGGCCAAGTGATACTAACTGCTCGGACACTTGCTGACGCTGCTGACGATTCAAACGAGACCAAGTATCGAGTAAAAGCAGCTTAGTGCTATTTTTCTGTTGAGCACTCAAATCGCGCTGTAACCGTTCAAACTCCCAACTTGGTTGCTTTAGGCCTGCAATGGCTTTTACTAATTGTGCACTTGCTTGTGAGGGTAACACCTCAAGCGCCGGTGCAATGGCAAAATAGCTATTTGGATTGGCGACGACAAGTGCTGATTTTTGCGCGATAGAGAGGTGTGCATAATTAGGGCTGCTTGAAAACAGCAGCCCTATAAGCATAAAAATAAAAAGGTGTTTAGCTCGCGTCTTGTTCGTCATTCAACTGGGCAAGTAAATCAAGCTCAAGACGGGCGTATTTATGTTCTACAAACTCATATACATTGGTTGCCAATGCGAGCTTAAAATAGCTAATCGCAGAGGCTAAGTCCCCTTGGGTCTGATATTGCTTAGCCAGATAAAAATAGGCCTCACAGAGACGCTGCGCATACTCTTCTTGGGTGCTCACGCCCTCAGAGATCTGCGCAAGAAATGCTTCTTCAGATAAAGTCCCCAAATACAATGCAACTAACTGAGACGACCACTCGTCAGGGTCTAATGCTTGGCTATTTGCCGCCAATGTCTGCTTAGCAAGCGCATCGTCTACTTGCTGCTGAGCAATATACAGCCACATAGCACGGTACGCATCTTTTGGAGCACGCGCCAAAAAGGCTTCAAAATCTTTTACAGCTAAATCGGCTCTTTCACCGTAATACAATGCGATACCACGATTTAAATAGGCATATTCATGTTGCTCGTCGAGCTCTAGCACAGCATCAAACATTTCATATGCCCGGCCATAATTTTGCTCTAGCGTTTGGTGAATACCTAGGAAGTTATATACTTCAGCGAGATCTGGCTTAATTTTTACGGCGCGATTGAAGTCAATACGAGCAAGGGTTTGCAAACCAATGCTATCGTACAGCATACCGCGATTGTATAGTAGCTGCGCGCGTTGCTCATTTGCCATATCCGGCTGCAAGAGTAACTCGTTAAATCGAGCAATGGCAATTTCATTACGGAAATTGGCTTGAAGTGGTACTGCAAGCGGAACATTTACAATGTTTTTAGTGGCCTCTGGCTGCGTGCTTTTACATCCTACCAGCCCCATTAGCACTAATGGCACAACTATTTTCGCTAACTTCATTTCCTTCCTCATTCAATGGCATTTGCCCGTTTAGAGTCTTTGCACAGGTATACCAACAATCTGATTATGTAACCTGAGGTTTGGATAAGGAATGTTCCAACTCATTGTTGCTAAAGCACAACTTAGTTTTCTCCTTGTCTAGCCAGAGAGCTTTAGGGAAAACAAGGCGAATTTACGCACCAATAGCTGGCTATTGGAAGTGAATTCAACGCAGTTAGCGCTAAAACTTTCTGCTAGAAAGGCATTAATTATCCGCAGCTCAGGTTATGTACTATAACTTTGCCTAGTTCTCTATTGACCAGATAAACTCAGTTTTGTTTCATCATTTTGAGTCAAACAGCATTAAAGCATAAAAAAAGGGGCTATTCAGCCCCTTTACACTTCTATTCTATGCAAAGCTTTGCAGAGATTACTCAGCGCCTTCTTCTTTAGGCTGCTCAGCTTTTTTCTCTTGTGCTTCTTTGATACTTAAGCGAACACGGCCTTGGCGGTCAACTTCAAGTACTTTAACTTTAACTTCTTGACCAACAGTTAAGTGATCTGAAACGTTATTTACGCGCTCTTCACTGATTTGTGAGATGTGCACTAGGCCATCTTTACCAGGAAGTACGTTTACAAACGCACCGAAGTCTACGATACGGATAACTTTACCAGTGTAAAGCGTACCAACTTCAAGTTCTGCTGTAAGCGCTTCGATACGTGAAATAGCAGCTTGTGCGCTATTACCATTCGTTGCAGCGATCTTGATAGTACCGTCGTCTTCAATTTCAATCGTTGTATCTGTTTCTTCAGTAAGCTGGCGAATTGTTGCACCACCTTTACCGATAACTTCAGCAATCTTCTTCGCAGGGATCTTCATAGTGTAGATACGTGGAGCGAACTCAGATAGCTCTTCAGAAGGTGCAGAAATCGCTTGGTCCATCACACCTAGGATGTGTAGACGCGCTGCTTTCGCTTGGCGAAGCGCGATCTGCATGATTTCTTTGGTGATACCTTCAATCTTGATATCCATTTGTAGTGCAGTTACACCGTTTGCTGTACCCGCTACTTTAAAGTCCATATCACCTAAGTGATCTTCATCACCAAGGATGTCAGAAAGTACAACGAAATCTTCGCCTTCTTTCACTAGACCCATCGCGATACCAGCAACTGACGCTTTAACTGGAACACCAGCGTTCATTAGCGCAAGTGAAGTACCACATACTGATGCCATTGAAGATGAACCGTTTGATTCAGTGATTTCAGATACTACACGTACTGAATATGGGAATTCAGCCAGTGTTGGCATTACTGCCGCAATACCACGCTTAGCTAGGTTACCGTGGCCGATTTCACGACGCTTAGGAGACCCTACAAAACCCGTTTCACCTACACAGAATGGAGGGAAGTTATAGTGAAGCATAAAGTGATGCTTGTGAGTACCAGTTAGGTCATCTAGCATCTGCGCGTCACGCTCAGTACCAAGGGTTGCTGTTACAAGTGCCTGAGTTTCACCACGAGTAAAGATTGCAGAACCGTGAGTACGTGGCAGTACACCCGTCATCACGTCTAGCGCACGAACCATATCTGGTTCACGACCGTCGATACGTTTTTCGCCAGCAATGATACGGCTACGTACAATTTTCTTCTCAAGTGAGCTGAATGTTTTACCTACCACTTGCTCGTCTAGTGACTCGCCTTCAGCAACTTCAGCGCCTAGCTTTTCAATGACTTCTGCTTTTGCTTCAGAAAGTGCTTCTTTACGTGCAACTTTGTCGGTAATACGGTAAGCATCACCTACTTTTTGCTCTGCAATTGCAGCGACTTTTTCAGCTAGTGTTAAATCTTTTTCAGGTGCTGTCCAATCCCATGCAGCTTTACCAGCTTCAGCGCGGAATTCTTCGATTGCTTTGATGATAGCTTGTGATTGCTCGTGACCATATACAACAGCGCCAAGCATTTCTTCTTCAGTTAACACTTCAGCTTCTGATTCAACCATTAGTACTGCGTTTTCAGTACCAGCAACAACTAGGTCAAGCTTACTTGTCTCTAGCTCTTTTAACGTAGGGTTAAGTACGTATTGACCATCGATGAAACCAACGCGCGCGGCACCTAGAGGGCCATTGAATGGAATGCCAGAGATAGCTAGCGCTGCTGAAGTACCAATCAAAGCAACGATATCTGGTTGGATCTCAGGGTTTACAGAAACCACTGTCGCGATAACCTGAACTTCGTTTACAAAGCCGTCTGGGAATAGAGGACGAATTGGACGGTCGATTAGACGAGCGGTTAGTGTTTCACCGTCTGAAGGACGACCTTCACGCTTCAAGAAACCACCAGGGATACGACCCGCAGCGTACATTTTTTCTTGGTAGTTAACCGTTAGTGGGAAAAAGTCTTGGCCAGGAGCCGCTTCTCTTCTTCCTACAACAGTAACAAGTACCGAAGTATCACCAATGCTTGCAAGTACTGCGCCGTCAGCTTGACGTGCGATAGCACCTGTCTCTAGAGTCACCGTGTGTTGACCTAGTTGAAATTCTTTAATAATTGCTTGCACAATATTTTCCTTACTAAATTGTTTTCAACGTCAACGGGGACCAATCACAGTCTTAAATAAACTCACCATAATTTACTTAAGCACTACAATTGGAAATCCGATTGACGCTTGTTTAAAAGTATTTTTAAACGGCTGTAAGTATACTGATAGAACAGCCACAAAAAAAGGGGCTAATTAGCCCCTTTTTTACTGTTGGATAAATTTCCAACAAGAAATCAAAAATATTAGCGACGTAGGCCAAGCTCTTTGATTAGTGCAGCATAACGGTCAACGCTCTTGCCTTTTAGGTAGTCAAGAAGGTTACGACGTTGGCTAACTTTACGTAGAAGACCACGACGTGAGTGGAAATCTTGCTTGTGGTTAGCGAAGTGACCTTGTAGCTTGTTGATGTCAGCAGTTAGAAGTGCAACTTGTACTTCTGGTGAACCTGTATCACCTTCTGCGCGTGCGAACTTTGCTACGATTTCTGCTTTTTCTTGATTGCTTAGTGACATAATAACTCCAAAATAAGTTTAGTAATGCTTCAGCCGATCACTAATTCAGCCAAAGCGGAAGCTGGCGGATTATACCAGCATAAACTCCCCTTGCATAGGAAGATTTTATTGTGATTCCGGCTGAGCGGAAGATAGCGCGCGTTTTGCTTTCAATAATCCTTGTGGATTACGCTCGCCAATCCCAACAAACTTACCATCAGCAACCACTTTAACAATACCGTCTGGTAAATTTTCGACAGCAACGGTTTGCCCATGACCAAAAGCAACGCCTTGCTCAGCACTAATATCAACAACGCTCAAATCGACCAAAGCGGTATCCATCGGCAACAATAATTCATCGAGATAAGTCGAAGGCGCAACTTCTTCCGCTTTTGCTTTCTCAAGTAACGCTTCTAACTCGACTAAGGTAATCATTTTGTCGCTAGGGTAATGACCAACTTCACTACGGTGTAACATAATGACATGCGCACCACAGCCAAGCTTTTCCCCCAAATCATCGACTATCGTACGAATATAAGTGCCTTTAGACACATGCACCGTCATTTGAATTTGTTGAGTTTGCTCGTCATATTCATCTAACGTAATACGATAAACATTAATCTTGCGACATTTTCGCGGTACTTCGATGCCTTCGCGGGCATATTTGTATAGCGGTTGGCCCTGATATTTGAGCGCCGAATACATCGAAGGGTACTGATCAGATACCCCCAAGAAGCTGGCAATTTCTTGCTCTAACTGCTCAAGTGTTACATTTACTGGTCGCGTTTCAACAATTTCACCATCAGAATCTGATGTCGTCGTGCGCTCACCCAGCTGCGCTCTCACCACGTAGGTTTTGTCAGTATCAAGCAAAAACTGGGTAAACTTAGTCGCTTCTCCAAAGCAAATTGGCAACATACCTGTTGCCAGCGGATCCAAAGCACCGGTGTGGCCCGCTTTTTGAGCGAAATAAATGCCCTTTGCTTGCTGTAGTGCTTTGTTAGAAGAAATACCTTGCGGTTTATTTAATAACAGAATGCCGTCGATCGCACGGCCTTTGGTGCGACGCGCCATTACTCTTCCTCTTGGTCTTTATCTCCAGACTCAGGACCACGCTTTGCGTTGTCTTCTCTGATCACAGAGTCAACCAAGTTAGAAATACGCATACCTTCCATTAGGGAGTTATCAATAACAAATTTAAGCTCAGGCATGATACGCGCACGGATACGCTTGCCAAGAAGCGAGCGGATATAACCGGTTGCTTCATTCAGAATAGCCGCACTTTGCTTAGTTTTGTCTTCATCACTCGTATTCAACACAGTAATGAATACTTTTGCATAAGAAAGATCGCGTGATACCTCAACAGCTGACACTGTTACCATACCCAATCTTGGATCTTTAATTTCGCGCTGTAGGATCACCGCAATTTCTTTTTGAATTTGCTGTGCTACGCGATCTGTACGAGAAAATTCTCTCATTTTCACCACTTAAAATTTCAAAATCTATGAGATCACAAATGGGGGCTAGTGCCCCCATCTCAAGTATTTTAATAACTTACAATTAAAGCGTACGCTCTACCTGTACAGTTTCAAATACTTCGATTTGGTCACCGACTTTAACGTCGTTGTAGTTCTTAACGCCGATACCACATTCCATACCGCTACGAACTTCAGCAACGTCATCTTTAAAGCGACGTAGTGACTCAAGCTCACCTTCGTAAATAACAACATTATCACGAAGTACACGGATTGGCGCACTACGTTTAACCACACCTTCAGTTACCATACAACCTGCAACAGCACCGATCTTAGGCGACTTGAACACGTCACGAACTTCAGCAAGACCAATGATCTCTTGCTTAAATTCTGGTGCAAGCATACCTGTCATTGCTTGTTTTACTTCTTCGATTAGGTTGTAGATAACGCTGTAGTAACGTAAGTCTAGGTTCTCAGTATCAATAACTTTACGTGCCGAAGCGTCCGCACGTACGTTAAAGCCAACCATAATAGCGTTAGAAGCCGCTGCAAGTGTTGCATCCGTTTCAGTAATACCACCAACACCAGAGCCTACGATCTTCACTTTAACTTCATCTGTAGACAGTTTAGTCAATGAATCAGCGATTGCTTCGATAGAACCTTGAACGTCTGCTTTCAGTACGATGTTCACTTCAGATACGTCGCCTTCAGTCATGTTAGAGAACATGTTCTCAAGCTTCGCTTTCTGCTGACGAGCAAGCTTCACTTCGCGGAACTTACCTTGACGGTATAGTGCCACTTCACGTGCTTTACGCTCATCACGAACTACTGTCGCTTCGTCACCAGCAGCTGGTACGCCAGAAAGACCTAAGATCTCTACTGGAATTGAAGGACCCGCTGATTTAATGTCTTTACCGTTTTCGTCTTTCATCGCGCGAACACGACCATATTCAAGACCGCAAAGTACGATATCACCTTGGTTTAGGGTACCTGATTGAACAAGTACAGAAGCGATTGGACCACGACCTTTATCAAGGCGAGATTCGATTACCACACCAGACGCCATGCCTTCTTTAGAAGCTTGTAATTCTAATAGCTCAGATTGCATTAAGATAGCTTCTAGTAGCTCATCAATACCAAGACCAGTCTTCGCTGAGATATGAACAAACTGCGTTTCACCACCCCAGTCTTCTGGGATTACATCTAGTTGAGCAAGCTCATTCTTAACGCGGTCAGGGTCAATACCCTCTTTATCCATTTTGTTCACAGCAACGATAAGTGGTACTTCGGCCGCTTTCGCGTGTTGTACCGCTTCTTTCGTCTGAGGCATTACACCATCGTCCGCTGCAACAACAAGTACAACGATGTCGGTTGCTTTCGCACCACGAGCACGCATCGACGTAAACGCCGCGTGTCCAGGAGTATCTAGGAAAGTGACCATGCCACTGTCCGTCTCAACATGGTAAGCACCGATATGCTGAGTAATACCACCGGCCTCGCCGTCAGCAACTTTTGCTTTACGAATGTAGTCAAGCGTTGACGTTTTACCGTGGTCAACGTGACCCATTACCGTTACTACCGGCGCTCGTGGCTCAAGAGAACCTTCTTCACTGCGGTCACTTAGTACTTTTTCTTCCAGCTCGTTTTCTTTCACTAGAATAACTTTGTGACCCATTTCTTCTGCCACTAGCTGCGCAGTTTCTTGATCGATAACTTGGTTAATGGTAACCATGTCACCCATCTTCATCATTGTCTTAACAACTTCAGCGCCTTTAACTGCCATACGAGAAGCAAGTTCTGCAACAGTGATTGTTTCACTGATACGTACTTCTTGTTTAACTTCTGCCGCTGGCTTTTGGAAACCATGCTGTAATGAAGTTGGCGCTTTTAAGCGACCTTTTTTGCCTTTCAGCCTCTTCGCATTCGCTTCTGCTGCTTCTTCTTTCGCACTTGGCTTTTTCTTCTTCTTACGACGTGCGCTTTTCTCTTCACGTGCGTCAGACTCATCTTCCGCTTCACGAGCGTAAGTAGAAGTTGTTAGGTGGTGATCAGCACTTTCTTCTCGACGAAGACGCTCTTCCTCTTCCGCCTTCCAACGTGCTTCGTTTTCTTCCGCTAGACGGCGAGCTTCTTCCGCTTGACGTTTCGCTTCTTCTTCTGCCTTTTTCAGGGCTGCTGCTTCTGCTTCTTGACGCAGACGCTCAGCTTCTTGACGTTCTTTAATTTGTTGCGCGCTATCCACTTCTTTACTCTGCTTATCTTTGGCTTGACGTTCAGCATCCGCTTGTCGCTTCGCCTCTTCTTTAGCTTTGCGCTCGGCTTCCTCATCGGCCTTGCGTTCCGCTTCTTCGCGCGCATTGCGCTCAGCTTCTACTTTGGCCTGTTGCTCTGCTTGTTGCTGAGCCATTAACTCTGCTTCTTTGCGCGCAGCTTCCTCTGCAGCTAAGCGTTCTTCCTCTCTCTGCTGCTCGATTGCGCTCTTTTTAACGTAAGTGCGCTTCTTACGGACTTCTACAGATACAGACTTTGCTTTACCAGATGAGTTAACACTTAACGTGCTTTTACTCTTACGCTGTAGAGTCATACGCTCAGGGCCGGTTGAACCAGTGCCACCGTGTTGCTTGCTTAAGTGATCAAGCAACGTCGCCTTTTCGGATTCAGTAACTTGGTCGCCCTCGGCTTTGGTGATCCCTGCATCTTTTAACTGTTGTAGTAATTTATCAACAGTTGTACCAATACTCTCGGCTAGTTTGTTAATGCTCACTTCTGCCATATGTGATGTTACCTCCGTTAATAAATTACTCTTCGCTGAACCAGCAAATGTTACGTGCAGCCATGATTAACTCACCAGCTTGCTCTTCTGATAACTCAGAAATTTCAACTAAGTCATCAATACCTTGCTCTGCAAGGTCTTCAAGTGTAACGATACCTTTGCTAGCAAAAACAAAAGCGGTATGACGCTCAAGTCCTTCAAGTGCTAGTAGGTCTTCTGCAGGTTCTGCATTTTCAAGACTTTCTTCATCGCGAAGTGCTTTCGTAGTCAGTGCATCTTTCGCACGGTTACGTAGCTCTTCAACGGTTTCTTCGTCTAGACCGTCGATTTCTAAAAATTCAGCTACTGGTACATAAGCCACCTCTTCAAGTGAAGAGAAACCTTCGTTAATCAGTAGTGTTGCAAAATCATCGTCGATGTCTAGATTTTCAGTGAATAGATTAACCAATTTATCTGATTCTTCCGAGCTCTTACGCTCCATCTCTTCCACTGTCATTACATTTAGTTCCCAACCAGTAAGTTGGCTAGCTAAACGTACGTTTTGACCATTACGACCAATCGCTTGCGCTAGGTTGTCAGCTTCAACTGCAATTTCCATCGTGCGCGTATCTTCATCCATTACGATTGAAGCTACTTCAGCCGGTGCCATTGCGTTGATTACGAACTGTGCTGGGTTATCATCGTAAAGTACAATGTCAACACGCTCACCGCCAAGTTCTGAAGACACAGCTTGTACACGTGCGCCACGCATACCAACACATGCACCTACAGGGTCGATACGCTTGTCGTTTGATTTTACAGCGATTTTAGCACGAGAACCAGGGTCGCGTGCAGCACCTCTAAGTTCAATCATTTCTTCGCCGATTTCCGGAACTTCAATACGGAATAGTTCCATCAACATTTCAGGCTTAGAACGCGTAACAAATAGCTGAGCACCACGCGCTTCTGGCTTCACTTCGTAAAGTAGACCACGTACACGGTCACCCGGACGGAAGCTTTCACGTGGTAGCATGTCTTCACGGTAAATTACCGCTTCAGCATTGTTACCAAGGTCGATAACGATAGCGTCACGCGTTGCTTTTTTAACAACACCCGTCACTAGCTCGCCTTTTTGATCTTTATATGCATCAACAACTAATGCGCGCTCAGCTTCACGTACTTTTTGTACGATTACCTGTTTCGCCATCTGTGTGGTGATACGGTCAAATTTAATTGATTCGATCTGCTCTTCAACGTAATCACCTAATTGAACGTCAGGCTCATCAACTTGCGCCGCTTCAATAGTGATTTCCGCATATGGATTTTCTAGTGAACCGTCTTCTTGTGGTTCAACCGCTTTCCAACGACGAAAAGTATCGTACTCGCCCGTTTTACGGTCGATAGTAACACGTACTTCGATCTCACCGCCGTGCTTCTTTTTTGTTGCTGTCGCTAGTGCGAACTCTAATGCTTCAAAAATCTTTTCTCTTGGGACCGCTTTTTCATTGGAAACAGCTTCTGCCACCAACAATATTTCTTTTGCCATAGGTAATGCCTCGCTTGCCCTTGTCCTTCGCACTCAAAGTTAGAATTTTGCGATGATATTGGCACGCTCAATGTTGCTTAACATCAGGATAAAGTCCTGAGCGTCAACTTTTAACGTGATCATATCGCCATTAACTGCTACTAAGTCGCCTTTAAAATTACGGCGACCTTCTTGCGGAAGTTTAGTACGCAAACGTACTTCCTCTCCCACTGCTGCTTCATAGTGAGCTTGTTTGAATAATGGTCTGTCAACACCAGGAGAAGATACTTCCAAACTATATTCGTTCGTAATCGGGTCTTCGACATCTAAAATTGCACTAACTTGACGACTCACTTCCGCACAGTCATCTACATTAATGCCGTTTTCATGATCGATATATACACGAAGTGTAGAATGACGACCAGCTTGCACAAACTCAAGACCGAGTAATTCAAAGCCACACGCAGCAACTGCAGGCTCCAACATTTCAGTCAAATCTTGCTCGAGTTTTGACACAGAACTCCTCCATACAAACAAAAAAAGGGCCTAAAGCCCCAAATCATAGCTGCTTGATCTTGGGCTCAGAATACACCTTGCGCCAGATACAACAACGCCCCGAACCAAGCGGGGCGTCACACGAATAACAAACTGTGTGGCCAAAGGCCGTGCTTGGTTTGCGAGCTATCTCAGCCAAATTAATCATCAACTTAAACAAAAAAGCCGATGCTTAAACGCAAAACGCGCATTACAAGGAATGCGCGAAATCAAAGAACTCAATCTTTAACTTGGTTGCGGGAGCCGGATTTGAACCGACGACCTTCGGGTTATGAGCCCGACGAGCTACCAGGCTGCTCCATCCCGCGCCAACACATAAAATTGTTTTACTTCTACTTTTCAAAGAAGTGGAAGTCGGATTTGAACCGACGACCTTCGGCACTTCACAAAATCAAGCGCCCGACCATCTATCAAGCAACTTCATTCTACACCGAAACATAAAATTGTTTTACTTCTACTTTTCAAAGAAGTGGCAATCGGATTTGAACCGACGACCTTCGGCACTTTACCAAATCAAGCGCCCGACCATATATCAAGCAACTCCATTCTACACCGAAACATAAAATTGTTTTACTTCTACTTTTCAAAGAAGTGGAAGTCGGATTTGAACCGACGACCTTCGGCACTTTACCAAATCAAGCGCCCGACCATCTATCAAGCAACTTCATTCTACACCGAAACATAAAATTGTTTTACTTCTACTTTTCAAAGAAGTGGCATCTAAAAAATGCCATTTTAATGGGCAATGTATTGCCCATGCTTAAAGCCAATTATACTGAAAAACGAAAGTTTCAGTTCGATTGACTAAATATGCTGCGTATTATAAAGACAGTATGCCTAGATAGCAACCTTGATTTAGAACTATCTTCTGACGTTTCAGCTCGTTGCTGAGATGTAATCAGGTATTTTACTTTTCACATACAACACCGTGATGCCCAACTCATCGGTCCAGTTTCGTCTCCTTTCATTTTTTTGTAACAAAAAAGAAATATTTAATCCATAATTGGGGACAAGAAAATCACGAAAGAAAGGAAAACCAAATGAGAACGGTTATAAAATCAAGCAAATTGACAGCGCTGTCTATATTTAGTTTTGAAGCGTTTGCAGCGCAATGTGAATCAGCAGGACCACAAACACCGAGAGATATTGATAGTTTGCAGGGTCACAACAAACGGGTTTTTGCTATGGCTCCACCAAAAGAAAAACTCAACCTATGTAACATCCACTTTCATAAAAATGCAGAACATAAAGCCAAAGACTTCTCTGTCGTTTCCAATGACCCAAAGTACGGCGGATTCCAATGTAATGCAACTGCAAGCCTCACCCCAGCAGAGCTTGCTCCTGTAGAAGATAAAGTATGTAACAACGTAAAGCCCGGCGATACGATTGAAGTACACTGGGTTCATAGCTCTTGTGATGTAAAACCGGGCCCGACCCTCGGTGCTTGCTTAAATGACAGCTGCGCCAACCCCGATCTACGCGTCGAAACTCAGGTGTTTTTAGTGGTTAATGATGAAAATGCGCAAGACTTCACTGAGCTTGATTATCAAGGCCAAGTTGGCGGTTACCATCAAGCAGGTGTTTTACCAAGTGATACAGGCACACCAGTTGAGTTTTTAGGTTCGACGACTGGACCTAGCTATAACAACCAACAGTGCTCACCTTTACAGGTAAGTTGGAGTGTACGCCCAAGCTGTGCCAAAGTTGATATAAATAGTCTCGCGCGTTGGTGTAAAGACAATGCTTTTGAAGAGGACCATGCGCATGGCATTCGTAAACTCGTGACAGATCCACAGTTGCTTTCACCAATTAAGCACTAATATTTTTAAATCAATGTGGGCCGTTACTCAATCTCGGCCTACTATAGCTAGGTCCAGCATATTGAAATTCAATTGATTATTGCAACGTAAGAAAAAGCCCACAAAAAAATATTAAAAAGTCTCGCATTTTAAAAAAACAGCTATACTCAGACTTAGGCTATTTGTTTTTGAGCAAAGGATCCGCTCTTCATCAGTTTGAAGAGGCGTCTATGAGCATTACTCCCTATCAATATCAACTTTTAACTCAAACGCTTGCGAGTATTCGTCCGAATTTCCATGGCTTTTGCACTTCTTGGTACAACCAAATTCAACATTACGATTTGCGCATGCAAATTCCAACAAATGTGGGACAACTCATAATCTGGGAGCATCAAATATTTGATTTTGTTCAAAATTGTGTGATGCGTATCCCACAGCAGTCAAACTTATTACATTATCTGCAAAAACAACGCTGTACGCTGTTATTTATGGGAACGTCAGAAAAAGATATCAGTGTCTTGTTGTTTACCTTTACAGCAACGCTGAAAAGTCATCTTGGCAGGCATTTTACCACAGCAGCAAAAAACGCTTGGAACAAAGCACTGTTACTCATCGAAAATATGCTGCGCTTTGAATTATTCAAAGAAACCAATATTGTTGGTCTACAAGAGTTCAAAAGAGCGCAGCAACAAGCAAACTAACTTGAGCTGCTAAACGAAGAGACAACGGTAGCCACTAAACATTACTCTAAGATCAAAGTCATGCAGAGCTTACAAAACCAAACTCTGCGTGACTTCTGGCTCTCAGCTCTTTAGACTTTCACAAAATCTTTATATAGGAAGTGATAAAATGCTAAGAGCGATTGCCTTTGCGTCTACTATGGTCGTTTCACTTACCGCATGCGATATGCTGGAAGACTCTAAAGCCCAAATCGAGGCACAATATTTATCTGAACATCAAGAACTACAACAAGTGGTTGAGCAGATCCGTGATAAAGGAATTGAGTCAGTGCAAGCATCAGCAGAGGCTGGCAGTGTTGCAGCTTGCGTTGCAAATAATCTAGATGCCGATCCGATGGGCGCGCTTATTGCGGTTGAAGGCGCATTGCAAGACAGTGCAAATTTAAGCGACCTACTCAACTCTATTTCTCGCCTAAGCCAACAGGAAATTTCCATCGAACAATTTCCTGATTTGCTTCAGCAAGGTGCTGATACAGTTAGATATTTAAGAACTTTGCTCGAGCAGTATGATTTGGCGGAACTAAAACAGCAAGCGAGCCACTTACTTGAGCAAGGCCAAACCAAAACACAAGACGTTGGTGCTCACTTGCGTACACTTATAGAATCTTGCCAAACTAACTGAGCAATTTAGTTGATCGTTACGTATAGAGTCTTATTCGTTCATGACTGTTAAGAATAAACGTGAAAGTAGGACTCTATTTATTTGCAAACGACTGCCGCCTTAGTGATAACCCCGCACTTACAAAGCTGGCGTCTCTAGTTGATACACTTATCTGCATTTATCTACCCACTGTAAACCTTTGGACGGCTCGCAAAGCGCAGTGCTCAACTTCTTTTGCTGTCGAATGTTATCGCAATCAGACGCTCAACGCCTTGCATCAGTCACTAACGTCACAACAACAGAAGCTGTATATGCTACGTAACACAGCTCAGCTCAAAGCACTGACTGAGATTATTCATACACAGCAGGTAACTCATATTGGCCGCGCAGCTCATCCAGGATTCGATGAACAAAAGCTTTGGTTAAAATTACAAGATAACTTTCCTTACATTCAATACGTTAGCGCTTATTCTAGTACGCTGTTTGAACCAGATACACTACCACTCAAAATCGGTGAGCTGCCACCGAGCTTTACGCCATTTCGCAAAGCTGTAGAGGAAATTGAACCTAAATCACCTATTGCAACCGCTACGCTTCCACCAAGACCGAATCGGGTTTTAGATTTAGCTGAATTTAAAGCAAACTCTTCATACAATATCAAAGTAGCCGCAGGCGAAGCGCAAGCCCAGCAACAGCTACAACAATACTTCCAAACGGATGCGGCTCTCACATACAAAGAAACTCGAAACGCCTTGTTCGGTGATCATTTTTCCACTCGGTTTAGTCCAATACTAGCCTCTGGCGCTATCAGCTCTAGACAGATCAAGCAAGCACTTACGCAATTTGAGCTACAAAGAGGCGCAAATGAATCAACCTATTGGATTTGGTTTGAACTGTTGTGGCGTGAGTATTTTTATTGGTATGCCCTCAAACATCAACACACGCTATTTTGCTTTTCAGGCGTCAAAGCCAAAACACCAAAAACCAGTTTCTATCCAGAGCGCTTTTTAAAGTGGTGCCAAGGCCGAACACCCAGCGCACTGGTCAATGCCATTATGCACGAATTGACTAAAACCGGCTGGATTTCCAACAGAGCGAGACAAATAGCTGCGAGCTACTGTGTTAATGAGCTACAGCTAGATTGGCGCTACGGCGCCGCTTTTTTCGAGCAACATCTTATCGATTACGACGTCGCAGCGAACTGGGGTAATTGGCAGTATATCGCTGGTGTTGGAGCTGATCCTCGTGGTGGTCGCCGTTTCAATATCACAAAGCAACAAGCACTATTTGACCCAGATGGTGAATATATAAAATTATGGTAAGGAGAAGCCACTCTACAACTCGACAGCCAAGATCATGTTGGTTGGCCTTTGGAGGATAACTAATGACACAACAAAAGCCTCAATATAAAGGCCTCAGATTAATTCTTGGCGACCAACTCAACGCCAAGCATAGTTGGTTTGCTGACGATAAAGCTGAGTACCTTTATCTGATTGCAGAACTCAAACAAGAGGCCGACTACACCAAACATCATATACAAAAAGTATGCGCATTCTTCAAAGCCATGGAAAATTTCGCCATCGCACTGAATAAGGTAGGCTTTCATGTGCTACATCTCACCCTCGATGAGACTCAGGACTATTCTGATCTCCCCGCTTTAATTGCTCATTTATGTGATAAATATCAAGTGTCGAGCTTTGACTATCAACGACCTGATGAATATCGCTTACTGAAGCAAATGATGGAATTAACACTCGACCAGTTACAGGTTCGTTGCTATGACACTGAGCATTTTCTAGTCCCTTACGAAGAGTTGGATGATTATTTAACGCCAGGAAAACACACCACAATGGAGTTTTTTTATCGCAAGCTCAGGCGCCGTTTTAATGTATTAATGGATGACGGTGAACCGCTTGGCAAGCAATGGAATTTCGACAGTAAAAACCGTAATAAGCTCAAGTCAAAAGACATAGACGCTATCCCACAGCCGCTTTGTTTTGCCAACGATGTTAGTGACATTTTAAAGCGGATAAAACGGCATAAAGTGAAGACCATTGGTAACAGCGAAGAATCATTGCTGTGGCCGGCTAACCGTGCGCAAGCTCACGATCTTTTGGCCTTTTTCTGTGAACACCTATTGCCTTTATTCGGTCAATTTCAAGATGCAATGACCTGTAAAAGTGTCGATAAATGGACACTGTATCACTCACGACTCTCTTTTGCGTTGAATACAAAAATGCTTCACCCCAAACACGTTATCGATAGCGCGATAGCGGCTTACCAAGACAACTCACAAATTGATATTGCACAGATTGAGGGATTTGTTAGGCAAATATTGGGCTGGCGAGAGTATATCCGAGCCGTCTATTGGCTTAATATGCCGGACTACCGTCATAAAAATTACTTGCTTGCTCAGCGCAATTTGCCGGGCTATTTTTGGCATGGAAAAACGAAGATGCGCTGTTTAAGTGAAGCTATCAATCAAAGCCTTGATTATGCCTACGCTCACCACATTCAAAGATTAATGGTCACGGGAAACTTTTGTCTGCTAACCGGAATACACCCTGATCAAGTGGATGAATGGTATTTAGGTATATACATCGACGCCATTGAATGGGTAGAAATGCCAAACACCAGAGGCATGACACAATTTGCAGACCACGGCATAGTAGCAACCAAACCCTACGCTGCAAGCGGTAACTACATGCAAAAAATGAGTGATTATTGTCAGCATTGTCACTACGACGTCAAGCAAAAATCTAGTGATGATGCCTGCCCACTAAATAGCCTCTATTGGCATTTTATGCACCGCCATGAGGATAAGTTTGCCAATAACCACCGGATTGGCATGATCTATCGAAATTGGCAAAAACAAGATGAGAAAACACGGCAGGAAGTGCTCGCAAGGGCTCAGTGGTGTTTAGATAACATCGAGCAACTTTAGGCTACGCTCGCACGCAGCCTTCGGATCAAAAGAGGCGCCAACGCCTTTTTTTTGTTTTTACTTTGTGAACCCAATTCACCTCAATAGTGGTCACAGCTAGCACATCTCGAGACTGTTTTGAGATAAGCTCATAGCTCAAACTTTCATCCGAACTAAAGTCTAGCTCATATTTAAAGGTATCCGCTTTGGCCCAACATTGCAGGATCTTCTTCGATAAACTTTCTCGAATGCAGTAATCCCCTTCAGAAGGCGCATTCACCGTTACTTTGACATCCGCATAGCAAGTTCGCCCTTGGTTCAGGGCTACACACTTGCTCGGCACGGCATGAAGTATTCCCACTGGATTAGTTTCAGCAGCACGGAGTTGTTGGCTCAGTGAAATACTCCAAAACAGCACTGTCCATGTGATTAATTTAGAAAACATATTTCACCCCAGTAAAGAATACTCTGGCGTGACGAGAGCGAACTAAAGGACTATCTAACGTGTCTTGAGAACCAACTAACCACGATGCACCTGCGCTAAACACCCAATCCTCTGCAATTGGGTAATTAAGTTGCATTTGCATAAACGCAGAAGCTGAAGCACCAGGTGTATAGGGGGTTAAATAATCATTGACTTCGGATTCTAAAACACCATAAAAGTAATTATGAAAATTACTAGAATAATAGTTAGCGCCAAAATTAAGCCATAAATCCCAGTTTCTCAGTTCAAAATTACGTGTCGCTTCGAGGTGAAAAACCCAACCGTTTGTTTCCCCAAAGACATCGTAAACAATCTCAGCAACAGCAAGAAATTCACCAACATGACGGTAATAGGAAAAGCCCAATGAATTATCTTGATCGCGTTTGCGTATTCCTCTCAGTTCAGGCACGACATCATCAGTGTCATAGTAACCACGTTCAGAAAAAGGCAACATATAACTGCCATAGATAGCATCTATACCCCATTCTCCATTATTGATAATTTGGTAACCTATATCCGAGCCACCAAAAAAATCACCAGAATGGGTATTCAAGTAAAAGCTTTTATACTCTATCTTTGCATCGACTAAAAAAGTGCCATGTTTGAATGTCGAGTCCGTGCCAATTAAAGCAGGCATTGTCATATCAACGTAAAAGGCACCGACACTCAGCTGCCAAGCAAACTCGTCATCAAGTTCGTCACTTTGTTCTTCGCAAATTCCATAAAACGGTAACAATAAACTGATTATTATAAGTAGTTTTTTCATAGTTCCATTCGTTTAGCGCAGGTGTGCCTAAATTCTCCCCGAGATCATACCTGACCCATTTGTGACCAACAAGCATCTTCTTTGAATTTTAACACAATCAAAATTTAACTTTATTTTAATTAAAAATTCACATAAATTATTTTAAATAGCGCACTTCGTTTTTTAAGTAGAAAAATTGCGTTCACACAAATTAAAATTTATAGAGGCAACTCATGAAAAATTATTTACTTCCTATAGCCCTTTTAGTCGCAGCAGGGCAAAGCCACGCGTTTAGTCAAGAGACACATAAGCGCATCGTCATCGACGCCGTAAATTACATGGCACAGAATCCAACTACAACACAGTACGCAAAGTTACAAGCATATGCTCAAGCTAACGGCATGTCAGTTTCTCAACTAGCCAATTTGCTGGGCCAAGCTGCGTATGATGTTGATGATTTTGAGGATACATTCTTCTGTGGCGCCATTACGGGTGACTGTGTACAAGCACCGCTTTGGGGTGCAGCTGAAAGCATCGTGAAATACACCAGTTACTGGCACTTCCAAAACCATACTCAAGGTGCTGATACTCACGGCAATGACTTCGGTGGTTATAATTATCAGAAACTTACCGTATCAGGCTCTGTTGATTCAATGGCTGCCACTTGGCTGAAAGGCGATTATTTAGACGATGGTCATGGCGGCGAAACAGGTTGGTTTAGCGCTGATGATACTGAATATGATAGTTATGGGATCACAGAAAAACACTATCGTATCGATAGCCACTCAACGTATAGCATGTACGATGATTTTGAAGAAATGCCTTTTCAGCCAATTGATAACTTAGGCCAGTACTGGTATCAAAGCTATGTACAGAGCGGTAACCCACAGGTACTAGGCTTTGTTTTTCACACTACAGATTTACTTCAACCGCATCATACTTGGACAACATCAGATTTGAATCATGCAGGTTGGGAGTCTTGGGTGAAAGACTACTATGACCAAGAATCATTGAACGATTTTACCTTAGTAAAGCAAGCGATGAATAGTTTCAGCGCTGTTGATAGCAACTCAACAGATATTCGCCCATTACTAACACAAGGCGGTTCTTTCTCTTATTCACAAGGTGGTATCGTGTTAAATTCAGAGGATCATTACGATCGTGTAAATACAGGTAAGCAAGTGATCCCTCACGCAATAGCCATGGTCGTTCATTTGATAAATCATGCGATGGACGTTAGGTAATGCGTCTAGTTCTATTTTTCTTGGTAAGTAGCTTTTGCTTACCAAGTTTTGCCTCACCGAGCATACCTAAATCTCTGACGCATTTAGTTCATCAACTCTATCTTGAGCAAGGCCGAGAGTTATCAAAAAAGCAAACTACTGCGCAATTGCTTGAAAATCAATTCTTGCTATTCCAAGCAAAGCAACTTAATCCAAGTATTTTAGAGCGCCAATCCAGAGTCGGTTTCAGCACCCAATATCATGTCGATAAGTTTCTCGCCAGTTCACTCCTTCACTGGTTTCCTGCACTTACTCAGCTTGAAAAGAAGCACTACCCTTTGGTATTTGATAAGGAGCAGATGCTGTCTTTACTAGGACAGTACCCCGCTGACGGGCAATACACTGCTGAGCAATTACTCAAATGGCAACAGCTGCAACTAACAAAATCAGCGCCACTGACACTTGCTCAAGTATTACATAGCCAATCAATGCAAAACCGCTTTAAACTTCACCAAGGAGAACTCTCGTTATTGCAAGCTATTGTCAATCAACATCTCAATCAACAGGCGCTATTTATTGCCGCAAAACCTTATGTGGCAAAGCAAGGTCTGACAATAGAACAGTTACGACAAGTGGTAACCGCAGAACTATTGAGGCCGAGCATGCTGGCATTTCTTGGTGTTAAGGAAGAGATGCACGGTGCAACGAGCCAGTATGTTGATACCCTAAGAAGTGAAATTCCAGAAAGCGCTATCGCGAAGTATTATGAGCGTCATAAGAAGAGGTTTAAATACATCAAACAAGTCAGTGCAAGCGCAGCAAAGTTCCCCGAACAAAAAGCCGCACAGCAATTTAACGAATATGCAAATGCACACTCATGGCAACAAGCCGTCGCTAAATATACTCCCAATTTAATATGGCAAGCCAAACTCATTCCGCTGACGCGCCAAAGCACGCCAAAATGGGAAACACAACTGGCATTTAGTAGTAAACAGGGCAAGATCACGCCTAGTATTCGCACGCCAAATGGCGAGTGGCTAGTATTGTATAGCCAGTCACCGGTATATGATTACTACGATGTGAAAAGTGAGACAGTACGCTACCAAGCGCTGCGAGCACTGACCCGAGAGTTTGCTCAGCACAAATTCGAGCGAGATTATATGGCTTGGAAAGCGGCAAACAACGGAGCGGTGATATGAAGTACTGGCAAGCATTGATTGTCATACTCCTTGGAGCAGTGATCGCTGTATTCACACTGCGTTTTGCCAACATAGGTTGGCAAAACCCCACATATAACGCCCCCTCGCAGGCTGAGCTTGAGCAAGAGGAAAAAGTTGTAGCATTAAGTCCCCCTATCAATACTTATACTGCTATCAAACCAAATGCCGAGACCTCACGCAAAGCCGTTAAGCCAATCACGAAACCTGAATATCTGCCGCCAATAAGCCAAGCCGAAAAACAAATAGATGATTTTCAGGGCGATTTGTCGGATACCGAAGCTTACCAAGCATATTTGGATCAAAAAGACACCAAGCTAAAACAACAGTATATTGCGGCTGTTGATGGCAAAGTAGAACAAATAGAAACGCTGCTAGCACGTGGGATTAAAGAGGGATTACCACAGCAACAGTTACAAGAAGCAAGAGATAAAATCACAGCACTTAAAGACATGCAAAGTAAACTACGTACTGAATTGAGCGAACGTGATAACAAATAAAGTTAGGCAGTGGCTCCTCTCGCGTCTCCCATACGCTCAGTCATAGAACAAAACGATTAACGTACCTGCAGCTGAACCTTGCCGCTAGCCACATTAGGGTTTTTCATCACCGCATTGAGGACTACATCTTGTTGTCCTCCGTGATAATAGCTAATAATTTCTTCTAGCACTTTTTTGGGAGTACTTGGATTCATGGCAAGTGCTAAGTGCGTAGCAAAGTCTCGTTTTAGACTCAAGTAAGTTAGCGTGTTTGGTGCCGTCGCGGGATTTTGTGCAACAGCAAGATCTATCACATCACCACTTTCAGGCAGATAAGAAACCAACGCTTCAAGTTGCTGAGCTGAAGTGTGGCTGTCTTTGGCTTGTTTTAACACCAAAACATGTTGATTCATGTGTAATAAGATATAAATCGCAATGCTGACAACACCTCCCCAAAGTACTAAGTGTGTATATTTTATGCTCAGAACTAAGCCATCGACATGCATATCATGACGGGCAGCATGCATTTTCAAAAAGAAATAGCTAAAAATGGCACTAAATAGAAAAACCAAGAAGCTATAAATTAGCATCGCGTTTACGCCAATATCCTGCGAGAAGGGCGAAAATTGCACTTGGTGATGAAATTGTGCAGACATGTAAAACAACAAAGTATAAAATCCACCCGCGATGAGTAACGATAACCCACCTGATTTCAACAACAATATCAGCTTATCTTTTAATTCCATTCTTCATCTCAACGCAATATTTTTCTTCTACCATACAAGTAACTCGCTAAAAACACTACTTAGATAAAAACTAAACACAATGATCGAACCGTTAAACAAAGGTGCAATGAGAAAGTGCTGACTCGAATAACGATAGCCCGTCACTTTGAATCCAAGCGCAGTAGCCCCAAGTACAGCAAAGAATGGGGTAAATGTAAAAATCGCTTCTCCCACCACTAATCCAACAATGACGTCATGCAATGCGCCACTCACTATGAAAGTAAACCAATAGCCAAGTTTTTCCCCCACTTTCGCTGCGCATGGACGAAATACGAAGCGCGCCAAGTAATAACTCCAGATAGGATTCCAATACACCCAGAAACCATCGAAAGACCGAGCGCCGAAAGCCCGCCGAAACATGTTTCCTAGTGACTGACTATGACCCAGTGGTACACCATTTCGTCTTTTTACGTATTGTCTTAGTCCAAGTTTCATTTTCTGGGGGATAACGACTGAAGCATAACTTTACTAATAACAAATGCTTTGTATTTAGGCAAAAAAAAGCCGCCTGACGGCGGCGGGTTGGAAATCAATAAATTAGATTGATATTACTTGCTTTCAAGCAAGTTGCCCGAGCCAATTTCTATTTTTCTTGGCTTCAGTGCTTCTGGGATCTCGCGTTCAAGGTCAATAACCAGTAAGCCGTGCGCTAAGTCTGCACCTAATACTTTGACGTGATCGCCAAGTTGGAATTTGCGCTCGAACCCGCGCTCGGCGATCCCTTGATGAATAAATTTACGCTCGTTGGCTTCTTCAGTTGCTTGCTTTTGTCCCTTTACGGTCAACGTATTGTTTTCTGATTCCAGCGTTAGCTCTTGCTCGGTAAACCCTGCAACAGCCATGGTAATTTGGTACTTGTCTTTACCTAGCGCTTCGATGTTGTATGGTGGATAGCTAGGTTGTTTATCTGTTCTTGCAGCAGCATCCATCATAGAAGCTAAATGATCAAAACCGATAAATGAACGATATAATGGTGATAAATCTACTGTACGCATAATTTTGTATCCTCTTAAAGCTATACATAGGTGCTCACTCTTCAAAAAAGAACCAATAAGCACTTTTAAAACAAATAGTTATTTAATTCATGAGGCCCTGTCGGCGTCCTCATAAAGCTATTTATGGTCAGCAAATTTATTTTCAAGAAAATTCTTTTAAAAATTTTCAACTTTTTTAAAAAACCTATTTAAAACAGATAAGTATATTTTTTCTATCGCATGTAGATCGCTGAGGGATAGATGTTCATTCACTTGATGAATTGAATCATTCTTTACCCCACATTCGATCACTTGCGTTTTTCCGGTCGCAAAGAAGCGACCATCGGAGGTGCCGCCTGCAGTACTTAAACTCGGATACTGCCCCGTTGTTTCCTGGATTGCTTGCTCTACCAGCGTTAAGAAACAGTTTTCTTGCCTCGCGCCGGTATAAAACGACTCACAAGGCCGCTCCCAACTGATCGCTAACATAGCACCGGATTTAGCCAGCGACTCTTGAATATAGTGCACAACTTCTTGGCTCTTATAGGCATGGCTGTAACGAATATTAAAGGTGATTTCACACTCTGCTGGTACTAAATTATCCACGATATTTGGAACAGTGATCCCAGTAACTTGCAGCGTGGTTTGCGATCCCGCTTCATCTTTCCACCAAGGTAAAAGCGCGAGTTGACTAACCAACTGGCCTGCGATGTGAGCTGCATTAACCGTTTGTTCTGGATAAGCCACATGCCCCGTTCTTCCTTTAACCTGAATACGCCCAGAAATCGCACCGCGACGACCATTTTTAACCGTATCTCCCACTACTTGATGTGAAGTCGGTTCACCTACCAAACAAGCATCTAGCTCGATGCCATTTTCAGCTAATCGCTCTGCAATCAATTTGGAACCAAACTCCGCTTCACCTTCCTCGTCAGAAGTGAGTAACCAGTAAAGGCTTCCTCGTAATTTTTCACGATGCTGTAGTAATGTTTTGGTTGCAGCAAGCATTGCCGCAACGCCACCTTTCATATCAGCAGCACCACGTCCATACATCACGCCATCAATAATCTGCGCACTAAATGGCGGCACAATCCAGCCTTTATTATTTGCAGGCACGACATCCACATGACCAGAAAAAGCAAAAGTTGGTCCCAAAGAGAAACGATAACTTGCAATCAAGTTTTTTACTCCCTGCACCTCAAACTGCTCAATAGTAAAACCCAGCGCGGCGAGTTGCTCTGACATAAAAGCGATAGTGCCTGCATCACACGGTGTAACCGAAGGCGCTTGGATCAAATGCGTTAATATCTCGGTTGCGTGAGACGCGCTAAGATTTTGATTCTGTGTTGCTAATGACATAACTGAGAATGACTTGTAAGTGAAATCTAGCAATTATTTAAAGATGAAACTTTGACCACAGCATTGCAGTTTTAATGCAAATTAATGACATCGAGAAAACTTAATCTAAATCAAACTTTCAAAAATTTCTGAAATCTTACAATTTAAAAATTGATCTAGAACAGTTTTTCATTTTTTGAACCCTTTTAAGATGGCTTCATTGAAAACACACACTGTTTCACAGTTTAAAAATGTCCTCACATAGGGTTAGGAGAAGAAAATGAAAACTTTAAGCGCTGCACTTTTATCTACTCTGCTAGTTGCTGCTCCCTTCGCACACGCAAATTTCAGTGTTAATGTTGGTGCTATTAATGTAAACCCTGACAACACGGCTTCTGCCATTGATCAAGATAACTCGCTAGGCTTAGTCGCTGATTCAAACACCCAGCTTGGTATCACTCTTGATTACCACTACAGCGATAACATCGTATTTGAGCTAGTTGCGGCAACACCATTTTCTCACACCGTAGACGGTGCTGGTGGCTTAGCAGGGGCGGAAATCGCTGACATCAAACACTTGCCACCAACGCTACTTGCGCAGTATCACTTCTTTGATGCGAGTGCTAAGTTCCGCCCATTTATCGGTGCTGGTCTAAACTACACAGTATTCTTCGATGAAGAGCCAAGTGCAGCACTAAAAGCAACACTAAAGACTAACGATGTCGAAGTTGATTTGGATAGTTCTTTTGGTATCGCACTACAAGTCGGCTTTAACTACGACTTAAATGAAAAATGGGGTCTACACGGTATGATCTCTAAAATGGATATCAATACCGATGCAACTGTATACGCAAATGGCGTAAAAGCATTAACTTCAGACGTAGAGCTTGACCCAATTGTGGCCATGTTCGGTGTGAAATATAAGTTCTAACACCTAAATGGTTTAAATCACAGATTTACTGTTACTTTCTCAATCCCCAAGGCCACTGATGTGGCCTTTATAGTTTATAGATTACTGTTTTTCTTTGCTTCTAACATAGCTTTCCAATGCATAATCTCAGGAGATAAAATAGGTGCTTCACCGTTAAACCCAGCCACTTCTAGCATTTCCTCAACAGAAACTACACCACCCTTACGCTTGAATACCCCACGAACATAGGCAATTGCATGCAGCCCACGCTTAGAATGAAAGCGCTGTTCAATGTAAAAATATTTGTGATCCCACCCAACAACTTTAGTGGTAATAGTAAATTTTTGCAGTGGTTTGATATCGCGAATATAAGTAATTGCCGTCGCGTTAACAATTGGAAACCAGCGGCGTTTCATCACAGCTGCAAATAACCCAACTCGCTGTGTCATCCAAGTGCGCGCCAAATCCATAAATGCTAAGTATCGTGAATTGGTCAAGTGCATATTGATATCGCAATCACTTGGCAGGGCGCGGTACTCGATATCTATCGGAGACAAAATGGAATCTGCGATTTGTTTATTTTGTCTTATTCTCCAAAACAGCAGCAGTAAACGAAAATATAAATTCATAACAATGGTCTTACCAGTTTATAATTTTTCGATTCTAGCATAGCAATTCATATTCTAAAGTGATTATTTTGCTACGCTTACGTCTATAACTGATACATTACTTTGCCCTTAGTTGCGGTAATGCTGTCAGTAAACTAGATTAATAACCTGAGCTTCAAAAAATGAACGCCTTTCTAGCATGACAAGAAAAGACCATAAAATGAGCTTAAAAACAATGAGTTCGGTTACTACATACGCGAACCTCAAATTAAGTAAAATAGCTGAAGTGAAGTCAATGAAAAAATTATCCCTTGTTACCTGTTCCACCTTATTTGTCTTTTCCAGTATGTGCTACGCAGACTTCGACTTTAAAGGAGAAGGCACGCTAACCTACCCAACCGGTGTAGAGAAAGCGTTTGAGTTTGGTTTTGCTTGGAACAAACAGACTGAACAGTTTCGCATCGGTGCAAATCATTATGACATGTCTGAACTACCAGAGTCTTACTCAGTTGCCATTACACTGAGTAAAGACGATACCCGCGTGTGGATCCAAGAATTCAATCAAGGTTTTATTTCTGAATTTAAGTGGCAAATTGCAGATCATCAAATCTCTCTTGTGAAAAAAGAATTTAGCGACTCTGTAAAGGGTAATTACGTCTTGACGGTAAATGGGATAGATTACTTCTTTGCGCGAGATAACGTGAGTATCACACTCTCTTTTGAAGAAGATGGCGTTAAGAATATTAAGGTAGATGGCGTGACAAAAGACATGGGAACTAAATCATAAAGGCCACACTCATTGCGTAGCCTTATATATCATACTTTGACTGTTTTTCTATTTATCCCATACTCACGCAGCTTGTTGGCAACGGCTGTGTGGCTTAATCCCAAACGTTTAGCCAGTTGCCTTGAGCTCGGATAAGCGGGGTAAAGCTTGCGCAACAAGGTTGCTTCAAATCTCTTCACGGCTTGATCTAACGTCCCTTCAAAATCAGACTCCAAATAACCTAAGTCATGGGTAAAGGTCGGTAGGTTTAGATGCTCAGTACGAAGCTCTTTATCATCAAGCAACGAAACCGCACGATAAATAGCGTTTTCTAACTGCCTCACATTACCAGGCCACGGGTAATTCTCTAAAAATTCAATGCATTCTCTGGCAAATGTTGGCGCTGGATGACCATTTTGCTGGGCATATTTTTGCACAAAGTGTTCAGCCAAAGGACCGATATCCGCTTTTCTATCTCTCAGCGGTGAAATTTCGAGCGTTAGCACGTTAATACGATAGTAGAGATCTTCTCTAAATACACCTTCTTGAACCATTGCTGGCAAGTCTTTTTGCGTTGCAGCTATGATGCGAACATTGACCTTAACTTCATTCTCATCACCGACTTTTCGGAAAGTACCGTCTTGTAAGAAACGCAGTAACTTAGTCTGTAACTGGGTTGACATTTCACCCACTTCGTCGAGGAATACCGTGCCGCCATCCGCTTGCTCTAATACACCGCGTTTTGGCGCTGCATTTTCTTCATATCCTGCATACCCAAACAACTCGGACTCAGCAACGTCATCAGGCAGCGAAGCACAAGAAAGTGCGATAAAAGGCTTTAATGACCGGTTGGAAGCATAATGACATGCTCTGGCAAGCAGTTCCTTACCAGTACCTGTTTCACCTGTGATCAGAATTGGCGCTTCTAGCTGTGCCATTTTTCTGGCTTCACGCACGACTCTACGCATGGCTGTGCTGTGGTTATGAATCGTCGCAAAACTTTCTTGACCATAACGACGAAACGCACTGACTTGCTGCCCTAATCGCGACTGCGATTTAATGTTAATCACCGCACCGGCTAATACATCGCCTTCGATCCCTTGGGGCACCGAAATTGGCAAAATATCAGCAATAAAATCTTCCCCGCCCACTTCTACACGGGTTGTCTGGCCTAACACCTCTTTACCTTCTAACCAACGGGTAAAGTTAAACCCTTTCAAAAGGTTGTTAATGTTGGCACCGATCACTTCCTTTTCAACCATGTTAAGGTCGCGACAAGCTGCGTCATTGCAGTGACGTACCCAGCCTTTAGCGTCGATAGAAATTACACCATCAGGCAACGCACTGAGCAAAGTATTCAGCTCATTATGTTCACGTTCTGACGGTAAAAACGCTGTAGTACGAACATCTTCAACGCCATCGATTAGGCGGATCTCAGGCATAATCTTCTGAAACTGTTCAAATTCGATGGGTGGAAAGCTCACGTACATTCGACAATTTACTGAATCGACTTCTATACCTTTCAAGTCGACACGGTAACTCACCAAGATATTGAGAATTTCTTGGGCAATACCAATACGGTCAGCGCAATGTATCTCTAGACGCATTTGTTCCTCAAAGCGGGTTTTCACAATTGACGAGATCATACTCTAAGAATAGCTGTCCGACTAGAAAAACGTAAAGAATATTGAACAGAATTTTAGCTATCTTCGTAAATTCTTGTCCTATACTAATGAAGAACTGAAAAAAGTTGTTTTTTAAGGCATTTTTCAGCGCTTGTTAAGTTTTTGATTTGGAAACTTACATTCCATTTCAAAGGATTGCAACACATAAAGAGTTACAGATATAATACTAAAGAATTAAATAATGTATCTTTTTTGAAAGCAGGCTGGCCACAATGAAAAAAATCTTAAATGTAGTATTGCTATTTGCACTCACAGCCTGCTCAGTCGAGGACCCAAATGAAACAGGTCCTTCACAAATAGATAAGGATGAAGATAAAAGCCAACAAGATAGGGATAGCGAGACGCCCAATTTAAGCATACTTTTGCACGACGCAAATGCAACCCCCATTGCCAATGCTAGCCTCACGATAAATGATCAGTTATTTACCTCAAATAACAATGGTATCTTTGACCTGTCGGCCTTAGCATACGGCGCTTATGTCGCAGAAATATCCCACCCAGATTATTTGCCCTTGGTTTTTACCTTAGCGAATCAAAATAACAATGAGCAGCAGCTCACGCTTGAACTAAAAGCTAAGTCGAGCACGCTAAAAACCTTACTTTTTGCCGGTGATACCATGTTTGGGCGTCGTTATTTCAACCCTGCTCTCATTACTATGGGGAATTCATTGCCCAGCACCCCTGACGGACTTATCCAGCCCCAAAGCGCAGGACCTGATGCCCAAGCCCTAGTGCAGTTTATGCATCCTTTATTTAAACATGTCGATTTCGCTTCGGTTAACTTGGAATCTCCAATCCTAAAAAACCCAAGCACGGTCCACCCAAGCAAAGAGTTCGCATTTTTTAGTCTGCCGGAGTCATTAATTGCCCTCAATGATTTGGGTATTGACTATGTAGCACTTGGCAATAACCACGTCTATGACTATCGAGCACCTGGACTGAACGATACCTTGAAGTATGTCGAGCAGGCAGGGTTTAAACACAGTGGCGCAGGCACAAGTGCGGCAGAGGCATTTAAGCCCTACAGCCTAAGCCTTGGTGAAACAACGATAGACTTTGTGTCTGCGACTTCTATTACAGGCGATCAACATACCGTCACTTATGTGGCATCAGACGCTAAAGGGGGAGCTGCCGATCTAACAGATACCAATGGCATGAAAGAAACGGTGATGCAAGCCAGTACCAACGGCCGCTTTGTTGTGGCTCAGCTCCACGGTGGCGATGAGTATTCATACGCACCAACGGCGTATATTTCAAATCGCTTTGATTTACTTTCCAAAAATGGTGCTAACTTGATGATTGCGCATCATCCTCACGTTGCACAAGGGTTTGGCTTATACAATGGCGTACCAAGCATACTTGGGCTAGGCAATTTTGTGTTTGAACAAAATCGTCTTGAAACCTTTTTAGGACTGATAGCTGTGGTAGAGTTAGAAACCGCAGGCACACCTAAAATCAGTGCATTAAAAGCCTATCCTGTTTATCTAGAAGACTATGTTCCTAAGTTTGTAAGTGGCGATCTTGCCAATGCCCTACTAAAACGCATCGCTGAATTTTCTTCACCCGAAGTTGGTATCTCATTGCGCTCGGGATTTGCAGAAGTCACCTTTGATAAACCGGTTCAAGCAAAAGCAACCGAGCAAAAAGTCATTACCTTGGAAGCTGGTGAGCATATTGTCGATTTACGCCAATATTCAAGCAGTGCTGAGTTCCTTAGCAAACTCACGGCTAGTGATCCTCAAGCAGAGATTGTGCTTGGACGGGACTTATTGTTCTTTGGGGATTTTGAAGACTGGGACAGCGATAACGAACAGGGGGAAGTCTCTCGTTGGTTAATTGAGGCCGACGATATCGCGCCCTGCTTAGTCGGCAAATATCGTGGCGTACAAGGGCTTTGTCTACAACGAACACAATTTAACGAAACGCCAACACGTGTGCCGTTCAAACATACAATTCGTACCATGCCGATTACGCCAGCGCCGAGCACGGCACAGGCTTACCATGAGCTCTCGCTCTTTGGTTATGCCAAAGGAGAGAACGCTGGTGAGTTTAAGGCTGATATTCGTATCTTAACATCAGAAGATAGCCTTATCTTTTCTGAGTCAACGCCCCAATTAAAACCTGCAGGTAGTTATGAGTGGCAAACATTTAGACAAGATATTACCTTACCTGACGATTCCGTTGTGCTTGGCGAAGAAGGATTGCCCGCTCGTGGCGTCCAGTTTGGCCTCTCCATGGCGCCACCAAGTAGCGGTGAAAGTGCCTTATTTTTAGATGATATTGCGATGATTTCGTGGCAGCGTCCAGTGCAACTTCAGAGCGCTCAGTGGCAAAGCGAGCAAATTCATGGCTTAGAATTTATTAAAGTAAAAACAACGAAGACGACTGAGCTGACTCTCACTTTCAGCCAGCAATAAGAGAGTGAAAAAGCATGTCGATTTTTAGTCAATTAAACTTTATAAAACGCCAACGTGAGTTTTGGCTATTTATGAGTTTATTCGCTATTTTGTTGATCGCGTCAGCATCAGGCTTATATAAACAGGTAAACCTAATTGGGTTACAATGGTTTTCCAAGCTCAACACCACGCAAGCAACGCAAGTAGTCGTGATTGAAGCGGAAAACTTACAGCAACAACATCAGCAGTTAGCAAAAATACTCTCTGGCTATCAACCAAAAGCCGTTGTGTTCTTTGCAAATACCGAACTTTCGCCACAACAAAACAATGACTCAATTTACTATCCATTCAATACGCAATCGGTTTGTTTATTGGAGACAGAAAATTGGTACGGCAGCGCAATTAGTCTCGCACCACCAGCAGGCGCGTGTGACATATTGTGGGATAAAATATTTCCGCAGCATGGTGAATACCTCAACAAAATCATAGACTACTCGCTGCCTTATTATTCACTACCAAAATTTAGTGCGCAGAGAGTGCTTGATGGTGACTTATTCACCGCACAACTTAGCGAAAAGGTCATCTTAGTTGCTCAGCACTCAAAATTTTCACGCTTGAATAGTAATGCTTATTTTGGGGCGCAAGAACTTCCGCCTGTTTACCTACAAGCATTTATTGCCAATAGCTTTGCATCCGACAGTTTTATCCAACCTTTAAATAAAGTGACAATAATCGCAGTGATGGTACTGGCATCAATATTTTTCTTAGTGGGCTACCAAAGAAGTGCGACAAAAACCAATGTAGTCATTGCAGTATTCACCAGCATGTTACTTATTATGTGTGGCATTGCTGCGCATCATTGGTATTCCGTGTTATTGCCGCTTGGTGAGTTGTTTTCCTTGATATGGCTATCGCTAATTTGGGTGTTTATTTCACTGAAGTGGTCAGAAGAGGAAAACTTAAAATCACTGATAGCCCTAATCCAGCAACGTATGATGGGTCGATACTTACCACGACATTTTCTTGAGCATAATGAACCTTGGGATGCAATCATCCAACTTGTAAATCAACAGCTCAACCTGAAAAGAAGTATCTTTCTCACCCGCTTAGAGGGGGACCACAGAGTAACTGAAATACGTGCAATACACTGTCAGCTCAGCGATATCTTAGAGATGCGGAGAGACTACGAGCGAGTACCCTATTCAGATGCAATCAAAGCGTTTGGTGCCATCAAAATTACCCGCCCTTTCTTCCAACATCTAGCTGAAGATGAGCAGCAGTACATCGCCCCCTTAATGTACGCAGGAGATGTTCGGGGTTTTTGGGCGCTAACCGTCACTCCTCAAGACAACTTTGATGAGCAAGCATTTATTAAAAATGTAAATCTCTTTGCGCATCAAATTGGTGAATTATTATTCCACTATAAGGTGTTTGCTGCTGAGCAAAAAAACCTCAAAAGCACACTGATTCGGGCGCTGACTTTTTCTCTAAAGGAGCCACTAAGTCATAAAATCAAAAATGCAATTAGTGAGATGGATCAAAAACTCACCTCACTGGAGCATGTCTTCAACCAGCTTCACAGTGCCAGTATTTTATATAACTTATTTGGCCAAATTGTGCAGGTAAATGAATCTCTTGAACGCTTTGCTAGAGAACATAAGCTGTCTATTTTCGACATGTCCGCCTTAGACTTACTTTGCCGCTGTACCGAGATGGATAGTGAACAAGCTAAAGGAAAGTTGCGCTATTTAACCCTAAAACGTGGCAAAATCGTATTACCTGTGTATTTAGACAATCGAACTTATTTACTAAGCATTCGAGCCTTACTCAAACAATCAACCAGCCTTAACACCAGTACCCCATTTGAAACCAGCGGGGTGTTGTTTGAATTTATCGACCTTGGCGAGCAATTATCTCAACTAGATGATAAAGAAGCTTTTTTAACACACTTGTCAGAGCAGCTTGCGGTTAACGAGCAACTTTTGCCTGAAAAGTGGGATGACGAATAAATGGACTGGACGCTAATGCTATTCCCAAGTGCGGGCGGACTTGGGCAATCCGTTATCACGTGTGTTTGGATAGGCATCGCGGTTGTCGCATTTTTCAATCTTAGGTTTGGCTTCCCGTTAACTGGTTTAGTGGTTCCAGGTTACCTAGTCCCTTTATTTATCGTGAGCCCAACATCGGCTTGGGTGATCATTGTTGAGGCCATTGTTGTTTATGGCTTAATGCGGTTTTTTGCCAAAACACTTGTTGAGCGACTAGGCTATGCAGAAATGTTTGGCCGTGACCGATTTTTTGCCATCGTTTTGTTAAGCATTATGGTTCGAGTTACCATGGATGTGCTATTTTGGCCGCTGGTCGCCGCGTACTTAACACAATGGGACATCACTTTTGATTACGCCGCACAACTTTATAGCCTCGGGCTGATTATCATCGCATTGACCGCCAATGTAATGTGGAATGGCGGCTTTAAATATGGCATAAAAGTCACCGCTATTCAGTTGGTTGTTACCTATATCATCATTCGTTTTGGATTGATGGCGTTTACCAACTTTAGCATTGCCAATCTTGCCGTCATGTACGAAGCTGTTGCAGCCTCAATTATTGCAGCCCCTAAAGCTTATATTATCTTGGTGATCACCGCTTTTATCGCATCAAGGGCTAATTTAAAGTACGGCTGGGAATTCAATGGCATTATGCTGCCAGCGCTGCTAGCACTACAACTGATGCAACCCACTAAGCTGCTCACATCATTCGTAGAAACAGCGATTATTTTGGTCTTTGGATATGTAGTCTTAAACTTTACCCGTTTAAAACACGCCAATATCGAAGGCGCGCGACTCATGCTGCTGTTTTTTAATATCGGCTTTGTCTACAAACTGATTTTAAACTACGTCGTCGTCGGTTACTTCCCAACCTTAAAAGTGACCGATACCTTTGCTTTTGGCTACATGCTATCGACCTTACTCGCCCTTAAAATTTACCAAAAAAATGCGCTAGGCCTTGTGATCCGTGCAACTTTTCAAACTTCAATTGTTGGTGGCTTTATCGCCATCTGTATCGGTTTTGCAATTATGGTTATTCCAAGCCTATTCGTACAAAGTAATACATTAGCGATAAATGAAACAGCCAGCGATTTAACGCTCGGCCAAGTGATCAGTAATTACAAGAGCCAGCTGTATACTCAAAATGCGGCTAACGTTAATGTCAGTCAATATGTGACCGAGCAGCAACGTAGCCACTTTAAACAAGCAATTAGGTTGCTTAAGCAGGATAGTGAGTCACACTATGTCGAGGCCGCCACCTTACTGCGTCAAGCCGACTTTTCTTTGCAACGTACAACACAATTTTTAGTAATAAAAGACAATCAACAAGATCACAAGCGCGGTCTGTTTATCATTAATTTAACTGCTCAAAAAGCCCATATCATCAGCGTCCCCTACCCCACTGCAGAGCGGCTTGCCAGTGAGGCGGGTGGGATATTGTTTTCCTATTGGCAAAGCCAGGCAATGGCGTTTGGCAATGCGCGACCTAACCAAAGTGGCGATAAGAACGGTAAACAAAGCGAGTTCTATAGTGACTTTTTTATGGCGATGGATATTCCAGAGGTCGTCCAACTCAGAGAAATTAATCGGCAAGTAAGCCAGTTGATGCACCAACACAGTTTAAAAGAAGACGCACAGATGTGGATATTTAACAGTGTGCCAAGCTCAGTACAACAATCTGAACTTGCTACCTTGTTTAACATCAACGATGCACACTTTGGTCTCGCGGCAAATGCACCTTTACCTTACAACCAGTTCCATGGCCAGATGATTGAGGCGTATTTAAACTCGGATAGCTATTCGTCGTTGCTAAGCGCATATGGCCTGCAACGTATCGACAAAGACATAGATAGAATAAGCACAAGTGATGAGAGCATACAGGCACTTATTGAAGCATTTTCTAGTCACATTAGCGCCAAGGGTAGCGGTGCATTTAGCGCACTGAGCGATACCAGTGCTGCACTGTGGGAATATGAAGTGTTAAGGCCGCTATTTGCCATCACCCAAAACCTCGAGATAGTAACAACGCCGGAAACGCTTGAGGTAAGGTTGAGCCAGATAAATCGCGTAGCAAACCTATTACAGTATCAATTAACTTTAGTTGAAAATAACCAAGGGCAATTCGTTGCAATTTCTCCTTTAGATACCAAATCTGCCTATAATTTGGGTCAAGGGGTGTACTTTATTGCCTTGCTGGCTAAACCATCCCTCACCATTGCGGTGCCTAGACCACTCTTTGAAAGTAACACCTTGGAGTTCTCTGGGCAGTTGTTTACGGCCACCCATGCAAAGTTACTGGCAATCGCTGGTGCTCATCCGTATACCAGCATAGATGCAAATGTAATGGCAGCCGACAACGTGCGGTCATTATTTAATGTGGTGTATCAAAGTGCACAGCGCTACTTTTACGACAACCCCTTACTTAATTTACAGATCCGCAGTCATAGCGCGCCAGCAAGCATCAGACCTTCAGCGCTTGCATACCAATTCACAACGCCTAACCCTATTCATAATGACACTATTGCTACACTACAAAGGGTGCTAGCTGATCTTGGTGTTAATACTCAAACCGTATTGGGACAACAAGCAACCAGAGGATTAGAACTCGGTACCACACCGCAGTCGGGGTATCAGCTGTTCGCGCCAAAAAGTGAGTTAGCAGCACTGTGGTTGGCATCAGATTTTAAATCGCACTTTGCCATTACCAACGATGCTTTATTGCAACGCCTTTTAGCCGTTGCACACACACCTAAACTCAAAATAATCGATTTGCTTGCCCTCTCTCCAAATGATTGGCATGAGGCCAGTGCACAATTTATTGACGCACTTAATGTGGCCACTGGGCGTTATGCCACCACCCAACATTTACCGGTGCTCCAAGCACTTTGTCAATTTGAAAGCCAATGTAAAATAAGCGCCTTTAGCACGCATAGAAATGGTGAGCTGGGATTAATGTTTACCCGTGACAACGCACTGCTCGCGCTATACTTACCAAGAAGAAATCGCATTATTGATTTAGCCACTTATGCAAAAGCGGTTCATGAGGGGCGTTATGTACTGGATTAAGCAGGTATTACGATTTGCTATTTTTACGGCTTTGCTGCTACTTTTTGTTTGGTTCGCCGTCACTTTATTTGTGTGGGTAAAATCGGCGGAGCCTTCAAATACCTCGACCTTGTTTAATATTCGCTCCAATGTTCATTGGCTAAAAACCGACAGTGCACTGAAGTTTTCCTTTTCTCCGTCTCGGACCATGTCTGTTCGGGTGTTGTCCAATGGGATATTCGAATCGCAACCACTGGATGATCAGCCCGTCAACTATGCTATTGAATATCAGTTACTTGATGCAAAAGGAGCGATTATTTATCGCGGTACTTATCACCATGCAGCTAAAGCCGCCTCGAACGACTTTCAGCAACAAGTAAAACAGATCATTGAAAACCGTGAAGCGTTGGCCGTGGCGTCTGGACAATCCTTTTATTTAAATCGTGAAGAGTTACAACAGGCTGCAACCATCACGTTAAAGCTAATACCAGAAAATGCTCAGCTTAAAGGCGTGGTAGTACGCGTCCATGCCCAAACCAGTAACAGTATTATCGACCCTGCCAAAGCATGGCTGAAAAGGCCAACTGAGTGGCGTGAACGCATGACGAATTACCACACCATAGGTGAAAACGCCTTAACCAACGAAGAAAAATACAATTCGGTCATGTTAGATTGGCAAAAGCTAGCGCCACAGGGCGTGCCTAACATCGACTTTCGTGCTGACTTGTTATATGAGTCACTCCCCTACAATGTGCTTAATCATGATTTTTCGACCCAGCTAGACTTAGACAGTTTGTTGATTTCGGAGCAGCTAAGCGCCAGTTTTCGTGTCTATGAACACACTGAATATTTATTAAGCCATCCCGAAAATGCAAATCTTACTTTTGTTTGGCATGATTTACGCCAACTCAGCGCGCCTAAGCGACTAACTCCTGAGATGCTAGCCACTACCCAATCTAGACTGAGCAACTTACCTACAGGCCTTGTTACCATTAGCGCAAACGCCCCCACCAGCATTCGGGTATTTAGCAATGGCGTCGACCCTATAGTCCCGCTGCATAGTTATTATTATATGCTCAACGCGCAAACGCCGGTTTACTATCAAGTCTCTCCTAAAAGCGATATCGCTTTAGAGTGGCGCGCGCCCATGGGCAGCACTCTCTCTGTGAGCCTCTATAACAACAGTGAGCGGATCAAGGACTACGTTTTTACCGCAACGGCGGAGCAAGCTTTGTTCGATAGACTGATAACTGAAACCACGGAGCGACAAACCTTACCAACCGCAGAGAAGCGTTATTTGGCAATACCAGATAACGTTAATCAAATCAAAATTGAAGCCGAAGATGCGATGGTGAAGCTGCAAGCCCGCAGCCCAACATTTAATTACCTGAGCCATCGTTGCTACCCAGTGTGTGACCCTGAAAGTCCAATTTATCAAGGTATTGACGCATGGTTTAGCCAAAAGGCCGACAACCATTACCTCTTTCACACACAAAAGCAGATAGCATCGGTGCGCTTATTTGAAGCACCACCAGAAGTACCTGAGTTGCTGCCTCAATACCGCTCCAAAGACTTAGATCAGTTTTTAGCTGTCTCGGATATCGCGTTGGTGCCCATTGAGCAAGCTTACTTTGATAACTCAGTACCGCAAATGGAGTTTGAATATCGTCAGGTAGCCAAATCTGCGCTCTTTAAGCTCGGTGAAGCAACAAGCTACCCAAGCAGTGTGATTGTGAAGCAAAAGCGTAAACCAACACTATTTGAAGTTCCGCTAAACAGCTTACAAATAGAGGAGTTAGCTAATACCCAAGCACTTTTCATCAATCAAGGGATCCCAAGAACCGTGCGGAAGATCCGCCTGTACAAAGTAGCGAAAGCAACGCCACTCACTGTTGCTGTTAGCGAGGATAACTTGCAACCTAACGCTTTGGTCGTCAAAGTGTTTAGTGCCGACCCTGAAGATGAAATTACGGTAGCAACCGCTCTGGATAGCACTAAGGTAATCACCCCAAGCGATGAATACACCATTTTAACTAAACACTTTGTACTACATCTAAACCCAGCACAAACGAGGATGTTTTTTAACCCTAATCACGCGGAGCTGTACGAGTACCCAAGTATTACTTTGCCGCTGTTTCAAGACTTAACATCGCCTAAAACCATGACGCTTCGCTTTTCACATGATGTTTGGATAAGTGTACTAGAGGAAAATGAACAGCCTGATGCAACATTAAACTGGTGGCAAGATGAGACACCTTAGTCGCTACGCACTTTACATGGCATTGTGCTTGTCATTGAATGTTAACGCTGCGGTTCCCGATAGCAGCAAAATGGCGCACTGGTTTAAGCAACCTGTAGCACTTGATGGCTGGCAATTTACGCACCAAGCAGAGCAGTTTACATTGACGCCAAAGCCTCAAAGTGAAGCGCATGGCGAAGTCACGTATGCGCCTAAGCACCGGCCTTGCGTGGTGTCTGTTCCACATCGCTTTCATGATAAACATACGCTGACCATTGGTGAGCACATTTTCCAGCACAGTTGCCAAGTGTTACTGAACAACACAAAACACAGATACGATAACAATGACACTGGTAAAACCTATGATTACGCCAAGCAACCTCACAATATTCACGCGTCAGCTATCATAGCTTTTACATCTTTACACCCAATAGCAAAAGTGTTCCAAATACATGGGTTTAGTCAGAAGAAGCGAAAAACCGACGCCGGTAAACTAAGCGAAATAATTTTAAGCCAAGGCAAAACAAATGACGACACACTATGGAAGTTGAAGTCTTGTCTTGTTAAGCAAGGTTATCGGGCGCTGATTTACCCTCAAGAAGTGCAAGAACTTGGCGGGACGCAAAATATCATGCATCAGCTTGCGCTTCCTGAATATAGCTTTATCCATATTGAGCTAAGCTATCAAACAAGAAAGCAATTAATTAATAACAATCAACAACTAGAGCAGTTTACTAAATGCGTGCAATCACTTTTATAATGACACTACTGCTGTTTGCAACGATATCCCGAGCCAATGAGGTAGGGATACAGACGGCTGCCCAATGGATTGATCTGTCACGTATGCAATTTATCCAAGCCAATGCTAACAAGCACTTTGCACCGCAGCAAAAAGCGTGGCTGTTTTTGCCAAGTCACGCGTGGTTAGTCACAACGCCAAGTGCCCTCGACACATTCGAATTTTTTGCGGGGCAAACCCCAGAGCTACGACGTGCCATTCCAACATCCGATTGGTTATGTATTCAATCCCGCTGCCAACTGAGTGCAATAGCACAAAACCGCTTAATTCAGGTTGCTTACACCGGTGATAACGCTCAATCTCTCGCGCTTTGGCAAGGCAGCATGCATAGCCACAGAGATCCGTATCGAAGCGCACTTAGACTGCCAGGGCTTGACGACCAAACACTGCAATTAGCGCAAGATACAGAGCGCTGGTTCCACCTACAACCTACACAAATGACAAGCTTGTTCTTTGAGCACGCCAAAAAGCTCAAACTAGAAGTTCGAAAAGATCTGCACGCGATTGCGCAAAATGGTACTGTCACAATTAAAGTCAACGGTGAGGTTATAAGCACCATTGCAATATCAGACATCCAAGCGGATGAGTACCTTGAGCCTAAAGTCGGCTTGTCTAACCAAGATTATATTGCTGTCCCGCAAGGTAGTTATCTCACTATCACAACATCGGTGCCTGCCTACCTTAACTTACTACAAATGCACCGTGGTATTTACGACGATAATGCAGGAATAAAGCAGCAGGAGTCGCTATTTAGTCCGTATTGGAATAAACAGCTGAACGAGCAGCTCAGCGCCCTTTACATGAATGGTGATACTTCTCCACTCACTTTTAACGCTTCTGACACGGCGTTAGCGGTCAAACGTAAGCAAATGCTTAACGATATTGCCTCTACGGTGTATTTTTTAACGCCAAGCTCCCCTCAACCGCTCACTCATCATGTTGCGATAAGTGGAGTAACACTGGGCAGCCGCAGCGCCGCTGGGCAAGTGCTGCTCACTTCAAGCGCTCAGCGAGTCAATTACATTACATCGCCTCAGCCACTGAAGTATCATCTTGAGAACATACTGAGAATTGATAATGCAATTACCTTGTATGTTCGAGCAAGAACACCAGAACGCTTAACCATCACCAGCGAGCATGGCCAACATACGCTGCTTGTTGCGCCTAGCAGTCATTTTCAAAGACTTACCCTACACATGAATCCAGCATCCAAAGTTGTGATGATTGAAGGGGCTAAGCAAGCGCTTGATATCGCTGTAGCAATAAACCGCGTACAACCATTTCCCGACTTCTTAACCATGACGCAAGAAGCGCTAGGCCAAGGGTCATTGGTTCAAGGTCTGCTGGCAAGAAGCAAACAAAATCGAGCGGACACTTACTATTTATCTCTTAGCGGGCTGAGTGCACCGGAACTAAGTGTTAAGACAGACAGCCACGGCCAGTTTACCGCCACCAAAGTGCTTGCGGAGCTGCAAATCGTAGCAAAGACCAAACCACTCATGGCACTTGCGAAACTGAAGCCGTATTTGAGTGGGCATAGTGAGCAAGTTGCGTTAATGGCTTGGCAACTGAATATTACTATTTTGACTCAGCTAGAACGCAGTGGAAACGCCGAGGTATTACTAAAATCACTGCTAAAAAGCACCGCTCAATCTTTAAGAGAGTACGCTGCCAATGAACTACTCGCGAGATATTTAGCACAGAATGAATATATCCAAGCTAGCCTATTATGCGCTGCCCACGAAACTGATATCACGCAATATCAATGCGATGATATCCTGTTGACGTACCTGCTTGACTCTGGGCTTCAGCAAGAAGCGCTGTGGACAAGCCAGCAAATGGCATTAACACCAAAACAGGCCGAACAAGTCGCGGCAATTCAAACAAACGAACTGACCCAGCCTCAATACAGCCTTAATCACTATGACCTACAAGCCGTGGAGTCACTGGATAATCAAACTGAGCTGTACCCGCTAGGTTCAGGTAAACCCATCAAACTGGTTGCTAAAACGCCTTTGACGGTCAAGCTAAGTGCACGTGCTGCGTACCAAGGACAAGAATACAAAAATACTCAATGGCTGCTATATGAACACAACGCCAAAACCCGGATTTTACCCATATTTAGTGATATTGCAGCAAACTTGCAATTGCAGCCACAAGCGACTCGATTATCTGTTGCATCGCAGCAATATATTCAATTAGCGGCAAATGAAAGCCTCACACTTTTCAGTAGTAATGAGTTGTTTGTAGAGATCCGGGTGCAACCAGAAACCGCTAACACTCCGGCTTTTGCAGATAAGTCTGCGCACTTGGTTAGTAGCACTGATGCGAACATAGCAGATGAGCTCAGTGCTAAAGAAATTGCGATAAATGCCTTGTATCAACTGAGTCAGCAAACATTGTCTAACGAAAGCTATAACAGGGTCCTTCAACGTCTGCACCCCAGTTTATCGGATGATGCCGTTTTAACCGATTTATATGCCCGCTTGATGCGCTATGGTCAATGGCTTGCTGCGGAACAATACACGAGTTATGTGGGCACACAAAAGGTAAAAGTTGATACGCTTGCGGCGCAAAGCGTTGGTGACCAGATCACCGCACACCTCACAGAAAATCAGCCGTCAGGCCTGCCACTCAGAGCAAACGAAATACTGACTATTGATTTTTCTGAGTATCAACAAGTTCAAGTAAGAGTAAAGTTTGCCTACTCTGCTGCCAAGCAAATCGTGGCACCGCCTGCTAATGTAGAGCTGGTGGGGCCAAGTCAAGGTGATGTGATCTCGCTGCAGCCAACGCAACCGCTCTATTACGGCATTAAACAAGTTGAGACGCGACAAGGACTATTGCAATTGCGTTGGCTCAACCCTTTATCGGGGCAAAGCGTTAGCGTACGTCCGCAATACTTTGGCCAAGGTCAATGGCATGATATCCCATTGGATACGAGGCAAATTTTTTATCGCTCTGATGAAACAACCCCAATCACGGCGAAATTAACTAGAGATAGTCTGATTAAAATTGAAACCTTTGCCAATGGTATTAGAAATGAAGCCACCTATTTTCACCCGGCAGGACAAGTCTCACTAACTGGCCAACAACAGCAAACGTTAGCACGCATGTCTATCTGGACGTTAAGTCCAACTTTGCATCGCGTTAACCTAGTACCTGAAGTGCCAATGTTCTTAAAAGCCAAACAACAGTTAACACCAACAAATGCTGAGCCCAAATTTCAGCAAGCTCGTATTGAAACTGATGAAAGTCGCACTGGCGTCGAAGGATTTTTGAATATTGATAGCGACGACATTGTACAGACAACGGAGCCTAGCCCCAGCCGTACCACACTCGATTTAGGTTTATCGTTGAGAGTGAAGGATGAGAATAACTGGTACCGCATCGATACTTTCTTCACGATGGATAATCATCACCAAGACACCTTCTCTATCAATGGTCAATACGATTGGCTCTCTCAGCAGTCGAACTGGTTTGCAGAAGCGAGGGTGCGTAATCGTTGGCAGGATGCAACGGCTATCAGTGAAACCCATTTAAGCTCTAGTATTTCGGCAAAGTTTGGCCAAATTCACCGTTATAACAGCGGTTTTAGAAGCATTTGGTGGTGGCAGCCTTTTTACACTTACACCAGTATCAGCAAGGACGAATTTATTGCAGATGAGCAAATTGGCCCTGATATGTACACCTTTTACCGTAATAATCATAAGCACGGCTGGCAAGCGCATGCTGGGCTGCGCTATCAGCCTTGGGTTGATAGTTACTTCAGCTCCGGCGTTACACTGACGTCAAATCAAGATTGGCAAACGCTCGACAATGCACTGTTTTCATTTGATTGGTATCAATTTTATCAAGGCCATATTTTCCACGCTGGATTAACATCAAGCTATGTATTTGCCGATCAGAACCGTCCTAATCCAACCTGGCAATACTTAACTCAATTGGGTTGGCAAACGGGTTTTGACTTTAGTCATAACACAGCGGGTTGGTTAGGTGTAACTTGGACTCAAGACTGGTTTAACAATACCCATCAGGTTGGGCTACAAGTACGTTTAGGCAATTTACAGCAAACCGCTTTTGCCCCCTATGCTCACGATGAAATTATTTTTGAATCGTTACAGCTAAGTCATTTATTAGAGCAAGATTTACATGAGCGTTGAAGCCTTAAAGAGTCAATTAGAAGCCCTATTTTTTGCCGAAACTGAAAAGTTTTGGCTGAACTTGTATCAACATAAATACAGTGCGTTGATCGACGAATTGTGCGCATGGGAACTCATTTACAATCGCCCTGAAAACGAGGATGAAACCGACTGGCTGGTACTTCAATCTATCGCCTTTTTGCGGCATAAAATTGAGACCCTACATGAGCAAATTTTGCTGCTCGAGGTATCCCACACCGGATTTGTACAGCGTATCGCTAAGTCTGAATTTGCCAGTGAAAAAGAGCTACATATTATCGCCTATGCTCAAGAACTTGGCACCACTAAAGTCGCGTTAGAACAAGATAAAAAAGCATTTTCGCGATGGTTTGACGAAGGCGCTGTAGTTGCTCGATATCAACATCAAGTTGCCACGATAGAACAGCAAATTAAGTTTTTAATTGCCAAACTTGGCGCCCTAACTAACCGATATTTACGTGCTCATCACGATACTCTAGAAAATGCTTGGCAACGTTTGGATTTGCAGCCATTTTGCTTAAATTTACTCGCCCATAGCCAAAATCAACATATTCGTCATGGCTTGATCCGTGCACTAGTCAATATGGTCGCAACCTTGAACAACTATGAGGTTGACTCGGAATTAGACGCAGAGCTTATCGCCAAACTTATTGAGTTGCTTGAGTCTGACAATATGCCCTATCAAGCCACCGTCGATATTCTAGAGATCTTAATACATCAACGCCCCACCTTTATTCGTGCCTACATGTGGGCTTTGCTTGAAGAAGCGAACGACATTGAAAATAGTCAGCAAGTTGATGCAGAAGTGCTCTATATTTTGAGTATCTTCCCTAAAATTATTGTCAGCCAGCCAAAGCTTACAGAAAAAGATCTCAATATGCTTTGTGCACTCAGCGAGCACACCTTGCCCAGAGTGCGCCAAGTTACGCTAGAGTTTGTCGAGTTTTATCCCACATCCTTTGCACAAGAGTTAATCGCCAAACGGTTTGAGCAAGAAAGTGAAAATGCCGTACTTTTCACCTTGATAAAACAGTTATCCGCAGACCGCTTTTGCCAGCAGAACTTTGCATTTTTACTGTGGCAACGTGTGCTAACAGGCGACTTTAGTATGCAGCTCAAGCGCTTAGCGCTTGAGCAAAGCGCACGTATTATGCTGAATATGCAACTTGAATCAAATCAAGCCGAACTCTGCTTCAAACGGTTTATTGATACCTTAAATGACTGCTTATCGAACGAAACAAACATCGCCGTTTGCCGTTATATCACCAGAGCCAGGGAACAGCTAGGTAGCTTCTATCATCAAGCCATCATCGCGCAGCTCAATGCTTCTCTTGAAGCCAACGAACAAAGTGACGCATTGGCAACTTGGTCTCGTGATGAACTGGGCCGCTCACTTTCTTATATTGCACAGCGCGGTCAAAGTCTTAATGCCTCAAAAACAAAAGCTGGCTGGCGTATCCAACAAGGATATCGTCAAGCAAGAAGATTATGGCGAGTAATACACGAAATAAGACAACCAAGTACCGATAAACGTCAAAGCTATTCCCATACCAAAGCGAAAAAGCCCAGCGTATCGATCCACGTCCCTAGCTGCACTACCGCGGAAATTAGCGAAACAAAAGTGCCGGGGGAGTTGCTCTTTAATATCGCCGAACAAACGAGTCGACCACATCTACCATTACTCGACTTTTTGCTAAGTGTACTGACTAATGACCACAGTAAAGAAGACGCCAAAACCTATACGCCGGATGGTATTTTAGCCGTTACTCCGCCATCGACTTTGTGGCGACGCCTTAAGGCGTACTGGACCATAACATGGCAGTTTGCAGAGCTAGACCGCTTACGAAAGGGCAACGAACTTGAGCAAGGTAAGTATTTGGATACACTTAACACGCTGGGGTTTTCTCTACACTTTAGTGCCTATGGCGACATCGCAAAAACGCCATTTCCTGTCGCGAAAGACATTCAGCAACTTTATACTCGCTCTGGTGTCACCTCTGCGCTACTCACCATTTGGAGCAGTTTTAAAGAATACGTCGATGCCATTTATCAAAATAGTATTTCGCAGCTGGTTTTCTTTGTGCTTGCATTTATTAGCTACTTTTGGACTCGGCATATTTATGTCAGTAAAAGAATAAAACAAAATCGAAAACACATTCCGGTGTCCATTGGCGGCTGGGGAACACGAGGAAAATCAGGAACCGAGAGGCTGAAGTCGGCCTTATTTAGCAGTTTGGCGCTGAGAGTCGTGAGCAAGACCACGGGCTGTGAAGCAATGCTTATCTATTCAAAAATTTCTGGTGAGCAATATGAGATCCCACTATTTCGGCCTTTCGACAAAGCGAGTATTTGGGAGCAAGCTGATGTGCTACATTTTGCAAAGCAGGTAAAAGCGGACGTTTTCCTGTGGGAATGTATGGGCCTGACTCCGAGATATGTAAAAATTCTAGTGCGCTGGATGAAAGATAACTTCGCCACCATTACTAATGCCTACCCAGATCATGAAGATATTTTAGGCCCAACAGGCTTGGATGTAGCAAAAGAGATGTCTGCCTTTTTGGGTTACAACACCCAAGTGTTCACCGCCGAGCAGAATATGGCTTCAGTACTCAACTTGGCGGCGGAGCAAAAAAACACGTCACTCATTCAGATTCATTGGGGTGATGGGTATCAAATAACGCCTGACATTCTCGCAAAATATCCCTATGTTGAGCATCCGGATAACATCGCCTTAGTCTGCAAAATGGCGCAATATATTGGCATCAATAAAGACTATGTGTTCAAAGAAACGGCTTCTAGGGTTATTCCCGATGTTGGCGTGCTTCAGCAGTTTACGACTGCAAAGATTGGTGCAATCAGTCAAAGTTTTATCAACAGCATGTCTGCCAACGAACGCCTAGCAACGATAGAAAATTGGAAACGCTTAAACATCGTCGAACAGGGAAAGCAGGCGCAAATTGTTGCATTAATTAATAATCGTAACGACCGTGTAGCGCGCTCGCAAGTATTTGCGAACATTCTGGCCAATGATCTGCATTTTGATGCCATTGTGGTGATCGGCACCAATATCGATGGCTTCTTTAAGTACTTTATGGTTGCACTGGAAAATCTCTTACACAGTATTTTCAGCAATAACGACCACAACGCACTGCGCGATTTACTCAGGCGCCTTAGGCTCACATTATCGCGAGATGCGCTGATCGCATCATTAAATACTACGACAGACAAGCTACCTGAGTCTGCGTTTTCAAGCCTCGACTCGCTGCAGTCGCAACTTAATAATGAGGACGACACACATCCCCCTACTCTAAAGCGTTTTGAAGCGTGGACAATTGCCCAGTCGCTTTTGGAAGTTGAAGACCTGAGCACTAGGCTTTCGCAAACCGCAGCGCTTGCAGAGCAACTTGCCTCTCTCAAATGTACGTTAGTGCATGATAGCGACATCAAGCCTGATGCTTTAAACCAAATCATCGCAAAACAAGCACTGCCAAATGAACATCAAATTATCGTCGGCATGCAAAATATCAAAGGCGCGGGACTGGGCTATGTTTACATGTGGCAAAAGTGGCAGTTGTTTAATCAGCATTGCGAGCGTCTGAGCCACCGCAGCGTGACACAAACTGAGTTTAGAAATGGCTTAAGTAGAATTTTACAACAAGAGGAACTCAGCGCGATTGAATGCCAATACTTAGCTGACAAGCTCGACTTGTTCGAAGCGTTGCCCAATGCCCAAAGCGAATTTAGCCAAGCCGAATTAACGCAAATAAAGCGCAAACTAGAGCAACAAATACAACGCTTAGGAAGTAAAGATAATACCCGAGCTCACTCGCCGCTAACACGCTTTTTGAATAAATTGGTCGAGTCATTTTTAGATGCCGGCGCGGCGGTAAAAAGAAAGAAAATAGCAGTTCAGGTATACAAAGATATCGCCGACTTTAGGATCACAATAGAAAAGGCAACCCTTATTTTAAGTGAATTAAATCGTTCGCAAAAACCAGGATGGTTGAAGTTACAAAATGGTAAGCGCCGCAAAAAATAGCTCGGCGCTTGTTACCCGACTACCAAAACGTAGATAAGTTTAATGATCAGCGTCACCATTAATAAAGGCAGTACATATTTGGCATACTTTTGCATTTTATCTAGCCCTAAGCGCTGCTGATACTTTTCCAATAACGGTATCAAGACAACCAATGCGATGACTAAACTCACTAATAATATAACTACGTTCATCTTAGCTCCTCTTTCTAAACAGGTATCTTACAACCAGTATTCACTTCAAGCAAAATTCCAGCTATGCTCATAAACACATCTGACCAGTAGAATAACAATGATGAAAACTGCTATCACCGAATTATTTGGCATCGAAAAGCCTATTATATTACCCGGCATGAGCTGGATTTCTGTCCCTGAGCTTGTTGCGGCAGTGAGCAATGCTGGTGGCTTAGGTATTTTAGCCACGGGCCCGCTCAGTCAGGACGAGACACGTCAAGCAATACGAAAAATTCGTGCACTCACCGATAAGCCTTTTGGTATTGGTGTGACGTTAATGATGCCAGGCGCCAAAGAAAATGCCAAAGTCGCATTAGAAGAGCAAGTGCCTGTTATCAATTTTTCTTTAGGAAAAGGCGATTGGCTAGTACAAGCAGCTAAAGCCTACGGCGGAAAAGTCATTGCCACAGTGGTGACGCAAAAGCATGCATTAGCAGCACAAAAATCTGGCGTTGATGCGCTATTAGTTACAGGTCATGAGGCCGCAGCCCATGGTGGTGAAGTGACTTCACTGTGTTTAGTGCCGAGCATAGTCGATATCGTCAATATACCTGTAATTGCCGCAGGGGGATTTGCCGATGGTCGAGGACTTATCGCCGCGCTAGCGCTTGGCGCAGAGGGCGTTGCGATGGGCTCTCGTTTTGCAACATCTAAAGAAAGCCCTTTGCATCAACATGTCAAAAATACCGTTGTGGAAAAAGACGTTGAACAGACGATTTATTCCAAAAACTTCGATGGTCTTTATGCTCGAGTAATGAAAACCCCCATGGCTGAAAAGGCAACGCGCCGCCCGATGAACTTTTTCATGGCCATCATAAAATCATTCAAGGCTGCAAAAATGGTCGACATGCCCTTATGGAAGCTACTACTAGGACTGTTATCTCAATTCGATAAAATTAAGATGCTGTCACTCTTTGGTGCCGCCACCGAAAAGCTTGAAGCCGCCACAATCCACGGAGATTTAGACCATGGCGTGCAATTTATTGGTCAATCTCAAGGCTTAATTCGAGAAATCGAATCAGTACAAACCTTAATGGATAACATGATGGCTCAAGCCACTGAGGTGCATTCACGTATCAGCAACAGTACAGCCAAGTAACGGATGTTTGGTATTGATGCGGTAAAAGCGGTATTATTTGCTTAATATCGCTCTGGCCCTAGCTGCGCCATTCAAGTGCTGGCCATAAACTCTGATTTTATAAGTGACTTTCAATGCCTAAACATTATCTTTTCTACATTGAGCAGCCATATAGCTTTGCCATTCTAAGACCCCTCCAAAATGCTATCCGTGCAAACGGTGATGTGGTGAAATGGTTTTTAAAAGGTAAAGATGTAAACTCAAGTTCACTTGCACCAGACGAATCAGAGTTACTGAGCGTAGAGGACGTCAAGGCGTTTAACCCCAGAGCAGTATTTGTACCTGGAAACGTTGTTCCTGACTTTTTTCCAGGCGCCAAAGTGCAAGTATTTCACGGATTGGAATATAAAAAGAAAGGTCACTTTGGGATCCGCGGTTTCTTCGATTTGTATTGTACTCACGGCCCAATTACCACTGCGCCATTTAACCAACTTGCACAAAAACATGGTTATTTCTCAGTGATTGAAACTGGCTGGCCAAAACTCGACCCTTATTTTGATTACACCAAGCAAGAGAATGAAAAGCCAGTCATACTGTACGCTCCCACTTTTTCACCCAATCTCACGTCGCTTGAAGCATTACATGCACAAATCAAACAGCTCGCAGAATCAGGAAAATACAAAGTCCAACTTAAGTTTCATCCTAAGACGAAACAGCAGTGGCAACAGATGTACATAGAACTTGAAACCATCAGCGACTTTGAAATCGCCGGAAATGACAATCTTATTCCACTCATTCAGCAAGCCGATGTGGTGATTTCTGATACCTCTAGCGCCGTTGATGAGTCACTATTAATTGGTAAACCGGTTATCACTTTTAATAATCACCAACCTCAAGATGCCTTAATCAATATTACCGACGCAGGCCAATTATCTGCAGCGGTTGAACAAGCACTCAACCTCTCCGACGCACAAAGTGAACGTATTGAGCAATATATTCAGCAAGTGCACCCTTACCGCGATGGTAAAAGCGCCGAGCGCATACTCGCTGCAACAGAGACCGTAATTGCTGCTGGATTAAAGCGTAAACCGCTTAACTTATTGAGGCGTTACAAAATACGTAAATCATTGAATTATATGAAAATAAAATAAAATAAAATAAAATGGTAACTTTCGGAAATAAAAAAGCTCACTTTACTGTGAGCTTATGCAAGTTAATTTATCACTAACCTTAACACTCACACTGCCAGTATTGGTTACCAGTTTCCGTCAAAGGCGGACGACAACGAATACCTGTCGCACCACCAGCGATGTTTGGTGTTTGCTCTTGAGGCAAGCTTTGTTGTTTATCTAATTGTTTTAATGCTGTTTTTTTAAATTTCAATTTCATCTTATTATCCTTGAGTTAATCTTAATTTATAAATTATGTTGTTTAAGGTTGATAGTCCAACAAGTAGATTCTCCACCTCATCAGGCTAACCTAAAACACTGCTCGACTATACTAACAACGGCACTGACCATAATCCGTACCAGTCAACGTTTCCGTTAAACGGCATGGGATTCTGGTATTTGGCTCAGCACCGCCAGCTACTTGAGGGGTTTGCTGTAAAGGTAGGTTTTGGTTTTTATCTAGTTGCTTCAACGCTGATTTTTTTAATTTTAATTTCATTATCATTTCCTTGAAATAGTCGTTTAGTGATCAAAATTTATCACTAATTCTTAAGCTGCCATGAAAAAATAAAAAATTCAACATTATTAACAATAAAATCAACTTTAAAATTCACTCACCACAAATACAACACTTAACCACATGTTAAATAATAACTTCTAACCAAGCACCTCAAAGAAACGCACCATCAAAAACAAACAAAAAATTAATAAATCTGCAATCTAATGAGATAAGCTTACCTCAACTAGGCATCTTGTTGCTTATCCATAAAATCAGCCATACGCGCGAGTAACTCGGTTTCTGTGAGATCTTCTTTATGCGTGCCAATCGTCCAGACATGACCAAATGGGTCTCGTAGCGTTCCCGCCCTATCACCATAAAACTGATCACAAATGGGCGTGACTTGCTGTGCCCCCAATTCAATTGCCCCCGCAAACACAGTGTCCACATCGTCAACATACAACATCAAGCTAACGGGCGTACCACCAAGCTCATTGGGATCTTTAAAGTGCATATCAGGGCACATATCTGAAAGCATCACATAAGAGTTACCAATCAGCAGCTCCGCATGTGCTATTCCTCCATCTGGTATAGGTAACTGAAGCTTTACGCTCGCGCCAAAAGCAGCTCGGTAAAATTCGATAGCTTTTGCTGCACCAGCCACAATGAGGTAAGGCGTGAGTGAATGATAACCGGAGGGAATTGAAGAAGTCGCCATTATATGGATCCTATAAAGTCCGTTAAATTCCCTCTAAACCTAGCCGATTATTTGAAATATGCGAATTAAAATTGCGATGCTCAGGTTATTGCAGCGATGAGATTTACTCATAACTCGAGTGTTGATTAACGAATTATTTACCTATATGCTAATTTGGTTTTGTTCATAAAACACACAACAACATGTAAGGGATCAGTATGAAACCAACTTCTATATTACGATTGGCTTGGACGAGTGGTGCTCTCATCCTCGCAGGCCAAGCAAACGCCTACGACTGTAGTAATTTAAGCCCTTGGTCTGAACAACAAGTCTACAGACAAGGGGATATCACACAGTCCCAAAACCAAGCATATGAAGCAAAGTGGTATAGTCAGAACGACAATCCAGCAGGCCACTCCGGTCCTTATGATGTCTGGCGGTCATTGGGGACTTGTGCAATGGGGTCAGGTCAAGCGCCGAGTGTCGTACTCACCAGCCCAAATAATGGCGCGGTGCTGGGCGAAAATGACAGCGCTGTTTTTTCCGCTGATGCCAATGATGTCGATGGTGACCTGGCTTATGTCGAATTCTTAGTAAATGGGCAAGTTATCGCTACGGACACTACCGCGCCATTTCAAACCACTTGGAACGCAGTACTTGGCGAATACGATATCAGTGCAATTGCCACCGATGCCCAAGGGCTAACCGGAAGTTCGCAATCAGCACGGATCACAGTAAAACCGGGCGGAGGAAATTTACCACCGAACGTATCCATTGTAGCGCCAGCCAACGGCCAGCAGTTCTATCAAGGCGATATGGTAGGGATCAGCATCACAGCTGAAGATAGCGACGGTACTATTGCGAGAGTGGAAATTAGCGTGAACAATCAGCTTGTCGCGAACCTAACAACCTCTCCTTTTGAGTTCCAATTCCAAGCGGAGCAAGTTGGCGTGAACCAACTAAATGTAAAAGCGATGGACAATCAAGGCTTGGTAAGTGAGGCAAACCTTGCCATCGATGTGCTAACAAAAGTGGGAGGTGGCTGCCTAGGCCTTAGAGCATACAGCGCTGGACAAAATTACCAGGCTGGTGAACTCGTCGCTCATAATAATCGTAAATATCGCTGTGATATTGCAGGTTGGTGTAGCTCAAACGCGCAATGGGCATATGAGCCAGGTGCAGGCCAGTATTGGAGCGATGCATGGAGCGATTTAGGGATCTGTGCAATCGCGCCAACCGTAACGTTCGAAAGCCCGTCCAATAATGGTACTGTTTTGGTCAATGCGCCCACCACTATCTCTGTCAGTGCTCAAGATACAGACGGCAGTATTGCTACACTGTCACTCTATGCCGACAACACACTCCTCGCCACAGCCAATCAGGGAACGCTTAGTCACAGCTGGACACCGACAGCCGTCAACCCGGTGAGCTTAAAAGCCATTGCCTTCGATAACGAAAGTAATCAAAGCGAGCAAACAATTACAGTGAATGTTACAGATAAACCGATTGCCGTTGATTTACTCGCCCCCACTAGCGGCAGCCAAATTACCTTGGGTAATTCCACTCAATTGATTGCACAAGCATCCTCTTTTGTTGGACAAATCACTCAAGTACAGTTTTATGCTGATGGCGTGTTACTCAATACAGACACAACGCCACCCTACGAATATAGTTATGCACCGGCCTCAATCGGCACAAAAACACTTTATGCCACGGCCATCAACGACAATAATGATCAGCTGTCCAGTAGCGGCGTGACTGTTCAAGTCATCGACAAACCCATCGGTAAAAAGCACAAACTGATTGGCTATTGGCATAACTTTGTCAATCCAGCTGGTTGCCCTATTCCACTTGATCAGATGTCTACTGCTTGGGACATCATAGATATTGCCTTTGCTGAAAATGATAGAAATTCGAATGGTACAGTGCACTTCACACCATTTGAAAAAGACATTCGCTCTAACTGCCCGCCTATCGACCCGGTAAAATTCAAATCCGACATGCAGGCACTACAAGCGCAAGGTAAAGTTTTTGTGCTAAGCCTTGGTGGTGCAGAAGGCACAATTACCCTCAATACGGATGCCGATGAAGCGGCATTTGTCAGTAGCCTCACCGATATTATTCAACAATGGGGATTTGACGGGCTCGATATCGACTTAGAGAGTGGCTCGAACCTTGTGCATGGCTCTCAGATCCAAGCTCGGCTGCCTAGAGCATTAAAGCAAATTGAACAAAATATTGGTGGCAATATGGTACTTACCATGGCCCCCGAGCATCCCTATGTACATGGTGGCATGATTGCCTATTCAGGTATTTGGGGCGCTTATATTCCACTTATAAACGAGCTACGCGATACATTAGATTTACTTCACGTACAGCTATACAACAATGGCGGCCTACCTAACCCATACGAACCGGGAAGCGCCCCTGAGGGCTCAGTGAACATGATGGTTGCCCATGCAAAAATGTTGATTGAGGGATTTGATCTTGCTGATGGCACCCGCTTTGCACCACTTAGGGATGACCAAGTAGCCATCGGTCTACCTTCTGGTCCACAGTCGGCAAATTCAGGTCAAGCGCCTATCGGCAATATCATCAATGCCTTAGATTGTTTAACCAAAGGTACAGGATGTGGCACTATCCAACCAAGTAAGACTTATCCGAACTTTGGTGGCGTGATGACATGGTCGATTAACTGGGACAAATACGATGGCTATAACTTCTCTCAACCCATTGGTGATAAATTAACGCAGATGAATCAGGGGAATTAATACCAACTGCTCAGGGTGAGATGCCCTGATTGTGTGATTTTTATACCAGCTATTTTAAGTATTGGAGTATTACTTCAATTGGTATTATTCCTCGAACAGGACTGATACTAAGCCACATAAATATCACTATTGTTTATGAACACAAGGAAGTGTTCATTTTCAAGCTGGCTTTTACAACAGTCCACTCAGCCCGGCAGGCTGGCAAAATGTAGAAATGCCAATCAAGCACAGCTCTTGAAATTTGCAAACTAGCCTGTCATCTTAAGCTAATTCAATACCGACTTTTTACGGTACTCTGTAGGCGTGCAACCCACTCGCTGCTTAAAAATATTATAGAAACAAGATTTAGAGTTAAACCCTGATTCATAAGCTATTGTTGTAACTTGTTGGGCTGGTGATCGCAGTAATAAACGCTTTGACTCTTCTACCCTAAGGTTGTTCATATAATCATAAAAGTTTGAATGATAGATCAGGTTTATCGCTTGAGACACTTCGTGGGTAGTCATCACACACGCATTGGCTAACTCGTTAAGCGTTAAACCGTTGCGCAGATACAATTTCTGCTTCTTAACTTCGCTATCTATTTTAGTAAACACCTTCTCAATGCCCTTTAACGCCTCCTTTTCTACCGTCACTTGAGTATCTAAAGGGGCAATTGCAGAAGGAGCAATAAAATCAACTTTGGTGCTTAGTAACAGAGCAAAAATAAACAACAGCCAATGTGTATCAAGCCAAAAGAGCTGAGGCATAAATGGCGATGTACAGACTAAAATCGCCATCGCCGTAATTAAGTAGAGCCACCACTTAAACCAGCTAACATCATGACGTTGCACGTTTGAGAAGTGTGCCTTAATAGAGTCGAGATATTCCTTCAATAGTGCAAACGTAAACATGAGATATGGCAATAAGCTTCCCAAAAAAAGTAAACTAAAAAAAGTGAGAAACAACCTATTTTGCTGTAATTCTGGATATATCTTTTGAGCGCAAATACTCAGTATGAAAAACATCATAATCGGACTTAGGTGCAGTACCACTTTACTCCAACTAAAACGTTTACATAGTGCCGATGCATATAAATAGGTCAAAGGCCCGAGTACTAGGTTTAGGCTGGTAATAAGTAACGCCCAATAACCCTGACCTTCCGTCAAAAGTCTGTTTTGAACAAAAAACTCATCCGCCAACAAAGTAGCCAAAACAACAAACAGTCCAATCAGGTGACCCGAGGTATGCTCATCATCAAGCTGAGCATACCTCAATCGCATTAGTCGCACAGCAAGTAGTATGTATAAAATACTGGCAATAAATAGCGGCAAGGTCTTCCAATCTATCAATTTACTTCCTTATTCACTAACCAACGCTTGAGCACCGCTTCTTCCGATTTATAAAGGATCATCACGCCGTAAACAAACAGCGGAAAACACACAATGATAGCAGGAACGGTGGCAATAAAAGAGGCAGCTTCAGCCTTCGTAGGATCATGACCCATAAAGCTAAACCAATTAATGAGTATATGTATAACAATAAGCGGAATTAAGCTTCTAGTTCTTAGGTAACATGCCGCAAACCCCATACCAATAAAGGTCGCATAAATAACCTGTCCAATTATTACACCAATTGAATCCGGTTTTTCAAACACGTTCACCAAATGAACTATACCAAACGAAAGCGCAGAGAAGAATGCAGCTTTCAACACTGGACGCCGAGCGCCACCACTGACATAACAGCAAAGTAATATGTACACTACAATACCTCGGCATAACACCTCTTCTAAAATTCCAGTGAAAAGGGTTGAGATACTACCAATAGCAATTTCCGAAAACGAATGCGGGTACCACTGAGAAATATTGATTGATACGTATGCCAGTGGCAATACAAAAAGATACCAGTATTGTTTGGCATCTACGGTTAACCAATATATTTTTTCCCAGACTTTTAAGTATCTAGCAATCAAAATGACAAACACTACACCGAGTAAATTCTCAGTAAAGTTACGCCAATGTGGAGATCCACTAAACCATCCTGCTAACTCCCACCCTAGTCGCTGTACTAAAATAGCTCCAAGATATGCTAGAAAGACCTGAATATAAATTGCTCGCTGCGAAAAATTGAAACGCATTCTGTTACTCCTTTATAAACTTGAGCAAAGAATCTACCGCACTAGCTCAGTTTATACGTCCTGCTAGTTAATTGGAGTAAATATAAAAAAGTAACTTTCTATTTCAATTAGTTAAAAGAGCTTTAACTCATACATTTTCTCCGCCTATGCACTCGTTACTTTGGTTTTTGAGCACAGTTATTTTTAAATGCTAGCCCTAAAGAAGGTTCACTCTCGTTATTCAACGCCTTATCAGATACCCCAGCAACAAGCTGAAAACCTGAACAAAAATGTACTAGGTAGAACCTAAGCCAAACACCAAAGATTGCTTGGAAATAAACTATTTGTCCCCTACTATTATAGCGTTACACGCAAATCCATAATGAGTCCCAAGGTCGATATGAAATCTTTTCCATCGCTTTATTTAACAAATCTATTCTTAGTCGGTGGGACAGGCCTGCTGACTACTTACTTAGCGCTTTATTTAGGCCAGCACGGCGTCAGTACGTTTTGGATTGGCTTGCTTACCTCGTTTTATTACTTAGGTTTGTTGCTCGGTGCCAAATTAGGCTATCACCTGATCAAATCAGTTGGACATATTCGCGCGTTTGCGGCAAGCACAGCGGCAGTGACAGCCTGCGTAGCAATACATGGGGTGAGTGACAATATCTATCTTTGGCTTGGACTACGACTTGTGGTGGGTCTTGGCATGATGTGTAACTTTATGGTGCTCGAAAGCTGGCTAAATGAACAAGCAGCGCCTGAGCAGCGGGGACGAGTATTTTCTTTTTACATGCTCACCTCCTACCTCGGTATGGTAACAGGGCAATTTGCGCTTTCTAATTTTCCTGAGCTTGGCTATGCGCCGCTGTTTTTAATTGTTGTTGCCTTATCCTTTGGAATTATCCCTATTTCAACGACGAGGCGGATCCACCCTAAGCCACTTAAGCCTATTCAAGTAAGTCTGTTTACCTACTTCAAAAAAGTGCCTCAGTCTCTCACTGCGGTCTGTTTTGCCGGAGTGATTAATGGTAGTTTTTATGGCCTTGCCCCGACTTTTGCCAGCCAGTCAGGATTTAATGCCGAAGAAATTGCTATGTATATGTCGGTAACGATTTTTGCAGGTTTGCTTGCGCAGTGGCCAATGGGCATTATCTCTGACCGAGTTCGCAGAAGTATCTTACTGCGCAGTAACGCTGTTTTTATCGGTTTGATTTCTCTTTGTATATTTTTGCTTCCACTGAGTCCAAGCTACAGTCTCTGGCTGACTTTTGGCTTTGGGTTATTCGCATTTACCATGTATCCACTTTCTTCGGCACTAGCAAACTCCCGCGTTGATGATGAAGACCGTGTTGGCGTTTCTTCTGCACTGTTGGTGGCATTTGGCGGAGGTGCCTGTGTTGGCTCGGCCGCTATTGCACAGATCATGTCCCATTTTGGTCATCAAGCCCTATATGCTTCGTTAAGCGCACTAACCGTTGTCATGTTCTTACTGCTCCACTTTATCAACGCCAGACAAAAAGCTGAGCAACCAGAGCCTAGCGACTATGTTGCTGCGACTTCTGATATTACCAGCTCACCGCTCGCAGCCACCATGGACCCGCGTATCGAAGAAAAAACAGCACACGAACAGCTGCTTGTCGTTGACGAAGACAGGCCTCGCGATAACGACGATGAACTCGACGACAATGAGCAAAATAGTGAGCCAACCGAGGAGCTGGACGAAATAACTAACAAACCTCAGCCATAGTCTGACTGATAAACGCTCGTAACCAACGAAGTGCAGGATATTGATGCTGTACTTCGTGCCACACCATAGCGACGTCAAAAGCACAGTCAGGTATCGGATTTTCAACGAGGGTAAAATCTGCTTCGAGTTTTGATGCCTGACGAGCCGGAATCAGTGCAACCAACTCGGTATTTCTCACCAGTTCCGGCACCAATAAAAATGAGGGCACTGACGTCATCACCTGCCTCGATACACCATATTGCTGCAAGATTGAATCAACGAATGTTGAGGTGCTATTTCCTTCAAAAGACACCACAATATGCTCAAGCTTTACATAATCTGCTATTGTCATTTCTGACGTTAGCTGTGGATGGTGTTTTCTGCCAATCAAGACATACTTCTCTTGATATAAGGTTTTAAATCTTAACGAATCAGGCCCACATTCCGGCGACATTAATGCCAAATCGAGTTCTGAGTGTTGTAGCTGGGCTGCAAGTGTTGCTATTGTTAAGTGGCAAAGCACGACCTTGATATTGGGCGCAGCTATTTTTAAACGCCGTATCACCTCTGTCATCACCACCAGCTGTAAATAGTCGGTACATGCCACTTTAAAGGTTAAATTGGCCGTTTCAGGGATAAAGTCTTGATGCTCTACTAACACGTTACTTACAAGCTTCATCGCAGCGCGAAGTTCCGGCAGCAAAGCAAGCGCTTTGGCAGTTGGTAGCATGCCTTTATGAATAGGGACTAATAACTGATCATCAAATAGCCCGCGCAGCCGACTTAGCTGAGTGCTTACTGCTGGCTGGCTGAGGTTCAGCCTATCTGCCGCTTTGGTCACATTGCACTCTTCCAGTAGCACCACCAAAGTCTGAAGCAGGTTTAAGTCCACCTTTTTGCTATCCATTTAATTTATACCTAGGGTAAAAATATTCAATTTCATTTATAGCAAGATTACAGAGATAGTAACAACTCCTATTCGTTACAGAGCACTTATCATGACCAAATCCGCACTAGTGGTATCGGCACATCCAGAGCCGACTTCCTTAACCCAGACACTCGCCAAAACAAGTGTCGAAACCTTAACGCGCATGGGCTTGCAAGTTCAAACTTCAGATCTATACCAAATGGACTGGAAGGCTGTGGTTGACGCAACCGACTTCCCGCAAGATGACTCTCAAGCACCACTTGCGATTATTGCAGCGTCTGGCAAGGCATATCACTCAAACACCCTAACCGAAGACGTTATTCAAGAGCAGCAAAAATTGCTGGCTGCCGACTTGGTTATTTTTCATTTTCCGCTTTGGTGGTACAGCGTGCCTGCCATACTTAAAGGCTGGTTCGATAGAGTCTATGCCTATGGCTTTGCTTACGGCTATCAAAACAAAGGGAATCAATTGCGCTACGGCGAGGGAGTTTTACAGGGAAAACGAGCGTTAATTTGTGTAACCACAGGTGGTGGATATGAGGATTACTCTCCTTTAGGGATAAACGGCACAATGGACGAATTACTATTTCCGATCACGCACGGGACTTTGTTTTTCCCAGGTATGGACGTTCTACAAAACCATGTTATTTTCGACGCAAAAGGCGAGCCTAATCAACGTATAACTGATGAAATTGCCAATTGGTCAGAGCGCTTAACACACGTATTTAGTGAAAAGCCAATCCCCTACCGAAAGCAAAATAGTGGCGATTACATCAACGGCCAAGTACTAAAAGCCGAAGTCGCTATGGGAAAATCGGGTATTGCTGCACATATTGCTTAATCAAGGTGTTATCAGCTATGTTTATAGAATGTAGCTGATGACTGATGAGTATTGTGATTTGCAAAACACTTGGATTGCCTTTGGTGGCGTTATGTTGCTCGCGGCTTGTACCATAGCCAATAGCTGTGAGCTTGCTGTACTTGATGGTAGTGTCGTGCTCAATTCCTCAAAGATACAGCCTAAATGTCGTTTTAAACAAGATCAAACCGGCCTGTTGTCTGCTGCGGCTAAGTTCACCTCAGCGCTAACCCATCAAACGCCAAATTCTAAAATAAAGCGGTTATCACAGGAGCAAGTTCAGCAATCATGCAACATCGACGCTACACAAGGCAGTTTGACTTGTACATTTAATGGTAAAAGCGACCACTTCACGCTGACTAACACCGTTAAACAGGGGAAAATCGCATCAATAAACTGGCAAGATGATGAATATGTTTACCTTGGCTGGATGACCAACACTGAGGTATTAATGGGCTATATTGCGTTTGGCGCGCTTAACAAGCACAGCGCTCCCTTTTTCATTCCCGCCTCCCAGTTTTGCCAATATGGTCTAAGCTCGCATATTATCGACCTTGGTAAGGGCGACTTATTGTGCCAAAACCACGAGGGGCTTTGGTCTCATAGCCGTTTACTGCCCCTACCACAGCCCTGCCAACAACCACAACAAATGATCCAAGATAAAGGTGGGATTTGGGCGCTGGAGTTTATCAAAAGTAGCTATCAATGGCGGATCTGCAGATACAACGATAACGCAGGTAGCCTATTAGCCGCATACGAATACAGTATAGACTTAAAGGCAACGCTGGCTCGGTATGACTTACAGCCCAGTGATTACACCCAACTTACTTTTTTATCCAATGGCGATACAAACGCTATCGCGAATGCGGTGGAAATTGATAACGTCTTTCCGGTCAGTGATATTACGCCAGAGCTTGACCCACAGACGATAGAGCTACCTATTCAGCAGCTACAATACAAACTGACTAAGCTAGATTAATCGCCACTTACTCTTGTGCTTCACGTAGCACCTGCGTTTGGCTATTTTGCTTTCTAAATTGGTTTGGTGTGGTTCCCGTAGCGATTTTAAATGCTCTAGTAAATGGTCCAACCGACGCAAAACCACTTTCCAGGCCAACGACAAGCACTGGCCAATGCTGTTTAGCGGGGTCTTGTAACAGCACTTTGGCATGCTCAACCCGCAACTCATTGACCAATTGGCTGAAATTTCGCGCTTGCAGGTTTTGTCGTATCACTCGACTTATCTTGTATTCAGGTTCATTAAATTGCTGAGCTAAGTCAGCAACTTTTAACCCTTCTTTGAGGAAGCCTTTTTGCTCGATAAGAAAATGTTCCACCTGTTGCTGGAGCGCAATATCATCCTCGGTTTGTGTTGGTTCATTTGATTCGACGCACCTAATGGATGTACTTGTACGTTGAGATGAAAATCGCCAATACAGTAACACTTGCGCCGTCAATATAATGAGGATAGCTGCGCTTGTCATCGCCCATTCTTGAACCTCACGATTATCGGCAAAGCGATTTTCGATTAGTTTAGTGCCTGCGACGCAAATAAAATAAGCGGATAAAAATAGCACCCTTTGTGCTTTTTCTTGCCCTTGAGACTGCGAGAACCCTCGGCACCCTTCCCAAAATGCCAGCATGAGTACACTAGATGACAACAACAAAGTAAGCTCATACGCCGCAATGTTAAGCCACTCAACTAATCCGCTAGCAGCCATGTGTAATTGACTGTCGATAAACAAATAGCCTTGCCGCCACACGACTAAGGCAGCAATGGCGATTGCAAACACAATATGCCTTTTTAAAATGGCATGTTTTTCTCTAAATAATGCCCTTGCAAGCAACCAAAACCCATTACAGGTCACACAAGCGCCCATGCCAATTAAATACTGATATCCATTTAAGGAGTCCTGCGTCAGCTTTTTGGTGGTGGCCAAAGCTATTGAGCCGCATACTAAAGCAAAGAGTAAATGTGCTGCTTTTTTCTCTTTTACAAAAAGCTGAGCAACAACCAAAGTGCAACATAGGCTAAGCAAAAGTAGGTAATAGTTTTCAATAGTCATGGCGATTGAAGGAATATTGATAGACGCAGAAACTCTAACAGCCACACCAAAAGCATTCAAATTAACTTTGTAAGCAAACTTAACACCAGCATTTTTAAAATTCGGTCTACTTTCTTTGCTTCGATTTTCAAAATCAAAGCGACGAGATAGCAAAACCTTGTCATTTTATATACCAAGTTTATTGATTTATAAGGATAAGTATTTTGTCTTCCCTCAATCTAACCAAAACAACAGGGGTTTTCTTTAGTCCCTTTAGCGTATTGAATGGTGCCGCAAAGAGCTGGGTGTGTGTCGCACTGCTCGGGCAATGGATGTTTGCTGTTTATATCTTAGGCCTATATGCCATCCCGCTTATCGTGGGACTCACAGAGCATAGTGCAGCGGTTTCACCAGCAAGTGGACACACAAAAGATGCCAAGGTGTTTTTTAGCCATGTTTTACCCGCTGTGATTTTAGCCACCAACGGTTTATTACAGCTTATTCCTGCGGTGCGAAAACGCTTTCCACGCTTTCATCGCTACAACGGACGCGTATTTTTTATTCTCGGTATTTCGGGCGCACTCACAGGGTTATATCTCACTTGGGTAACCGGTCTTAGGCTAAGCGATGTTGGTGCCATTGGGATAACACTCAACGGTATATTAATTCCCATTGCGATATTTTTTGCTTGGCGCGCTGCCATACAAAAAAATATCGCCGCACATCAACGTTATGCCGCACATAGTTTTTTCTTGGTTAATGGGGTGTGGACGTTTCGTCTTTATTTGTTTGGTTGGTACATGGTCAATCAAGGCTTCAATGGCAATACCGTAACCTTAGATGGCCCTGTCGATATATTTATTTCGTTTGCCTGCTATCTGCTACCAATGGTACTCGCAGAGCTCTACTTTTGGGCAAAACGCCAAACCAACGTCAGCGCACCGGTTTGGATAATCGCGGTGATGATGAGCCTAGGTTTTGTGATCACCGCGATTGGTGTCTGCGCGGCCGCTGTCATGATGTGGTGGCCACGCATTTCAGCCGTCTTTTTTAGTTAAATTACAGTTTAATCAGTTAGGAGTAGAAACATGCTTTCAGTCAAAGCGAACAAAATCAACAAAGGCCTAATTACATCGGCAATCTTGCTCGTGATATTAACGCTGATGTGGCAACATTTAAATGGCGGAATAGTGAGTCACCACTTACTTCACAGAGCTGATTTTCCAGCAGTATCTAACGCATGGGGCATTATCATAATTCCCGTATTAGCTTGGCTTACTGCACTGCGGCTACATAAAGCAATTGGCACAGAGCGCATTAAAAAAACAGCACCCGTGGTTATTCCTACTGAGTTTTTGGTCGCATTCTTTGTGATGTTACTCTTTAGCTTGTTGCAATCAGCCCTTTGGGAGTTCGGTTATCAAAGCCTCACCATGTATACAGCCTTAGGACTTTTGATAGCTGGATTATTTTATCCAATCTACCGCGCAGAATGCATATTGGGACACGTGGTCGGTGCTAGTTTTACCTTTGGTTATGCTATTCCACTAGTTGGCATTTTAGTGATGGCAATTGTTTCAGTGTTTTCTCTTTTTTGCTTAAAACCTATCTTTTCTAAATTACTTAAGAAGACACAAACACCAATGAGAATGGAGTAATAGTGACCTTAGAAGGCTCAAGACAACACAAATAATTCCTAGGCGCTGCTATATAACTCGTTCCTTGTCGTTTTGACTCGTGTTAAATTAGTGATGATTTTTAAGCAAGGAACGAGCGGTTATGCAAGCTAGGTTAGTTACTCACATTGTTATCGTGGCTATTTTTACGTTGCTGTCAATTGGTAGCGCTATTGCTAATAAATCAGTAGATTCGAACTCGACACTGCAGCTTTCGTCCGCTTATTTTTCGCAAAAAAGAACGGTTCATATCGTCCTGCCACCAAGCTATGAGCAAGGCAATACAGGCTATCCAGTGTTATATCTAACTGATGGTCAGAGCAATCTTGAACATACCGTTTCAGCGGCTCGCTTCTTGGCACAACAACATAAAATACCGGAACTTATCATTGTTGCCATCGAAACCAACGAACACCGCACTCGAGATCTGACCCCGTCTTATCGCAAAGGCAGCCTTGCCGTACTGGGACATTTTGCAGCTCCAACACGGCAGCAAAATCCAGGCGGTGCAAAAATGCTACTGCAATTTATCGACAAAGAACTCATCCCTTACGTAGACAAGCATTATCGCACATCAGGCTATCGCGCGTTAGCAGGACACTCATTCGGTGGGCTGTTTGCAACCTATGCGCTACTTGAAAAACCCGATTTATTTAATGGTGTGATGTTGGCAAGTCCAAGCCTTTGGTGGGATAAAGAGCGATTATTAAATGACTTACTGGCAAAAGCGTTAATCAACAAGTGTATCTACATCAGCATGGCTGACGAAAGCGCAATCATAACGCAGCCATTTCAACGTCTTAATGATGCTTGGCGAAAGCCAAATGGAATTGACTTCAAAGCGCAGCACTTTAGCGGCGAATCCCATATGAGCGTCGTCTACCCAAGCTATTATCATGGTCTGCAGCACCTCTTTAACCATTATCAGCCATCCTTGAAGGTAGCCGCCGCGGGTGTCACTCAGCTGGAAAATCATGTTGCCATCGCTAAATCGCTATACGGACTCAAGACTTACCCCTACGACGCACTGACTTCGCTCGGGTATGGCGCCCTATTCGAACGTAACTTCACTGCGGCCATCAACCTGTTCAGCTTTGTGAGCCAGCACAACTCAGCGTCCCTCAATGCACTGCAGCAATTGGCCATGGCTTATCACCAAAAAGGAGATAAGCCATCACTATTAAAGACCTACCAAGCCATGCTTAAGCTTGAAGGGCTAAGTGAAAGTGAACAAAAACATTTGCTCTCTGAAATCAAAGCATTGCAACACTTACATTAACTGATTTTTTCTAAAGTGATGATACTCACTCAAGGCAAGTGGCACGGAAACCACTGGATTTTGTGAATGCCCCGCGCCCTCGCTAATGCTGTGTCCCCAACGCACATTGGCAGGCGCATGCTGTTCAAGTGCCTCTAATAAACCGCGAAATGACCCCGTAATGATGTCATTCTCAGCACCGCCTATGGAGAGGTAAATATACTTAGGTTTGCCTTGAATATTGGCTAGGCTTTTTGCGAATTCTTTTACGACAACCGAGTCGTCATACCACGCAGCGGGACTAAAAGCAAAGTAGCCATCAAAAAGCGCAGGTTTAGTCACCATGGTATAAAGTACAAAACTTCCACCAGCAGAGAACCCACTTAACACACGGTTGTCGTTAATTGAGTAGTTAGCTTCTAAATAGGGTAACAGCTCGCTTTCAACAAATTGCAAAAAACGATCTGCACGACCAAAAATGGCAGGATCATTGTCACTCTCTGGACGAGCCTCAATCGCAACATCTTGTCGAGCATAAGGCGGTACTAAGTCGCGGTTGCGGGTCTCAGTCCAAAATTGATTGGGAATAGACACTAAAATGGCATCTTCTACCCTACCTTGTTCGGCAAGGCTGCTTAGTACCTCATCCCACCGCGCGAGATTAAAGTTGCCGTCGGTGCGAATAATGAGTGGATAACTATGTGCTTTGTCATATCCTTTTGGGAGGCGAATAAAGACCTTTCGATCTTCATTAAGCACTTGTGAAGACAACACTACATCAACATAATCTGAAGTGTAATAAGACTGATACTGGGTAAACTTCCAACCAGCAGCGACGATTGCAATTAAACCTAAAAGAGAAAATAGATATCGCTTCATAAAACTTCCTGTCATTGTTTTTATTATTTCGTACTTTTGAATACAGCTTACTTCATCCTACTGTATATTTTTTAGAAACTAAATCGCAACCGCTATAATATCAAGCAGCTAAACATAACATACTGAAAACACTGAAACTTACTTCACAATTCAATGTAACATTATGTTTTAAAAATAAATTATCGCTGTAATGTGGTGTAATGGATAAAATTAGAATCTACCCTACCCTTACGCTGCGCAACAAATTTGCAACCAATCAAGCTCATTTTTTTTTACTTGCGCAAATCATGTATCTGCATCAGCAGTACAGCCAGATACTTCTTACACCATTTGAACAATATCTTGTCGCTGCCGTGAGGTTCCCGATTAGATAATGCAAATGGTATCTTTTGACATGGAGTTCACGATGATGAAAATCTTAGTATCTGCCATTGTATTGGCAACCACAATGTCGAGTTTCAATTCGCTCGCTGCGCCTGAATCTTATGGCGTGCTTTTTTTAGACCGCAGTAGTTCAATGAACACGTTGCGCCCAGATGGACAAAGCCGATGTTCATTCTCAAAGCAACAGGCAGTGCAAAAAGTATCAAAGTTCTTTTTAGATGCCACAATTAATGGCCAACAGTTAAATGTGAAAACGTTTGCTAGTGGCGGTCAAATTCAATCTCTAACTAACGGGTTTGTCGGTTTCAATGCGGCAATGATGGCACTCTATCAACTAGATCCAGAAGGGTGCACGGGGCTAACTGCACTTGCACAAGCTATGTGTGATGGCGCTGATGAGTTAAGAGCAAATTACTCAACGGAAGCCGCTAATGGCGCACTGCTAAGAGTGTATGGTTCTACTGATGGCGGCGAAAATGACAGTCCAGTCTCTAGCTGTGGCGGCTCAAATTGGCAAACGAGCGTAACCTCTAAATACCTGTTTGAGTTACCACCAGTGCAATTCAATGCCACAATCTATACAGGCACAGTGCAAAATATTCTGGCTAATAAAGATAAGATGTATGTATTAGATGTTTCATCTGCATCTCAGTCGGTATCTAGTCCCCCTACATTTCAGTTTCTTAAACAGCTGAGTATTGACACCGGCGGTACTTACGAAGAGATCAGCGACTCAGATGGCGGCGACCCAGGCGATTGGTAACTCACCAAATACCAAAGCATATAAAAAGGCCGATAAGGCCTTTTTTCTATTCGCCGTTGAGAAAATACAGAATGTTGTTTTTACACATTATTTAAAATAAAAAAACAATTAAATTACACAAAACGCAAATACCTAAGGATCTTCAACTACACTCTCCGTGGGCATTTGCCCTGTGCAAGTTAAAAGGAGATTGTAATGAAGATTAATGGCAAACAACCGAATTTTCTAATCATTACCACAGATGAAGAGCGTTTCCCTCCGCCTTACGAAAATTCACAAGCAAAAGAGTATCGACTCAAGCACAGTGCGTGCATGGCAGAAATGCGCCGCTGTGGCATGGAATTCATGAATCATAATGCAGCAGCGACGGCATGCGCACCAAGTAGAACATCCATTTACACGGGACAATATCCATCCCTACACGGCGTGAGCCAAACTCCAGGAATTGGCAAGTCGTCATTTGATCAAAACATGTTCTGGCTGACTCCCAATACTGTGCCAACCATGGGATCTTGGTTTCGCGAAGCGGGTTATCAAACCTATTATCGTGGTAAATGGCACCTCTCCGATGAGGATATTATCGTGCCGGGGAGTCAGCAAGCGCTGTATAGTAACTCTGAAACTGGAGAGCCTTACCCAGCAAAACAAGCTCTCTATGAGCGCGCAGAGCGTCTAGATAAGTTTGGCTTTAGTCAATGGATAGGTCCTGAACCTCATGGCGCTGCAGAGAACAATTCAGGTACGTCTCGAGATCCGGGATTTGCCAATCAAGTTTGTGAAACCCTTAAACAACTTGAAGAAAAGGCACAAAACGGCGACCAAACACCATTTTTACTGGTTTCTTCATTCGTAAACCCTCATGACATTGTATTAATGGGACAAAAAGATTGGTTTTCCAACTTTTATGCCGAAAAAGAAGCCGGTAACCTTCCAAGTGTTGCGCCAGCCCCAAGCCAAACTGAAAGCTTAATGGACAAGCCTAGATGCCAAAAAGACTATCAGCTTATGTACCCGCATATGTATCTACCACAGCCACCAGATGAAACCTATCGACAGTTTTATTACTACCTTATCGCAGAAGTGAACAAGCATATAGAACAGGTATTTAACGCATTAAAGCAGTCATCTTTTTATGAAAATACTATTGTCATTTTTACCTCAGATCATGGTGAGCTACTGGGTGCTCACGGCGGTCTACATCAAAAATGGTACACCGCGTATCAAGAAGTATTAAACGTGCCGTTTATTATTTCTAATCCTGTGCTTTTCAATCAACCTAAGCAGCTTGATATCACCACATCGCACATCGACTTACTGCCTACCCTGCTTGGTCTAGCGGATATAGATATTGAGCAAACTCGTACTCAGCTTGCTAAAGATCACAGTGAGGCACAGCCACTCGTTGGCAGAAACCTAGCCAACGTCATTTTAGGTGAAGCGTCGCCCAAAGAAGAAGCCATTTACTTTATGACCGATGACAACATCGAAGTTGGCAGTGATATGACGAATATGCTTACCGGTAAAGCTTACAATAGTATTATCCAACCGAACCATATCGAAGCTGTAATAACGCAACTACCGGATATCAGCGGTGATACGAAATGGAAGTTTGTGCGTTATTTTGATAACGCTCGATTCTATGAGCAAGACCCGAATTTAGTTGATCTTGGTGGTAACGATGAGCCTACCACGCAATCGTCTGTGAGTAATGTCATTGGCGTCAGCAACCCAGACGGAATAACAACCACTCAGTTCATTCCCAGTGAATACGAGTGTTATAACTTGAGTGAAGATCCGACGGAAGAGAACAACCTGTTAAGCCCGTTTTGCAAAACGCCATTGGATGCGCGGATTTTAAAAGCGCTGCAATTTACGCTACGGGAGCAGCGTAAAGCCAAACGTTTATTACCACAAAACCTCAATGAAGCACCGCAAAAGCCAGTCAACCAGCAAGTGCCGATTAGAAGGTAATCGAAAGGCTCTGCAAGTAGCCCTGAAATATACGGCTACTTGCGATATAGATATTTATGCTTTTTTAAACATTGCCAACAACTGACTTAACACCGCCGCAATAATGACACCAATCACTGCACCCAATCCAAGCTTGGCGATAATACTCAAAAGCCAGCTCAATGCAGGGATCAGATTTTCAATAGCGTGAACAATTTCTTCAAGTAAGTGGAACTGGTGAGCCAAAATATCAACGCCAACTAAAAGCATTGCCAGCACACCGGCGACTGACAAAAACTTCATCAGACCGTTAGCAAAATAAAGCAGCCCTTTACCCACCCCACGTTTTATCGCTGCAAGTGTAGTCTTACTTGCGTCCTTAATCATGGCTAAACCAATATCATCAAGCTTAACAATCAGGGCCACAATTCCGTAAACCCCGATTGTCAGTGCAAGTCCAATTAACGAAAGGACTATTGCTTGCTTTTCAAAAGGCTGATCAGCAATCGCCCCCAGCGCAATAATGATAATTTCCGCCGATAGAACAAAGTCGGTAACGATAGCGCCCTTGATTTTGTCTTTTTCAAACTCGACTAAGTCAACACGCTCATCCTCAAGCGCTTTGACAAACTCATCGGTTTCTTGCTGTTGTTCCCGACGGTGAAAAATAGCGTGGAGAATTTTTTCGCCACCTTCAAACAGCAAGTACAGCGCCCCCAAAATTAGCATAATGGGGATCATAAACGGCGCAAAGTAACTGCAAGCCAAAGCAGCGGGCACTAAAATAAACTTGTTTAGCAAGGAGCCTTTAAACACCTTCCATACCACTGCAAGCTCCCGATCTGGTTTGATCCCGCCCGAGAGTTGCTCTGCGTTGACGGCGAGATCGTCTCCTAACACCGGAGCGGTTTTGGTTGCGGCTAATTTTGTTAGCGCAGCGACATCATCGAGCAAGGCAAGTAAGTTTGCGGATGGCATAGCACACTCCTTTCGTTTAAGTTATTCATTAAGTGCGGTTGTCAAATAGCTGCTTATGTTAGCAACAGGCCCTAATACACAATATTTTTATCATAGGCCAAACATGATATTGCAGGCATGACCGCTTCAAGACAACTTAAATGTTGTTTTAATTCTCTCGGCTCGGTAATTTTTTATACCGGATCCAAGGGATCAAAGGCGTAGTGTCGCCCTGCTATGCCGTTAGATAAGCCTCATACCCTTTTATCCAATCATGACAACAGAAGCCGTTAGCAAAAGCAAATAAGGTCTAATTTCAACACTAAAGTTACCATTAAAGATGCTGCTTTTGGTGATTAGACCTTGATAATATTTGCACGGCAGCGGTTGACTATATGCGCTCCCTTTTAGTACAACTAGCAACAGTCTTAACGCATGCTAATTGACACCGAAATAGCGCAGTGATCGCTGAGCATTTTCTCTTCAGACATATCCGCAAAAAAGTGTACGCTGGGGGCGAATTTTACCGTGTTTGCAAGTTTGTTGCTCAGTAATATATGGTCAATCGGCACAGGGTAACGAGGGTGACAACCTGTCAGCGTCTTAGTTGCATTTATCAAAGGTGTAGAGGCGTTATTTTGGTGCTTGGTTAACTGCTGCCAAAATTGATTGTCGCCATGGCTTAAACGATGATTAAAGTCGCCCAACACAATGGTGTTGCTATTTGCGTGTTTCTTCAACCAGGACTTGAGTACTGGTAATTGCTCTGCCAGCAATCGACAGGCTTTTTTATCCGATGTCGAGTAGTTATCAACAAAACAGCCGCTTTTAAGATGGACATTAAGCAGTGAAAGCTCACCAAACTGAGTATCTAAGGTCACAACTAGACCATGTCTTAGCCCTTCAACATCCACGCTAAGTTCGCTCACGTTATCCACTTTGCTTGAGGCAAGGCTATTTTTAATTGCAAAAGCGGTTTTCTGCTGTGTAGAGACGTTGCCACTTCCTCTACAGTCGTACGTCGCGCTATCAGCTCTACTTGAAATCAGTAATTGCCACTCACTACTTGGAAAGACCTGCTCTAATGCTTTAACCGATGCGACTTCTTGCAGCGCAATAACATCTGCATTAAGCCCTTTTGCATAATCGCGCAGTGCGCTTATCTCCTGCTCATCACGAGGCCTACACCCTGTGTTCGATGGATATGCTAAATGCTCCATGTTCCAAGTCGCGATTTTAAGCGGAGCGACGGTTGCTTGGCCACTTACCGCGGAGGTACCGATATTTGTAGGCTCTGACTGGCATCCCAAAAGCGAGAGGCTAAAAATAGCGCTAAATACAAATGCAGTTAATTTTGTTGTCATAATAAATCCAGTCTATGCGATAAAATCTAATGTCAGTAGCAATCGTCTTTCCCCTGTTACTACTGCTGGTGAGCGATGCACTAAGCCACGGCCTTCATTGCCTTCCCAACGCTCACCTTTTAATAATGCCACATCCCCACAGGCAAGCTGTATTGCATCAGCTTCAGGAGAAATAGTCAGTTTGTTGCGATCCCTTGATACATGCTGGTTTCTAAGCCACTCGCTGCCAGCGCCTGCGAGTGTAGTCACCAGTCGTACTGGCACTTTATCAACATGAAATTTCGGGCACATTGCAGTCTCGAGCATTTTTAACCGTAAACCAACGACGCGAAGTTCAAATAAGCAGCTAAACATATCTACTATTTCAATAATATGCGCCACCATCGCATCACTAAAATTCAAACGCTTTAACGACTCACTGACTTCGCAAGTGATCTTGCTAGTCGCAATTTGTAGCGCTAACTCTAGCTCTTTTGCTGTTTCTAAGTAGCGGCCAAACTCTGCTTTTAAAGCAGATGATAATGCATGTTGCCAAATCACAATATTGGTGTTGGGCTCATAAATTTTGGTTAACACGGTGGCATGTTCTGACTGCTGATGATGCACTGAGTCCACGTCAAGCAAGGGTTCTATAGGCATAAGGCTATTCATAGTAACTCCAAATAGGGTTTTATTTAGTGAAAATTGCGACGCAGCGCATAGTTTCGAAGATGAGCGTAGGTGATGAGCATAGAGCCAAGCACTGTGAACAAGGTTTCTCCGCGTTGTTCACCTAAAATAGTTGCTAGCACCAAGAATGTGCAGCCTACTAACCCCATGCCCACAACAAGACCTGACTTATGCCGCAAATAGCCAAATCCAAGGGCCAATACGCTAATGGGTAGCACGGCTATGAGTAACCATTCGTGAAAAGCTTCATCAGAAAGCGTTAATAACCCCGCTAAGGGAGGAAGTACAAATAATAACAAAGGTAATATTAAGCAATGGACTAAGCACAACATAGATAACCCAATTGCTGCTTTGTCTCCAAGCGACTGTACTTTTACGTTCACGCTTTCTCCTTTGTCATGCTCGCCCGCAATTGATACAATATAACATACCAATCAAAAAAGAGTAAAACGTTAAAAGCCATACTACAAAAGAGTGTTCGATACAAAGCCCAACATATAAAAGTGACGTATATTTAAAGCACTCAGAGAGTCAATCTCTACTTGTCGTGATTTTTCTGTGTTGTAGCAAGTACACGCAAAGGCACTTTGGAAGGTGTTTGATAAAATAGGAATGCACTGAATTACAATTCATAAGTTTGAGATTCAGAACAAACCTATGAATTGATGAGTAATCGCCAACTATGGAGCAAGGTTACGCGTTACACCCCATAGTTTCACACTCTGGATACGCAGATGGACAATGCGTTGTCCCACAAAAATAAAAGTCTGTATAACCTCGATTATAACCACCAGCAATTTGCAAAGTGACATTTTTAACAACGTGGCTATTGTCTTTATTGAGTACTTTCATGTTCCTTTTCTTAAGGCTTAGTTTCATTTTATTTCCTTGATAATCATTGTTTAAAGTTTCCAAATCGGAAACTTACTAATGGCTATACTGGCAGCGAAGAAACAAAAAATCAATATATAAAACATTTATTAAACACATTAATAACGTGATCTCCAAGCCTAAACAATGCTGTAATGTGGCAAGCGCTAAAAGCCCCATGTATGAGCACTTTTGACTCCCTATGAATTAAATAGCTTAATTGAATTAAATAGCTGACACCCATAATTAAATAGCTGACACCCATCACTAATTTGCACCTTCCTAAAATTCCGCCTAAGCTTAAATTCTGCACTCAAAGGATTGAGGAAACCAAACTATGGCAACTGCCCGTAAAAAACAAATTAGTTTAACCGACACCAAATATTATCACTGTATCTCCCGTTGCGTGAGGCGCGCCTTTCTGTGCGGTGAAGATAAATTTACTGGCAAATCATACGAACACCGCCGTGATTGGGTTGAAGAAAAGCTCCTGATGCTGGGCTCCGTGTTTTGTATTGATATCTGTGCTTATGCCGTGATGAGTAATCACACCCACATTGTTTTATATGTTGATGATAAAAAGGCTAAGCGCCTGTCTGATGAAGCGATTGTGATACGGTGGCACAAGCTGTTTAAAGGCAACTGGATAACCCATAAGCTCGTTGAGGGTGAACCACTCAATGAATCGGAACAATTGATATTCGATGAGCATGTCGCCAAGTACAGGGAAAGGCTCGCAGATATTAGCTGGTTTATGCGAGTGCTTAACGAAGACATCGCCCGCCGAGCAAATAAAGAAGATAATTGTACAGGCCGATTCTGGGAAGGACGATTCAAATCCCAAGCATTACTGGATGAGGCAGCACTGGCTGCTTGTCTCGCTTACGTAGACTTAAACCCAATTAGAGCCAAAATCGCTGCAACGCCTGAGACCTCAGACTACACCAGCATCAAAAAGCGCATCGACCACGCTAAACGGGGTAATCAACCAAAAAGTCTACTACGTTTTGCTGGCAGCCCACGAAAACATATGCCTAAAGGCCTGCCCTTTGAACTCAAGTCCTATATTGAATTAGTTGAGCTCACGGGCAAATGCATTCGGGTCGATAAACGCGGTTATATAAACGAAGCACAAGTCATTCTCACTCGATTAAATATAGAACCAGAGAACTGGATAAAACTCACCACGCAATTTTCACAGGTATTCCACGGTGCAGTTGGTCGAGAGCGGACAATAACCGCTTACTGTGAAACACTGCAAAAAAGACGGCGGGCAAACCTAACAAACTGCGAGCGTTTGTTGGCTTAGCAGAGCAAGCTTTTCAACTCTAGAATTTCTTACTGTTGTATTTACAGCGCCTTGTCGTGCGCGATAAACCTGTTTTGTTGAATAGATACGCCTGAGCGCTAAAAATTAGCCTATCTATAAACGTTTTTGACCAAAGTGGTTGAAGTATTTTTATACTTTTTTACTTCACTTCCTCAGCTTGGATATTAATAGTGATGGATGTCACTTATTTCTTTTATCTATTTATTAGCTTTTCATTGGCCAACTCAATCTGACCACTATTTTTAACCTCAGATGCAGCCTAAATTTGATAAGTCTTTAACTGGCTTTTTAAAGCCTTCAACTTTGCTTCTAGATCACCGTAGATATCCGCATCCTCATTAAAAAAAATAGTGTTACGCGTTAAATAGTCCACCGCGCCTTTGGATTGCCTGACGAGTTCTGAGCTAGCAATAGAGTTTGAATCCAGCTTCTCTTTGAGAAGGGATGCAAAACAGCTCGCTACCTCAGAAGCGTCGAATGGTTCATGATCTGTGTTCATTAGGAAGTCAATGAAGAAGTAAAAGTACTTATTAAATAACACATTAGGCATAACTCTTAGTTCATTTGCCCTTTCAATTACGCTGCGAGAAAATGCTGCTGAAATAGACTCGTTAGACTGGTTAAAAAACGTATTTTTGGCATAAGCTAAATCGGGATCACAGCCATAACCTGAAAGCTGCTCTTGCCAGATACTTTCGATTGATTGTGTTTCTGTATTATTCATAAAACCTCTTAATAAAAAGAGTAGAAAGCCTACTCCTGCAGCAATTGATAATTAAGGCTAGTCAAACATGCAGCCGATTTATAGTGATGGGTGTCATTGATTTATTCTTATTGATTTATTCTTTCTTGTTTTCTGTTTTTGATGCAAATAGTAGTGGGTGTCACTTGTTTTTCACTTCACTTGTTTTTCACTTGTTTTTCATCACTTGTTTTTCATCACTTGTTTTTCAACTTGTTTTTCATAGGCAAGGCATTCAATGCCGCGTGGGCGTATTCTACTTTTTGGGTGACTAGGTTCGAAACTCATTAGGGGCGCTGAAATTCAGTTAAGCCCGAATATATGTCAGAGCAGCACCTTATTTAGGGTGACTCAAAGTGACTGTTTATCAATACATACAAATAGTAAATGAGAGATAAATAAAAGAAGCAACAAGGCTGTTAAAACAACCTTGTTGGATGAGTATTACTTGACTGCAGCTGAGCGTCCATATATGTCACTTATTTTTCCTACTTGTTTTTCTTGTTTTTACTTTCACTTTTTTACTTGTTTTTTGCTTTGGCTATTAAACTTGAGTTTATTGTCTTTCAGCTGTTCCACCTGGAAAATGTTTTTTGCCAAGTCGATAGCAATTAAATTAGACTGTGTCATGTATGGACTCCTTATTTGGTAAAAGTGTTTTGCAATATCTTTATACCGTACTCTCCCGATAAGGGGGAGGAGTCCATACATCTCCTAAGTTAATCCAGTTTGCCAAATTAGTGACTCAGATACAGAGCAAACTGGTCGTGAATAACTAATGCCATCAATAGACCTCTAGTACGAACGTTTCCTTTCACTTATTTTGATTGTAATCCTGATGTTTACATTCTGCTTTTAACGCTATGCCTTGTTATCTACCCGCCTATCGTTATTTAACCTGAGGCTATTTAACAACACGGCGAAATTGCTTAAGCGGAGTAAATACTGTACTCTTGCCCGCCGCCCAATACAGAGTACAAAATCATGAGCTTTAGCCACCTAGGTTTAGCCCCAGAAATAAATCAAGCCGTTGTCGAACAAGGTTACGACAAACCGACTCCCATTCAAGAACAAGCCATTCCTGCCATTTTAGAAGGTAGAGACGTGATGGCTGCAGCGCAAACGGGAACGGGCAAAACAGCGGGCTTTACATTACCTTTGTTGCAAAAGCTGATTGCCGGTACTAAACCACGTGCGAATAATGTACGCGCGTTAATTCTAACACCAACCAGAGAGCTTGCTGACCAAGTATGGCAAAGTGTTGCGCTTTACAGTAAACACCTGCCTATCAGCTCTGAAGTCGTTTACGGCGGTGTGAAGATCAATCCGCAAATGATGAAGCTGCGTAAAGGCATTGATGTTTTAGTGGCAACACCTGGGCGATTACTCGACCTTTACCAGCAGAATGCTGTCAAATTTGATGACCTTGAAGTACTGGTATTGGATGAAGCCGACCGTATGCTAGATATGGGCTTTATTCACGATATCAAACGCATCATCAAAGTATTGCCAAGCCGCAGACAAAACTTGATGTTCTCTGCAACATTCTCTGAAGAGATTAGAGCCTTGGCGAAAGGGCTAATTCATGATCCGGTAGAGATTTCTGTGGCACCAGCAAACAGCACCGCAAAAAGCGTGACTCAGTGGGTGTACCCGGTAGACAAAAGTAAACGCACCAACTTACTCAAGCATTTAGTGCAAACGCATAATTGGCAACAAGTGTTGGTATTCACCCGCACAAAACACGGTGCCAACCGCTTGGTAAAGGATCTAGAAAAAGACAAGATCAATGCCGCAGCAATCCATGGTAATAAAAGCCAAAGCGCTCGCATGAAAGCCCTTGCTGGCTTTAAAAATGGTGAAGTGCGTGTACTTGTTGCCACTGATATTGTAGCAAGGGGCTTGGATATTCAAGAGCTGCCTCATGTCGTGAACTTTGACCTGCCAAATGTTTACGAAGATTATGTTCACCGTATCGGCAGAACAGGCCGCGCTGGTGCGACAGGTGAAGCTATCTCGTTTGTTACCCAAGAGACCGCAAGCGACTTATTTGGCATTGAACGATTAATTCAACAGCTGGTGCCACGTAAAGTGGAGCCAGGGTTTGAGCCGCAACTTGCCGTACCTGAGTCAAAATTAGATACACGCCCAATCAAGCCGAAAAAGCCAAAGAAACCTAAAAAGCCAAAGGCGACAGACGCTGAGCAAACACCTTCCGCTCAGCCGAAAAACAAACCTAAGCAAAATTCAGGCCCTCGCAACAATAAGCCAAGTAGCAACGGTAAACCTGCTGGTAATAACAATGGCAACCGTAGACGCCGTCCATCATCGTCTGCAAACAAGCCAAAGAGCCAACACGCTGGAGAAAAGCGTACACCACGTCAGAAGCCCACTTCTGGCAATTAATGGTGTAAGCAGGTGTAATAGCATTTGCAACTCCTTCTCCTAAGCTAAAAGGGCTGTTAATCGTAACAGCTTTTTTAGTCAAAGGAGCTAGACAATGAATATCTTGAAATTGATACTGTTCACATTGTTTGGTAGTACATTTTTAGCGCACGCTGGTACGCAATATGTGACCCAAGCTGCGAGCAATATCACAGAAACCTCCGCTCAATTAAACGGCTATTCCGCCTCTACTATTGGTTTAAGTGGAGAAACGTTTGATTATGGCCCAACTACTAATTACGGCTACAGCGTACTCGCAACACCGGGTGGTGTGAATGGCCCGGTTAGCGCACAAATAGCGAACCTAGATTGCGGCAGCGAATATCATTTTCGTTTTCGAGGAGATCCAAAGCCACCTCGCACCACCATTCAAGGGGAAGACTTAACCTTCACTACAGCCCCATGTGGCCCGACGATTTTTACTAATGTGTCGTTTGAAACCGGCGGACAATACTACTTCGTTGCAGAAAACAATGGCGGTAATACAGTAAACGCCAATCGTATTGCGATTGGCCCTTGGGAGCGGTTTAATCTTATCGATGTCAACGGCGGTAACCTGTTTGATGGCGACACCGTCCACATTCAAACAGCCACTGGCTATTACTTTGTTGCAGAGCAAGGTGGTGGCGCTGAGTTAAATGCCAATCGAACGGTGGCTTCTATTTGGGAAACCTTCACGATTGAGTTGCCGAATAACCCCGGTGCTTTGATCCAAAATGGCGATAAAGTGGCGCTTAAGTCAATCAATGGTCACTATATCCAAGCCGCAGGTAATGGTGGCGCGGGAGCCAATGTGCATCCTACCGTCATAGGCTGTAATGCCACTTATCCCTGTTCATGGGAAATGTTTAAGATTATTTTTTAACGCACTTGGCCGTGGTAAAAATTTTATCACGGCCTTACACGCGCTATCCGTTCGAGCCATGTTATAATTGCTGTTTTAGAACTACAGAGACAGCGACTTTGACTCAGCCACTTTTTTCAAGTACCTCACTTTCTAGCGCCTTACTCGATAACCTCGCGTCATTGGGGTATCACACCATGACTGACATTCAAGCACAAACCTTACCGCTTATCTTGGCGGGTAAAGATGTCATTGGCCAAGGTAAAACGGGCTCAGGTAAAACCGCCGCTTTCTCTTTAGGACTATTACATAATTTAAACGTGAAACGCTTTCGCGTGCAGGCGCTTGTGGTATGCCCAACTCGAGAGCTTGCCGATCAGGTTGCGGCTGAAATTCGCAAGCTTGCCCGTGCAGTTCATAACATCAAAGTGTTAGCGCTGTGCGGTGGTGCACCTATGGGTCCACAAATTGGCTCTCTTGAACACGGTGCGCACATCATTGTGGGTACGCCAGGGCGTATTGAAGAGCACCTCCGCAAAGGCCGTTTGTCGCTAGATGAAGTGAATACCTTTGTACTGGATGAAGCGGATCGCATGTTAGAGATGGGTTTTGAAGAGTCGCTGCAGTGCATCATAGATCACTGCCCTACAGCACGCCAAAACCTGTTATTTAGTGCAACTTTCCCGCCAAAAATAGAGCAGCTCGCGCAGCACATCATGAAAGATGCAGCCAAAGTCACGGTTGAAGCAACGCATGATGATAGCTCAATTGAACAGTACTTCTATGAAGTCGACAACAACGATGCGAGATTGCCTGCGGTACAAAAGCTGTTAATGCAATTTCAACCAAGCTCAGCGGTTATCTTCTGCAATACCAAGGTAGAATGCCAGAACGTATGCGACAGCCTATATAGCCTAGGTTTTGATGCAGCAGCACTTCACGGTGACTTAGAGCAAAAAGACCGTGACCGCACATTGGTTCGTTTTGCGAATAAGAGCGTGACCATTTTGTTGGCAACGGATGTCGCAGCCCGGGGTATCGACGTCGACCATGTAGATATGGTGATCAACTACCATATCGCCCATGACCCAGAAGTGCATGTTCACCGCGTTGGCAGAACCGGACGTGCAGGCAATAAAGGCGTGGCATGCTCTTTAATGAGTTATAAAGAATCGCATAAAGTAAATGCCCTCGAAGACTATTTAGGTAAGACAATTGAGCCCAATACCCTGCCAAGCGACCAAGTGTTAAATAACAAAATTAACCGAGCGCCGATGGTAACCATTCAAATCGACGGCGGTAAGAAAGCGAAATTAAGACCGGGTGATATCTTAGGTGCACTGACCTCAAATCAAGCGTTAAAAGGTGATCAAATCGGCAAAATCAAAGTCACTGCGATGTCTTCATACGTTGCGGTTGAGCGTAGTATTGCCAACGTGGCGCTTAAAACAATCTCAGAAGGAAAAATGAAAGGCCGAAATTTTAGAGCTCGCAAAGTAACAAAGTAACAGGTCACTCTCCCCTCGCCCTAAGGTGGTCAACTTTTCCCTGACCACCACGTCTTTAGATTATCCCAGCAATTACTCGCCTATTAATAAGCTATTTGTAACCTATTTCCACCACAGGGGTTTAAATCTGCGACATGATCCCAAGGTCTTAGTTAAGCAAACACTTTAAAGGAGTTTATCTATGAAGACCTTAATCATTGGTGCCAGTGGTCAAATTGGAAAAATGACGACAAAGAAAATGCTGGAACAAGGCCATGACGTCGTGGCGTTAGTGCGTAATAAAAGCAAGCTAGCTGATATTCAGTCTGAGCAACTTACTATCATTGAGCAAGACCTTGAAGGCGATTTTAGCTCAGCCTTTGACAACGTCGAGCAGGTAATATTTAGCGCAGGCTCTGGTGGAGAGACTGGTGCGGATAAAACCCTACTTATTGATTTGTGGGCCGCCATTAAAGCCATTGACTATGCTGTGAAAGCAAACGTTAAGCATTTTATTATGGTCAGCTCTATTGGCGCCGACGATCCTGATAACATTGAAAGTGAAATCAAACCATACTTGGTAGCCAAACACATGGCCGACCAACATCTACAAAGAAGTGTCGTAAACTACACTATCGTTCGGCCAGGTGCATTACAAAATGAACCTGCAACCGGGGGGTTCTCTACTTCACGCCCTACAAATAGAGAAGACGCCGTAATAAGTCGAGAGAATGTCGCAGACGCGCTAGTTTACCTTGCCACTCAACATCCTCAGAATCTAACGTTCGAGCTATTTGACGGCAAGCAGTCAGTCGAACAAACGCTGTGCTAATAGGGCAGCTATGTCTCGGGGTTTAAAGCCTCGGGGCAAACTTAGGTGCTTTAATTTGGCTAAGTGTTGAGAGTATTTATCGCTCTGCCGACATAAAAAGCTTGCTTTAAAAAATGCAATTCTATATTATCCCTCCCTTGCTTTAACTTCCTCTCAAAATAAAGCAAACCTCAAGTAATGCCTCCTTGCCTTGATCCAGTAAGTCCGCATAAAAAATACAAGTAGAGCTTAATATAGTCAGGCGAAAATCAAGCCAATCAAGAAAATTGGTATAAGCTGTTATACCCGTATCGGGTTGTTGCGAGGACAGTGTCTTCTGTTCGCTAAACTGTAATGAAGCTCATCTACTATCAAAAGCATCAGCTAATTTGCTGTGCATTATAAAAGTGAGTTTTATTATGTCATATACATATAACGGAACAGAGATCCGTGTTGAGCAACCAATTAGCTCAATTTCGGTGAACAAATCTAAAGTGATCTTTGCTGACGGCACAGGCCGTAAAATCACACAATTCGCCAATGGCGGCGAAGCACGTCAATTTCTGAGCTGGTTAACTTCAGCTCAGTAATCGCTAAAACGTCGAGCTTGCTCGACGTTTGCCATCCTAATAAAACAAATGAACTAAATACTCAGATTCGCAGCTGTCTAATCGCTTTGATTAGGTCTTTGTCGCTGATTCGCGTTGACTTTAATTTGCCGATTAACTTTTTAGCACCTAGGGTATTTCCTTGGAGCGTATAGAGCTGGCTTAAACGTAACCGTGCCCAGTTTTTATCTGGACCATCTGTACTGATCTCAAGTGTTAAATACGTTTGTAATGCTGCGATCCCCTCGTCTACATTAACCTCTGAAAACACCGCCGTCCGACCAATTTGGTAAAGCCCCGCAGCGTAATGCTTTGCTTCCTTAATTACTATTAAAGTTCTAAAAAACGCAAATGCACCATCGTAATGTTTGATACTCTGTAGCGCTATTCCAGCTTTAAACAACACTGTTTCATCAATAGTTTTGCGTTCGAGCAAGGTGTTAGTATATGTTATCAACGCTTCATCATTGCCAGTCTGCAAATAAAAGTCGATCCATAGTTTCATTGCGGCATGGGAAGATAAGGCTTCTATAGCCCTTATCTGTCGCACCGCCTTGGCCTCAGAGCCACCTGCAATGCTTGGTGCTGAAAGGTAGAAATAGAACAACCCTTGCAGCGCTTTGATATGCGTTGCGTCTTTGTCTATTGCCGCTAAAAACGCATCTTCTGTGTTGCTGGCATAACTCAGTTTTGAAAATATAGAAGCATGCTTTATCTGCTCTGCATTTACCTTGGCGTACCAATAATACTCATCCGCACTGTTAGGCTCGAGACGCAGTGCTTTTTCAAGGTACTCTTCTGCTTCATCAAATTGATTCGACGCCAACTTAACTCTGCCAAGATAATAGAACGACTCATTTGGATGCGTTTCTTGCAGCGCCAGAAAAGCTTGCTCAGCATCCACTATCGCCTGTTGCTCAAATAGTATTTTGGCATGCTCCAATGCATCGGTAATATTCGGCATCGCAAACACTTTTGGAGTTACCACTAGTATCATCATTAAACAAAGTACTTTATTCATCTGAAACATTATTTGCTCCCCCTTGCTTGACAGTGATTAAGCTGTTTTTTGTAAAACAGGATGCCCAAGGTGCCAACCACAGCGGGTAACAACCATGGTACTAGCTGCCAAGCCCCAGGCATTAGCTGCGCTAACCAATGACGTCCACCCACCGCAAAAAATGCCGTATATACTGCAATCCCAGCGCCTAAAATGGTACTCATATGCTCCAGCACCCACTCTCGTGGTTTGAGTGTTGGTTTAAATATGTAGAACAACATAGTAGCGACGGTAGAGAACACAATAAGTGAAAATATTAGATAGAGCGTACTGCCAAATGTAAGCGCAGTGTACAACACTCGCCCACCCGTTGCCGCTAAGAGCCCAATCAGCAATAAATGAGACCCGCTTCTTAATCGCTCTCGGTGTTGTTTAGCCGCTAAAACCAAGCTCGAATGACGAATATTTGCCAACACCAATACTGACAGCATCAGTAAAAATTCACTTAATTGACGTTGCTTCAATACCAGCTGTTGCCCTAGCGCCTGATCAATGTGTTGAGAGGGGTAACGGATCGCCAATGGGTCGTAGATCACAATTAGGCACATGACAATGCCACTGACGGAAACTAGCCATATACACCAAGTAAATATTTTTCCCCATAGTCTATGCTGTGGGCTGCCTTTTACGGTCACGACTGGAACCCAAAATACAATTAGCGCAATAGCACCAATAATTATGTGCAAATACAAAGCAAACTGATGAACAATAAGCATAACAATTTCTCTTTTACGATTTTGGTCTTTAGCTTAACGTCACTACATTTGGAGTGCCTGTCCCAGACGTCATGATGTAAAACCATGACTTTTGGCCTATAGGCACAACCTTGTTACTTTGTCATACTTAGTGAAGAAAACGGCACGAGGACATAAGCGTTGGCATTCAGCACATTAATCGCAAATCGAGATATGAGAGATTTACTAGCGCTGATCACATGGGCTGCCCTTTTCGCTATTTCAGTTTACATAACGAATCAACAGCCTGAAGCGCCCGAAATATCTCTCTTTAGCAGCTTCTTCTGTTTTTATGCGCTTGGCTATCTCATTGGCACCTGCGAGCAATGTCAACACAAATTACGATGGCTTGCCCTAGTCCTCATGCTATTTTCAGCCTTTGCCTGTGGCTGGATCCTGCAATTTGGATACCTATCCATTCTTACCATTATCTGGGTTGCCGTTGTCGCTTATTTGCTCCCCATTCGCGTATCAGCTTGCTTCACCCTCATCATCGTATTGGCCTGGTTTACAATGCAGAGTGTAAAGCAACAGCATCTACTTTGGATTGAGGGATTACTATATGGCTTGTTTCACTTATTCGCCTTGCTATTAGCCACCACCCATCAACGAGAACAGCAAGCTAGGGTTGAGCTACAAAATCAACATGCTCAGTTGCAATCCACACAACACTTGCTTTCTGAGCTGTCGAAGCACTCTGAGCGCACCCGCATCGCGCGGGACTTACACGATCTGTTAGGTCATCACCTCACGGCACTCAGTATTAAGTTGCAAATAGCGCAAAGAATGACTGCCGACGCACCAGCCCAGCAGCAAATCCTAGAATGTCAAAGCGTAGCTAAGTTACTACTCAATGATGTACGAGATGCCGTGGATATGCTCAGACAGCACAGAGATATTGATTTTCATCAATCGCTTACCTTACTACTCCAACATACTCCTGAGCTAAAAGTGCATGCAACCATTCCACAACATATTGCTGTTGACGATAGCCATATAGCACAAGTGCTGCTGCGCTGTGTTCAAGAAGCAATAACCAACAGCCTAAGGCACAGTCATGCGAAGCAATTTTGGATTGTAATGACGGAAGATGAAGAAAAGCTTTTCGTCAATATGCATGATGATGGCTATATCACTGAACAATGGCAAAAAGGGAATGGTTTAACGGGGATGTCTGAACGCGTATCTGAGTGTGGTGGCCACTTGCATCTCTATGAGCACAATCGTGCCCTACACTATAAAATTGAACTCCCGTTAACTCCACAGTAAGGACGATATTGATGAAAGTAGTCGTGGTTGACGACCAGAAACTCGTAAGAGAAGGCATTGTCACTTTATTACAATTTAACGAAGAAGTTGAAGTGATTGCCCAGTACGACAATGGTCAGACGTTACTTGATGGGCTATCAGAGGTTTCACCTGATATTATTCTACTGGATCTATCGATGCCAATTATGAACGGTATCGCTACTTTGAAGCAGCTAAATAGTCGCGGTATAACGATCCCAGTATTAGTGCTAACAACCTTTGATGACCCCAAACTCGTTCTGGACAGCTTAAGTAATGGAGCCAAAGGCTTTGTACTTAAAGATATCGCTCTGGATTCGTTGGTGAATGCAATGAAAACCATCCTCAATGGTGAAACCTACTTTCAGCCGGCAATTACAGAAACCCTATTAAAGTATGCACCAAAACTCGACAATGATTTTTCTGAGTTCAAAGCCACAGAGACGCTTAGCGTACGAGAAATAGAGGTATTGAGACTGGTTGCAAATGGTTATTCCAACAAGGAAATAGCCGAAGCCTTACACAAGTCAGAAGGCACAATCAAAAATCACGTCTCCAATTTACTTTCTAAACTGGGTGTGAGGGATAGAACCCGTGCGGTGCTATTAGCAATCGAGATGGGAATATTACAGTAGCTTAAACAAAGCGCACCAATTTACCCCTGAGCAGATTGGTGCATCGTCACAGCGCTTAGCAATAGTAAGCTTCAACCGTTCCTTTTGATTTAATTAGCAAAGGCTGACCTCGGCGATCTAGCGCTTTTGGCGCAGCGACTTTGATCCAGCCTTCACTAATGCAATACTCTTCAACATCGGTACGTTCTTTTCCATTAAAACGAATGCCAATGTGGTGCTCTAGTATTTCTTTAGCATAATGTGGGCTTCGAGGATTGATAGAAAGTCTATCTGGTAGTGCTGGTTTTTCGATTGAATCTGTCATCGTTTTTCTTCAATTATTTAAGCATGCTGTATTGTAGGTAATCCCACGCGTGCGCTCAATAGCTGAGCGTCTTATAATCGCAATTGAATTAAAAACTGTATCGATTTAAGAGCACTATGAGGCCTCTGAAGTTTAGCTAACGTTATTACTTAGAAATGCCTTGGCACATTCACCCACGTATCGACGGCCAGGATTATCTCCACTCAACCATTCTTCCACAGTAAACAGCTCAAATAGACCGATTTTACACAGCGTTGGGATTGCAAGCTTTAGCTCGTCCTCTACTTGTCCTCGCTCACCAGCATTGTAAAGGTCAATGTTATGCAACATAGTTGCTACTGTACCCGTTTGCACTCTACTACCATCTTTTAATTGTACCGATGGTAAGCACTCACCTTCTCTTACTACCTTTTGATTTACCGCAGCCAACTGCTCAGTGTTTTCTACATTTTTCATCAATATATGCTTCCTATAAATAAAATACCCATCCCCCTTGCACTCTCCACTTTTCTCGATAAGATAAACAATGAAGTTAACACAAGGAAACAAGTATGAAACTTAAATTAAACAAAAAGGCGATTAAGTCCCTTTCAAAAGATTTACAAGACTTACCAATGGCGCAAACCCCAAATATTGCAGGTGCTGGCAATCCACCTTTATACCCAGAAAGCAAGTTCGATCAAGGCTGTCCTTGGTTTACACACTTTCAGGTTCGAACTTGTCCAAATCCGTATTAATGCGCCATTGTGGGTAAGTACTCTTACCCACTAAACTTGTTATAACACCTTTACCATAAAATACTTACAGCCATCTTTAGGGTAATGTTCTTGGATCCATTGGGTCTCATAGCCATGCTTTTCATAAAATGGCATTGCCTGAAAATTTAAGGTATCGAGTAAGCATTTCACGCACCCTCTTTGTTTGGCTGCCGCTTCTAGGCTTTCTAGTATCTGTGAGCCGATATTTTGACCCCTTAGTGTCTCAGAAACCCACAAAGTATCAAGCAACAACCAGTTGCCAAAAGTACGCGCGGCTGCACCTGCAACAACCTCTCCAGACTCACCCTTTACTTCAACCGCCAATGGAAGACGCTCTGTGACCTCCCAATTAGCCCAGTTAAACTCGCTAATTTTACTACTTAAAAAATCGACAAATTGTTGCTCAGGATTTTCTACCACGGATATTTTCACTACTGCGCTCCGGTTGATATCGTTGAACTAAGGTAATTGTTGTTCGCTTTAGTATTGTCACCTATCATAGCGAACAAAGTACCTATAAAGGAATCATCTATGATGAAATCAAAATCTAGCATTGGAAGCTCAATTATATCTATTATCGTGATTGGCATTGTGTTACTTTTTTCCATCACATCTTGCACTAACCCCAGCACACCCGCAGGACATGAAGGCTATGTTTTTGAGCAACCTAGATTTTTTGGTTCTGGTGGTTACCAAGGTAGCTTAATCGGTCCGAGCAACTATGGTTTTTCCCCGCTTAGAAATCAAGTCGTCAATATCGATATGCGTCCAAACACGTATACTGAGCGCTTTGAGATCTTAGCCAAGGATGACTTGAATATCAGTTTTGATTTTCATGCAGTCATTGCAATTAAGCCAGACACAGTAAAAGATGTCGTCGAAAATTATGGTGCAGAGAATTGGTATCAGCGTTTTGTTCGCGAAACTTTCAGAACCTATGTTCGCGACGAAGTCCAACAATACGACAGCGGCGCATTAAAAAGCAAACGCGAACAAATTGCTGAAATCGTCACAAAACGTTTAAAAGGCTACCTACAGTTAGCGCCATTTGATATCAAGCAAGTGGTGATCGGTAACATTAATTATCCAGATATCGTGGCCAATGCTGTAGAAAAGAAACTCGCTGCGCAACAGCTGCTAGCAGAAAAAGAAACTCAAAAGGCCATTGCGAAAAAAGATGCGGAAATTCGGATTGAAGAAGCAAAAGGTATCGCTGAAGCGCAAAAGATCATCAACGCCACACTTACTGCAAACTACTTACAACATGAAGCGATAAATGCGCAGCTAAAAATGGCAGAATCTCCTAACCATACAACGGTTTATATTCCGGTTGGCACCAACGGCATTCCACTGGTTAAAGAGAGTCGATAACAGAGTACCAATAATTCGTTTGAGTTGGGAGTAACAATAGCGAGAAGGCCAGTTGTTGCTCTCAACCAGGGCTATTGAGTAAACTCTTTTTCTGTCGCATTTACCAGCTGTTGAAATGCGCGAGTACTGCCAAGTAGCTCTCGCTTTACCTTGTTCCACTGTGCATTGTGATGACCAAACTTTAATTGCCATTCGCGCTTTTCGTCCACACTTAAAGGGTGCAGCTTTGCGCCCAAGGCCATGAGCTCGCGCTCACAGCGTTTTTGCAGTTGCTCAATCTGCGCAATATGAGTATGAAATGTTTGCTTACTCGCGTCCTCGATTTCCCCTTTTAAGCGCAGTGGCAAACTATCTAACCAATGCTGATTTGCGACGGTCACCCAAGCATCGGGGACACTTTCGAGTAAAGCTACCTGCCCTATCTCGCTTTTAAGCAGATCAGGACCTGCGAACAAACCAATAACGCTAGGGTCAATAACCTCTATATGTTTTGTTCTTGCCATTTTGGCCACTTGCGCCCAAGGCACATCAATAACATTTGCCGACGTCATACTGTAAAAATGACTCAAAACCATAGAAGCAGGTACTCTTAGCACCACTCCTTTGAGTTTTTCAGGCAAGTTAATTAAGCGGTTGAACTGTTTTGTGCTTGTTAATGTGCGACCCCCAACGAGATGATGCATTAAGATATTCAGTTTTCCTTGTTCACTAATAGGCTTAATAACAAGTGACTGCCATTGTGGCGAACAAATTAGATTGAGAAACTCGCGATTTGAGCTCGCCCAAAATGGGATATTAAGGATATCTAGCACAGGTAACGCCCGAGACAGATTTGACACAGAGATAAGTGCGGCCTCCACATGTCCACGAGTCACTGCCGCCATTAACTCGCGGCCACTTCCAAGCGCGCCACTATGGTGAACATCAACATAGATTTTACCGCGAGTCATAGACTCAACATTCTTCTTAAACACTTGATGCATGTGCGGGATAAAGTCACTTTGATCCGCAGGGTATGGGGAAGCTAATCTTAAAATATGGAGGGCAGCACTGCGCTTAGCCATTTCTTGTTCTCGTTCATCTTCTGAGAGTAAATTTAGTGCAAGTACTTGGCTAACCGGAAATGAAGCACTCAAACATGCCGCTAGTGAAGCTTCAAGAAATTGACGTCTACTCTTGGACATGGCAGTACAACCTAAATTCCATACCTCAATTAAAGATAGCTGTTTGCTTTGCTGTTTCAACCTATAGTTACATAGCTTTAGCCGCACCTATCACAAAATTCATGCTCCTCTTACAATTGCTAACAGCGCCAGTCTATCTTCTAATTTATGGAAAATGGAGCCTTATCTATGCGTATGCCTCTTTGCTTTTTTGCTGTTCATTGTGCTCTGAGCTTCAGTGTGCTGGGATGTGAATTAGCTGTTGTAGCAAAAACGATTGCCGTCATCCCTTCTGTTTCAAAACCTGATTGCTATTTTTCACAGGATAAAAATGCAAACCTGCGCCCAGTGCGACAATATGTAGAACCTCTAACGCCAAACTATCCAGATGCTGCAATACCTCTCAATTTCGATAAGGTTCAGTCAGCCTGTAAACTGAAGAGTGACACCATCCATTGCCAGTTTGCTGACCGACAAGGCGCTTTGCCTTTAGCTAGTCAATACCAACGAGGTCGGTTAAGCTATGATCAGTGGCGCGTAGACAACCACTATTTTATTGGATGGACCTCGCACGACCCAGAAAGACCTGCCGGATTTATGGTATTATCCACCACCAAACCCGCTTATTGGTTACCAGTGGAAGATGCTTGTAAAGCAAGGCTCAGCACACGAGTCGTGACGCTTAATAGCAAAGAGAATCTCTGTCTGAATCATCAGGGTATTTGGCAGCGCAGTAACACACAGTCACTACCTGCGCCTTGTGAAAACCCATACTCTGTTGCTACCGATAAAAATGGGGTGTGGGCTTTGCAGCTAAACAATGAAAATCAAAGTTGGAATATTTGCCACTTTGATCACGCATTACAACTCGTGAAAGCATATCAATATCAACTTGACATACCGCAATCGCTAGCGCCATACAAGCTTGTACCTACGTCTTTTTCTCAGGTTACCGCCTTATTCGGCGAATATGACAATGCGCCAGCATACGCATTTGATATTAGCGCTGTTGAGCCGATGATTCTATCAGCCTTCCCAAGCTCAATACGTCGCATACAAATCCCACTTACACGAGCTAAATATCGGTTAAGCGAATGACTCAATAAAATACGTGGTGGGACTTCTTTAGCTTTAAATAGGAAATATGAATAAGATCTTAAAAACAAATAATATTCATTTTATTTACATATGTAAATAAATATGAAATGATGCCAAACTTCTTTGTTCATATTTTAATTAAAGGACTTATACTATGAAAAATAAACATATCTTGCCGGTCGCGGCTTTATTACTCTCACCGTTAGTACAAGCAAATAACTCGGGTTACTATATTACTGATGTCGATGTATATAAGTATGGTGAACGTGCAACTATGGTTCCTGAGCAAAACCCAATCCCAATGTTAATTCCTGATCACGTCTTAGTTGGCATTGGTGCTCGAGCCGGAAAAACAACGGTAACTACCATCACCTTGTGGTATCGTCAAATATTAGGCAATGGTGAATTTGGTCAGATTTACAGCAAAAACTACGGCAGCAAACCAAGTCACGAACTTGAATGTCAGTACGTAAATACATCCGACAATATCGCAATTACAGGTATGGAGTGGCGCATCAATGGTTCAGATGATATTGCAGCGCTGCGGGTGAGTTACCGAAAATTTGATAGTCAAGGAAATCTAGGCTCTGAGATATTCTACGGAACGGGAGTTAAATCAACGAACCAATCAAAAACCTGCTATGACCCAGGAAGTGGCGGTATTGAAGTTTCATATTTCCCACCAGCATCAGGTAATAACTCTGTTGTTACAGGTGTTGGCCTTGTTAATCACAATGAAAACATGGATTCAATGTGGCTATATCGCGGAAACTATGTAAACAGATAATACAGTGTAATTCTTTGCTAATTGCATAAGATCTTCACGCCACGAACAAAGTTAATCATCATAAAGCGTTCGTGGCTTATGCTAACACAATGTTTTAGCTAAAATAAAAACTAAAATACAAATCACTTCTAAATATTTTACGTTCGATAACCCTTCATCCAAAACAAAAATTTCCATTTTCACATTCTCTGCACTTTTGCCTGCCAATTTTAAAACTCGAATCACAATAAGGTTTGGAATAACGATGAACAACGCGAACTTTCTACGTGCAATGGCACTTGTTACCGCTGTGGCAAGTTTACCAATAGCAGCACAACATAAGCCTCTACCACCTCCGCCTCCAGGCCAGCCACAACCAAACTCAGCACTGGATGATGAACTCTCACAAATTATGCGCGCTCGCGGTATTACTGGCAGAGTCGCAGGTGCGCAGCAACTACCGAGGATCTCAGATCCCATTGCTCAGCTCGGCATGCAGTTATTCTTTAGCAAGGCCCTTGGGGGAGAAAAATCAGTCGCCTGTGCGAGCTGTCACGACCCAAGGCTCGGTGGTGCCGATGGCCTTTCGTTGCCAATAGGTACAAACGCACTAGAAAGTGATGTGGTAGGCCCAAGTCGCCAAGCAGTCAACGATAACATCAATATTCCACGTAACTCTCCCACCATTTTTAATACCGGATTTGCCAACAACGCTTTATTTTGGGATGGCCGTGTTCAACGTGTGACTATCACTGACGACCAAGGCAATGAAAGCAGTTTTATCAGTACGCCTGATTCAGGTTTTAACCAACCAGATGTAAACGCGGCAGATTCACTAGTTGCAACCCTGTCTCGCTTTCCTGTCACCTCTCGTGAAGAAATGCGTGGTGAGGCTTTCGAAAGTGCCGAAACCAATGAACAAGTCCGCTCACACTTAGCCCAGCGTATTGGCGATTACGGTGAAGAAGCAGGAGGTTTGGCCACCAATGATTGGCTTCAAGCCTTTAGAGAAGCATTCAACTCGCAAGCTGACGCGCAAACCTTAATTACCTTTGATAGTATCGCTTTTGCACTCGGCCAGTATCAAGCGTCATTTGTGATGGTGGATACCAATTGGCATCGCTATGCCCGAGGTGACCGTGGCGCACTCAGCGACAAACAAAAACGTGGTGCTAAACTCTTTTTTACTCCTATAGCTGAAGGCGGTGCAGGATGTGTTGGGTGCCACAGCGGTGAACGTTTCACTAACGATGGTTTCTTTAACCTCGCCTTTCCACAGTATGGTATTGGTACACAAGATAATCAGGCCGATATCGGACGCGCTGCAATTGACCCTTCGACTCGCAACCAATTTGCGTTTAGAGTCCCAAGCTTAATAAATGTTGCCCTGACTGCGCCATATGGTCACGCAGGAGCCTACGAGTCGTTAGAACAAGTGGTCAATCATTACTCAAACCCTGAGCAAACCGTCGAGCAATTTTTTCAACGTGGTGGTGCTTGTGGATTAAAGCAGTTTTCCTTAACCGCTCAGTGTGACACACTAAACCTACAAGCGAGAGAAAATAGTGAAGCGGCGTTAACGTTACTGCGCCAATCACCCTTTGTTGCCGCCAATTTAGCGCCACAACAAAAGCAGGATCTCGTTGCGTTTTTACATGCCTTGACAGACAAGTGTGCAAAAGACCAACGGTGCGTAAGAAAATGGATGCCAAACCGTCGCACACCAGACCCTGATAATTTACGCTTGCATGCACAACGTTAACCGGTGGAATAACAACAACCATGAAAATGACCATTCGCGTCAAACTATTGCTGATAATTTTGATAGCCAACACCACATTGGTGCTGGCTATCTATATCGCCAATAAATTAGCGTTTGAAAAGAGCTTTACTGCCTATCTTGAAAATACCTCTCGAGCACAGCTCAAAGAGGTGGTAACGCAAGTTGCCGAGACTTACGCACGCCATGGTTCTTTGGACTGGGTGTATCGAGGCTCAGAAGATTGGGACAGCATAGTACGTAGCTTTTATGGTCTTTCTGAGGATGAGCGACCGCGAGACAGGCTACATTCTCGTCCACCACCAAGACATCGTGAAAGAGGCGAAGGAGGGCCAAGAAGACGTGATGGCCCCCCACCGCGTTTTGACAATAAAAAACGCCTGCTGATCAAAGACGCACAAGGCAATATTATTATGGGCACACCGAAAAGTAAGCAGACTTCGCTGTGGTTCCCAGTCTATCAAAGCGACCATTTGGCGCAGCCTAAACGCAAACAGATTATCGCCTACTTAGGTGTCGAGCAAAGTGGCTTGGTACGCAATGACTTCGACCAACTGTTTGCAGAGCAACAACGTAAACAGTTCATCATCATTGCGCTCGTCGCCCTGTTGGTTACTTTAGTGATTGCCGTGCCTTTTAGTAAATATATGGTCAACCCAATCGTGTTGTTGCGCCGCAATGCAAAAACACTGACACAAGGAAATTACGATGCTCGCGTCGATATCGCGAGTAAAGACGAACTCGGTTTGCTTGCCAGAGATATGAACCGTTTGGCAGACACATTAGCGCAGAACCAAATAGCTAGGCAGCAATGGATAGCGGATATTTCGCACGAGCTACGCACGCCGATTGCCGTGATCCGCGCAGAACTTGAGGGAATGATTGATGGCATTATCGCAAGCGATCCTGAACAACTGATGTCGCTTAACGAAGAGATCCAACGATTGACTCGGCTGGTGGACGATTTACATCAACTATCGCTGTCAGACCGCGGTGCACTTACTTACAACATGGATAAAGAAAACCTTTACGACCTGCTATCACGCACATTTGCGAAAAGTAGTCACCAAATTGAAAAGCACCATCTTGCTTATTCCTTGCAATGCGATGAGCATATTACCTTAGAATGTGACGAGCAGCGCCTTGGGCAGCTATTCGATAACTTGTTGCAAAACACCTTGCGTTACACAGACTCCTCAGCTGAACAACCGGGAAATCTCGATGTAAAAGTCATACAACGACAAGATAAAACGATAATTTACTGGCAGGACAGCGCACCTTCTGTACCACAAGAACAGCTAAACAAACTATTTGATAGGCTCTATCGAGTAGAGGAAGCGCGGAGTAGAAAAACGGGTGGCTCTGGCCTTGGTTTAGCCATTTGCCAAAGTATTGTTGCTGCCCACAACGGAAAAATCACTGCGGACTTGAGCGAACTGGGTGGTCTCGCTATTATTATTGAACTGAAAAGATAATGAGTTTCCCCCGTGCCAAACAAACATATTTTAATCGTCGAAGATGAACCAAAACTTGCCGATATTTTAAGTAAGTATTTGGCTCAAGCCGAGTATACCAGCCATTGTGTTCACGATGGCGCTTTGGCTGAAGAGGCTTTTAAACAACAGCAACCTGCCCTTATCTTACTCGACCTCATGCTGCCTAATCTTGACGGTATCGAAATTTGCAAGCGGATCAGAGCTTATTCAAACGTGCCAATTGTCATGATCACCGCCAAAGTAGAAGAAATCGACCGTCTCCTTGGTCTTGAAGTGGGTGCTGATGATTATGTGTGTAAACCCTATAGTCCAAAAGAAGTCGTCGCAAGAGTGAAGGCGATTTTAAGACGCGTGACGCTAAACGAGCGCGGCACAGTGTCAGAAACCGAGAGCAAACTTAAATTGGACGAAGAGAGCTTGTTTGTCTCCTTCCTCGACGCGAGAGCGACACTCACTTATGTCGAGTTTATGCTCTTAAAGGCGATGTACGGACACCCATGCAGAATTTATAGCCGCGACTTATTGATGGATCACATCTACGATGACAGCCACATTGTTAGCGACAGAACCATAGATAGCCATATTAAAAATATTCGTAAAAAGCTGCAAAGCATCGCGCCTAAATACGACTTTATCCACTCTATTTACGGAGCGGGATATAAGTTTGAGGCGCAGGAACGTAATTCCTAGTCTCTAACCCACAATGAGCGTTGGGTTATGCACTAATCCAACTCCCACCTAAGGCTTAATTCACCGCTACACCCCATTCCCTTTTATTGGTAAACTCCAAAAAATAACTAATAATTATAAAAAGGAATGGGCATGAAAAGGCTTACTTTGGCAGTCATAATCACATTAACAGGCTGCAGTAATAGTAATGTTGTAGAGCGAATAAAATCTGAGTCTTCCGTGGTAAAACATAGCTCTGTAGAAGGGTATGAAGATAGATATTCCAACATCTACAATAAGTTTAAAGATTATCCCGTGACCTGCGAAAAAAACTGCTATCCAGTCACCCAACAAATTCAATGTCAGTCCGAAATGCAAGATTGCACGTACGTTGGCAACAACCCCACTCTCTCGCTCAATACCGGCTTTGCTATCCAATGGCTCGGACATGCGAGTTTTAAAGTCAACACCAAAGATGGGCAACAGTTTTTGTTTGACCCCGTCACGGCTCAATTTGACTGGCCTGTAAACTGGGCATTTCGCCTCTCAGAAGGGTTTAATCGCAATCAACCTGCACAGCTCAGTCAAACAGAGTTACAACAAACCAATGCCGTAATGTACTCCCACATTCATTACGATCATTTTAACAAGCGCGATATCGAAGCGATTGGTACTGGGCCAAATTACCTCACCCCACTTGGATTTGCAGAGCACTTTCCTGAAGATGGATACAAGGTTTCTGAAATGGAGTGGTATTCAAGCAAACAACTTGGTGAAGTAACTGCACACTTTGTGCCTGCAAATCACTTTAGCAGCCGTATTTGGGTGCCGTTTTTATACGAAGATCATGGCGCTGCACTATGGGGTGGCTGGATATTAGAACACCAAGGCAAGACTCTATTTTTTGCTGGAGATACGGGATATTCACCACATTTCAAAGATATTCAAGAAAAATATGGTGATATTGATGTGTGCCTACTTCCAATTGCCTCATACTACAGCGAAGAACATCCTGATTGGTATCGTAAAGTACACACCACACCAGAAGATGCACTGACTGCCGCAAAAGAGCTCGGCTGTAAAGTCATGGTGCCTTGGGGCTATGGCAATGCTAGTTGGAAAATGGGAGATAAAACCTCACATTCAGCGCTTTTCCGCTTACTGCATATGCAACAAGTGCTAAAAGCCAAAACGCCACTGTATATTTTAAATGAAGGCGAAAAAGTCCATCTCTAATCCAAAAAGGCACCATAGTCAGATTACATAAAAATAACATTAAACTATAATTCTAAGTTGTCGATAAAAGATCGTTACCTATACGTAGATAAGGAAATATATGAAGATTATAAATCAACCAAGAGAAACGTTGGTAAACAGTCTATCAACTGTAAGCTCAGATACAGTTGCTCAGACTAAAGTCGAGAGATCCGGAGACGCACTGAAAAATGATACATTTTCTCAAACAGCTAAGCATGTGACCCCACCAGTTTATGAGCGACCAATAACGATAGGTGTATCAAAAGAGGTCGAGCAAACGATAAAAAGTGCAAGCGTTATGACTGGTGAAGCAATCGCCGAGCTTTATCTGGGTGGCAGCATGTTTAAATCGGCGGATAGCATGTCTAAAGAATATGACAAAACACTCTCGGATATTGCCACTGAACGACCTGAACTGACTGAAAATGAGTGGGGGTTTTCAGTCAACGAACAGGGCGAATTGAAGGTGACAGGTAATATCTCGGCTGAAGATATTACTTATTTAGAAGGAAAGCTCAATAGCAATAAGGCACTAGTCAACCTTGCAAATGAAGTAAAAGCCAACTTCTTACAATATACGCAGATGGAACGAGACGATAATGGCGGCACCAGTAAACTCTGGGGAAAGTATGATGTTACTAGCGAAAATTTCGCAGATATAATCGACTTCAAAGCACTGATGGATGGTCCTAGAGAAACACAACAAACGACTCTAGCACTAGGAAGACAATTGACTGGGCATGGATTTATTCAAAATATTGCTGAGCAGCTGGGACAAAATGCAACGGTTAGGTATTCTTAATCTTTAATCAAGAGGCTCTAATATCCGTTAAAGCCTCTAATATACCTTTGGTCTATGAAGGCGTACTGGAAACTAACCTTTGGTAACATATATGTGCGAAATGTACCCATGGAAAGTTATCACCGCCAACACCTATCAAATCCACTTTTTCATCATCATTTAAGTCAACATTGGTAGGTATCTCGATTCGCCATGCACCTCGTTCAAATTGCGACTCCCAAGTATTTTTATAGCCCATACTATAGTCGACATGCCTAACTCGCGCTTCGTTTTCATCGCAGAGATTCAGATCAACTAGCCCGGAAATTATACCATCCGAATTAGAGGTTTGCTGATAACCTACCATACTGTCAACTGGGTTGTACCAATCCTTTACAAACTTCAATGTAGCCGTAGCTCCCTGAACCGGTGCTCCTGTAGAATCTTGTAGCACTAATGACCAATTCAGTTTGTGATAAGCTTGAGTTGTGAGGTATGGGTTACTAAATGCGGAATAAGGGATGCGAATTACACCATTTTCCCCAGAAACAACGTGATTGCTAAATGAGGTGATGATAGAAGCAACTTGCAAACTGTAGGTGTTACTCGGGTTAGCCGAAATAGCTGTGTTAGCCCTAACCCTGATGTTGATTGGTTGATTTTCCTGCAGACCTGTAACTGGGATATATTTACCTTTATCTATTGGCATCCACCCATTATTGTAAATCTCGAAAATATATTCATTAATGTTTGTACTTTCAAGCTTCAAAGAAAGATCTTGTCCTCGAACAGCTGTAAACTGAAAATAATCTATGTCCGTAATACTATCCATGTTCCCGACAATATTATTTTGTCTATCAGGTAAAATCGTTGATGAAGCGACTGTATCATTGAATTCATTTGCATCAAGCTCAGTTGCAACTGCAGCACCGAAGTTAAATGGTGTACCATCTGATTCCACAACTTCGATATACCAGTAATAATGCCCAGGTTCCGTCAATATAACAACTGATTCATCCTGATTTCCGGGATTTTTCGAAGAACCCAGTAACGTATATGTATCGTCATTGTTATGGCGTAGAATAGAAAGATCTACATTAGTAGCACCAACTTGATCCACTAAAATAGCAGTGGTCTTACTTCGTTCCGTAATTTCAAAATGGTAGCAATTTATATTCCCAGCCTGAGAATTTGTTAACGTATATAGGTTTCCAGTATGTAATGTTGGACATGCTGGTGTTATTTGCGCCACACTCTCTTTAATCGCAAATGATACTTTCTGAAGCGGCTTAACGTTTGATGGATTTGTAAATAGAGTTCGCATTCTTTCATCTACATTAAACTGTCCAATCTCTCCCATTGATGGGAGTTCATGCGCAGCAGCGACACAATTAAAACCCACACCAAAAGCCAAGAGACCAACTAGATGATATGATAATTTCATTTAACTTTCCTTTTAAATATAAGATTACATAAAATAAACAAAAAAAACAGGTAATTACAATTTAATTACACTCATTTTATCTAATATTTTATGGTAATATTTAAGCGCACAATATCAGGAGGCACCATACCCGAGTGAGCAGAGCCAAACTAAGTCAAGACGAAAGCTTATCTTTTAAAATCAACTATCAACTCCTTCCCAAAGAGACAAACCAACTCGACCTGTATTTTTCAATCCCAACCGATATGGGGATTAATACCAACACATTGAACGAAGTAGACTACTTTAATGCCAATATAAAAAGTCACAGTGCATATTACTCGGAGCAGCTTCATCTCCCCTTGGTACGTAGCCGCTTTATCAGCCAAAGCAAAGGTCAAAAAACCGATTACCGCGTTAATCTAAACCTATTTTGCTACCAGATCCGCATTGCGCTAGATGCCGATGTAAAACAGACATTGAAGCTAAAAGAGGCTGATGAGTTTTATCCAGCCGCACAATTATTAGTGGAAGAAACCGAACGCCTATTGAAAAAACTCAGGCGTTACACCCCGCCAGATAATAAGCTTAAGCCTTACTATCAAAACGCAGATAACTACCTCAGTTGGCATACTGAGCAAGCGTTTTTAAAACTCATCGCTAGCGGGCCTAAGTCAAGCGACTTTAGTCATGAGCGAAGCTGTATTGTTAGTTTCTGTCAACGAGAGAGCCAATACCGCGAGGAGCAGAGCTACAACTCGCAAGTCACGTTGGATGACCCAAACCGCATTACCAATAAAATGAAGTTGCTTGAAAGACTCATTGAATATGGTGTTGTTTTTAACAAACAAACCATCGACTTAAGTACCAACCTAAAGCGTTTAGTTCGCGGAGTGGTTACTGGTATTATCATGGCCTTTGTGATGTTTATTGTGCTCAACGCCCGCTCTAACTTTCAAGAAGTCACCGTCGCCCTTATTGCTTTGCTTGGCGTAATTTATGGCCTTAGAGAAACGTTCAAAGAAGACTTAACCCAGTGGGCATGGCGTCATATTCAACGCGGCCGGCCAAAGTGGCGCAACAAGTTTAAAAACTCAGTAACGGACGCCATCGTTTGTACACAAACGATATGGCTGGAACATATTCGCAAAAAAGACCTACCAGAAGACGTTGATAAGCTGCTAAAAAAACGTCGACAGCAAAATAAACAAGCTGCGCATCTACTGCATTTTTGCTGTAAAAACCAAGTACATATTGATGAGTTTTTACCCGGTTACGAAGAAGTACAGCAACGTATCACCTTTAACATGAGTTCGTTTGTACGCTATCTAAAAAAAGGCGCAGGAAAGCTTTATAGCCTTGAAGGGAAAAAGGTCTCGAAAAAGTCAGTTGAACGTCGCTATCAAATCAACTTGGTAATGCGGTTTAAATCTTCTCAAGGAATACAGTTAGAAAGGTATAAACTCACCATGAACCGCTCCGAAATCGTCGCCATAGAGCTTATGGCAAGCGATTCCGTCTATATTGAAAACGACGCTTAAGCACTGACGCAGCTTCGTATAACCACCGACAAAACGGATTGGAAGCAGGTTTATCCTGCACTCCAATCTTAAATCCAGCCATGCGGCTACTCAAAGGATATTAATGTGCTTTCTTTGGTCCGTAACGAACCATGTCTCTGCCGTTTTCATACACGTCTTGAGATACCCAACGACCCAACAACAATTGGTGTTTATCATCCAAAATCGCAATAAATGGTCTGCCATCGCTGTTGTTCGTTGCCAGTGCCACACCGGCCACGTTTTGCAACCCTAAGCCATCGTTATCAATTAGCAACAAAAAAGCTTCCAGCTCGTCCAAAGTTTCAATGATATCTTTATCGTTGATCATCTCTTTACTCTCACTTACTCAGTATGCCGCGTAGAATACCAGTTCTGCTGAAATGATTGAACCCAACACCAAATGCCGTTTAACCAGAGTGACCCATACAGAAATCCAAAACAAAGCAAGAATAAGCGAGCAATAAATAGTCGGGTTAAACGTAGGGTCAACAGCAATGCGCGGCGCGCACATCACTGTTGACGGTGGTTACTGCTTGTAAAAATGTAAGGATCAGTCCACCGTTGGTTTTACCTCTCTGGGCTGATCCTGCATTTTTTGAAACAGCCAACCAATTCCCACCAAACATAAGCCTAAACCGATAAAAGACAAGGCGCGCAGCAAGCCTTCGAGGTTTGCCATATCGACCACAAAAGCTTTTAAAATAACAATGGCTAGCCCTGCAAAACCGGCATTAATCAGCACTTTATGCTCTATCCGCTTGGCAACAAAAATTAATACGGTTGAAATCAATAGCCAAACAATCGAATAGGTATATAACTCGGATTGCTCCATCGGCATCGACAGCACAAGGAAACCCTCATGAAATAACGCCCGAATTTCACCATTGATAAACAAGACCCCTAGCAAGGCTATCAGCCCGTATACCAAACGCTTAAATTGCGGTGGTATTAACTTAAACTGGAGCATGAAAGCGAATACGCATGCTGGTACCAACCACTGCAAAAGTAACCAATTAAACACGCCGTCTCCAATATATTGCCTGTCAAAAAACGGATTATTGGCAAACGAAATATCGGCGTGGAGCAACGCGCTTCCAAGTAATAGCAAGCTAGCTGCAAGCGGATAAAGTCTGTTGCCCTTGTCGCTGAGCTGCCCTCGCCACAGATATACAGCGCCAAGCACCAGCCAATTCAAAGCAAGCAACACGGATTCTTGGAAACCGAGATTAGTAAAATCAGGGTAGTCACCAATCACGAGATAACTTGTTTCGGTCGTAACCAGAAGCGCCACAATATGCATTGCGACGCCCATAAACCAAGTGTTCAGGGCCTTTGAAGGGTTGTGTTTGGTAGCAAACCAAATGATGCCCAGCACCAGCGGATAGACCACAAGTGTCCAATGTATAGTTAAAATCGTTTCGTGCTTGTAATCTGCAAGCCAAGGCGCAAAAGTAAGACGGGTAACAACGGCAATAAGTGCAGCCTTATACAACCAATCAGGTATACGCACTTTGTACTTCCAGCTCAAATAACTCATAGACGCCACTTGTGCCGCAATCGCTAAAGTCAACGAGCTTGCCGAGAGTAACATCGTAAAACACAAACTCAGCATGGCATTCGCCAAAATAAGGTAAGTGACCTGCTGAATATTAGTATCCGTTTTCATCGCACAATACGAAGCGAAGAGCCCGATGGCCAACATCTCAACCGCCCATACAGGATATAAAATTGCTTCTGCGACTCTAGGAGAAATAGCGTAGCTTACACCGTAAAGCGCAAGTGGTGCCACGTTCAACAGCATCAAATAAGCGAGTCTTGATGGATATCGCTTAATCATCATCATGCTAAATAACATCGTGATGACCACTGCTACTTGGATAAACAAATACTTACCGGTGAAAGGAAAAAGTACGTCGTCGTAAGTGCCCACTTTGGGCATCAAGTAGAATGAGAGAAGTACAAACAATAGTAAATAAAATGGCCAACTATCCAATGCACTATGTCTATAAGCCGCACACAAAACCACGCTAGCAAATAAGACATTAGCCCAAATAAGCGTATCGATTTGGGTTTTTATTATTAGCGCACATGCGATAAGTAACAGTGGGAGTAAAATTCCCAACTGCTCTTTCCTTGGCATTAATAAATCTTTGACAGGCAACGGACTTATCATTGAATTCGTCAGTCGCCAACCCAGTACGTCTACCAACACATATAAGTACATAGAGATAAGCGCAAAAATCAGCAGCACCCAAAAGTCGCCGCTTCCACCAACCGCAACCGCGGTGCAAAACCATAAGAAATGCCCAACAAAGCTTTGCCACCACAGCCATTTGCGCTTCACATAATCCGCAACCCAAATCGCAGAGAGTGAAACAAAGCTGATATACAGCAGTAACGCACCGATATTATTAGAACCGGTCGATACCAAAGCAGGCACGACATACGCACCAACGATGCCGATACCTGCGAGCACAGGGCCAAATCTCAGTGCCAAAGAGGTCGCAGCCAATGAAATAATGGCGAGTAAAACAAAGGCCATATTAGCCGGTATAAAATGATAGAAATCAAAAGCAACCAATGTCATGGCAAAGCAAGTGATCACGCCACCACTGGCAAGTGCTGCAGAAATGTATGGCGTATTAATTTTTAGCTTTTCTTTGTAGCGATTTACAACTTCAGCGGCAGTAACCAAGCTAACTCCAAAAAGGGCCCCCAGTATCACTCGCACACTAGGGGGAAGAAGTCCGGCTTCAATAGAGTACTTCGCTAGAAAAACGCCGCCCAAGGCTAGCACTACGGCACCTATCCAAAAAAGTCCATTCCCTTTTAATAAAGAATCTAAAGTAAAGTCAAATTCAAAGGCTGGTTTACTCTTACTAGGCTTGGCTCTTGCGATAGTCACCATACTGTCGCTTTCAGGCTGCTGAGGTTGTGTAGGATTGGCTGTTGCCGTGGAGCCACCCAATGCTGTTCGTGCAGTTAATGATGTGCTATCAGCTGTTTCGTCATTCCTTTGTCCACGCACAGAAAGCTTCTTCTCTGAACGTGCTTGATCTGAGAATTCACGACCTTCAAGTGTCGAGATCCGGCGACTTTGCTGCTCTATCGTATTTTGTAACTGATGTACTTTTTTGACAAGTTGCTTAAGCCTTTGTCTATCTTGTAGAGCAAAAACAGCGCCAATAAATACAAAAAGATAAAAAATAAAAGAGATAAACTCCGTTTCCATACGATTCCTTATTTGTTTGCTAGACCCTAGCTAACCTGTATTAGAAACAGTATGAGATCAACCACACCAATAAATCAATCTCTCATGATAGGTGCCATAACTTTAGCAAGCCACATTAAAGTATGATGACTTGAAATTTTCTAACATTGGCCAAAAATGCACATGCGCCCCGTTGTCATATTACCCCCTTGTAAATAAACTAAAAAATTATATTTTAGGGACGTTGTTCTAAGGATCTTTCTATGCGTTTTTTATCACTTTTATTCGTTATAGCGGTTTCTGGCTGTAGCTATACTCAGCCGAACTTAAAGTCAAAACAATGGCGTTATGCGACCGATCCGCATGGCAGCCAAGCAATTCTGAATGGCCCACTTGTTCATGAAGATCAAGTTGCTATTCAGTTTAAACGCGTGCCGCGAGTCGATAAACAAAACAACTCTTGGGTAGAGCTTATTTACGACTTGCCCACTAAACAGCTCCCCTCTCAATTCAACATTGCACTGACGTATAAAAGTGATAACGCTTTGATAGTTAAGTTATCGCAGCAGGAGTATGGCGGCTCAGGTGATAAAAGCTATGCTCACTACCAATCTAAATTACCAGCATCAGATACTTGGCAAACAATCAACGTAGCTCTGAATGATTTTGCCAGACCCAACTGGACACCTGCTTGGTCAAAAGACAAAGGGGTCATACTCAAGCATGTTTCCGCACTTTACTTTGTACCAGACTTGACAGACACAGAAGGTGGCGAAGCAAGCCTTGCAATAAAGAGTCTTCGAATTGAGTAATTTAGCCAATTAAATTGATGTGCATCTACATGTGGGGTATTCCACTTTACTAAACAATCGCTGCCAATTTAAGGTTAAAGCGAATAACGTAAACGCAATGATTTGAATATGATTTTTCAATAACGCAGAGTGTAGCCAGCTCATATAATTGTTAAATTATTAGCGCTGGCTAATCAGGGAGTAATTAAGCGTTAGATTACGCACCTAACGCAGTTAGCTTTTCTTTTAATTCTTCTTTATTGATTAGACCCATTTCGTGCTGCTTTTTGGTTTTACGAATTTCATCGAAATTGTCCAGTTTCAAACGTGCTTTAGCCAGCTTAGTATCAAACTCGTCTTGTGAGATAACATCAAGCTTTAGCGCTTTTTCTAGTTTCTCTTTTTCACCATCAAATTCTTTTTGGAAAACCGCTTTTTCCTGGATAACTATCTGATCTTTTAGTTGCTTCTCGATAGCGATAACTTCCGCTTCCAGATCGTCTTTACGCTTAATTAACGGATCGATACGCTCGATAGTGTCTTGCAATACAGCTTCAAGATTTGCACCATCGTTTTTGATTAGGTTTTCAATATATTTGCGGCCAATATCTTGGTATGCAATATTAAGTTGACCATCGATTGACGCGATATCTGATTTCAAACCTGCAAGCTTTGCATTGTCTTTCGTTGAAGACACAATATCACCGCTTAGTTTACTGGTAGATTCACCAATACTACTGCCAATAGATTGCGCTTGAGTTTTGAATTTATTTAATAGACTCATGGTTATTTTTCCTTAAATAGATTGAGATTTTCAATTTATGTAATATCTAATACGGCAGACAAACCGAAAAAATATATTTCAGATTAATTACGTAATAATTATCAAGCCCAGAGTATCTTGATTTAACTTTAAGACACTCGTTTCTTGCGCTTCGACATGATGCGTTTAGTGCCACTCCACGCCATCCAACAGCCGAATAACACAGCTCCCACGACCAAAGAGTAAATAGCAAAAGAGGCGACTTTAATAATAAAAATGACGAGCAAGGTGATAAATAGCACAACAAACAGCAAAAGTTTTGGTGATTTAGCTAGTTGCTTGGCAATAAAAGAAGGTAAAAACGCACTTAATATGCGCTCCAATCTTTGAGCATTCATAACACTATAATCCTTGTGTTTAAGTGAGATTATTTTGAGACGGGCAATAGGTTATCAGCTTTATTTCTACCTGCCAAATTAATTATAGGTTAATTATCAAACTGAACAATCCCTTTCTTCAAACTAGTTACCAAATGAAACCAACCAGGAAAATAAAAATTAAAATTAAAAATTTACAACAACTTAAAGAAAGCCATCTATAAATTATGGGGTTTAAATCCTTTTCATTTAATCAACAGTCAATAGAATTGAACCACCTTACCCATGATTCAGGTTCTGATAAAATAAATTTGAACGTTTGATTACTCTTTAATGTAATTTGGATCGCTTGAGTTGTAAGAGGAAGCAGTCCTGCGCCTTTGCCAAGGCACTGTTCAACCTTAATCACATCAACGATATCAATTTGATATGGACCTAGCCCTAGCAAGGTATTGAAAGGAGTAAAATGCAGTGTATCTGCCGTCGCCCATAATCTTCCATCAGCACGAGCGACGCCACATTGAACAGTAGCCATTGAAGAAATCGATGCCATATCCGTCATAAATAAGCCTCATATGAATTACCGATATCCATCACTATCTTAGTAAAGTGATGTCACGTCACCAGTGATAAATCTCATATTTTGACTATGACAATTATCACTGTTCTCACCATAGCGATTCTGTAATAATCAAAAATAAAAACTTTGCGCAGAAATGATGGACTCTCCTATCCGCCATACAACAGACTGGCGTTTTTCAACACTTGCTTCTTGGTTAGGTGTCACACTTGCATGTATGTATTACCGTAACTCTCAGCTCGCATTGGTCGGCCAGCTAATCATTAGCGGTGCCATTTTGACATTGCTGTTTTTTATCATTCACAACCCAAATAAGCGAGTCCATGCGGCAGCCTGTACCTACCTAGTATTGATAGCGCTACTTATGCAGGTATCAACAACTTCATTAGTTTTTATTCATTTGGTCATGTTTTCTGCAATTTTTAGTCCGCACTTTTCATTCCCTAAAGTTCTGTCTGCCGTGTTACTTGCTATGCTGGTATACGGATTTACACACTATACAAGGTGGGAGGGTAGCGTACCTTGGATCACCTTTGCTGTTTGGCTATTTTTTTGTGCAATGAACTGGTTTGTCAGCAGACGCATAGTTGAGAGCCTCAATATGCACTACCAATCTCGGCAAAATTACAAAGAGCTTAAAGCCGCGCAACACATGATGGGAGCCATGTCAGCAGCGCAAGAAAGACTCAATATTTCCCGAGAATTGCATGATTCACTAGGCCATAAACTCACAGCACTGAGTATTAATCTTGATTTCGCAAAAAGAACGGCAAGCGAAGATATGGAGCCAACCCTAGCGAGTTGCCATCAACTAAGCCAAACTTTGCTTGAGGAAGTAAGAAGTATCGTATCCACTCAGCGCCACAATAAAACACTCTTGAAACAAGCACTAGAAGCAATTTTCACGGCCACACCCAATTTGCGCTACACCTTAAAGCTAGACCGTGGATCAGAACAAATCTCGCAAGCGCATTCACTCTGCGTGATCCGTTTTTGTCAAGAAATGGTAAGCAATACGCTCAAACATACCAAAGCAAATCATATCAATTTTGAGGTCGTAATTGACACAGCAAACCATAATCTAAAAGCTAGCGCCTTTCACAACCAAAGCGAGTCTAGCTTGCCAAAACAAGGCAATGGCTTATCTGGGCTACATGAGCGACTAGCACTACTTAACGGCTCATTCACACAAAAAATTGAAAATCAAAAGCTCATCAGCTCAATAACCATACCTGTACCCGAACTTAACCTTTTATCCGAGAATATTACATGATCAATTGCCTACTCGTGGAAGACCAAACCTTGGTGAGGTTAGGCCTAGCCAACTTGCTTAACCTTGACGAAAACATTTGTATAAAAGGGCAAGCTGAAGACGGTATACAGGCACTTGAGTTACTCGCTTCACAACAATTTGACATCATCTTACTGGATATGCGCATGCCTAATTTAGATGGACTAGGTGTACTTAATGCATTGCGCACTAACGCAATACCCACTCCAGTTTTGATTATCACTACCTTTGAAGATTGCGATGTATTGGTAAAGGCCATTAATCTTGGTGCACGGGGCTATGTACTTAAAAATATTGAACTAGAGGCATTAATCGACGCCATCCAACAAGTGATTGCAGGGAAAAAAGTGCTACAAAGCGCTTTGACGGCTTACCTTCTAGATCAGCAATTAGCACCACAAGAAAAATTGACTGAAAAAGAACAAGCAGTGTTGCGCTGTTTATCTCTCGGCATGTCAAACAAAATCATCGCCAACACCTTACACAATTCCGAAGGCACCATTCGCAACCATGTCTCTCAAATACTCGCAAAACTTGAAGTTAAAGACAGAACCCAAGCGGTCATAAAGGCGATTAACCAGAGTTTGATTTAAATGAAGCTTAACCGTGACGATAGCTGGTTATTGAAAGTGAGCTCAATCCGGTTAGCGCCAAAGCTGACGGCTAGGATGGCATTAACTATCCGAAGCTAAGGTTATTTATACAAAAAAGCATAAAACGTGATACGAACTAGGTCCGCATCACGAATCAATATTACATTTCCGTACAGGCAACTTTATCCGTAGGATAGCAAGTGCCGGTAACTAAACATTTTGGACCCATGCTGCACCACTCAGTTTGCTTCACGCCACCTGCAACTTGAGGAGTCGCTTGCGCATTGAGTTCGGTATTATTAGATAGAGATTTAAGTGGTTTTTTTTGTAATTTCAATTTCATTCTTTATTTTCCTTATTGATAATTTGTACCCTTTTTAAAAGAGTACCCCAAAGTATCACCTTTAGAGATAAAGAACAATAATTCAGCAAATACTAAAATTGTAAATAATTCTTTCGCTCAGTTTTAACTAAGGGCTTAGCATGCAATCTTTACATATCGGATAATTTGTTGCGTGCAATGGACTGAGCTCAACCCAGTCCAATGCCTTTAAACTAGTATAGTGCTCGGTCTCTTTGCCCATACCCATAATATGGAAAAATATCCCAGCAAAATAAACCATCTTCTCCCACCGCACAGGTTGAGTCTTCCATTAATTTCGTCACATTTTGAATCGAAGGAAGCGTTATCCCCTTTCCTTCATTACTCCCTAAGGGCCAGCAAGATAGACCGTTATCATCTACTGCACAAGCTTGGTAAGTGTATACTTTGAGTTGCGTCGGATTAACGAGTGGTTTGCTATATACATCATTAGCGCGATTCCAGCACACCGCTCTATCAAGTTCTAAAACACATGTTTCTATAGCACCAACTGAGACACTTTTTGTAGTTAATAAGTCACCAGGAACAAACAGTTCTTCATGAGTTCCCTCCTTGATACATTGCACAAAGCGAGAATTAATCTGCTGATAACCTCTAACCATGCAAATACGGTCCTCACTTAAATCCAGAGATAATATGTTATCAAAATACATACTAGGATAACTCCAATCAGCTCCAGAGTTGTCGCTGTCACACAAAAAGCCGCCTGTGTATAAAGCGCATACGCTAATACCTTCCCAACTAAGGTTGGGATTTTCTTGCTGCGCTTCCATTACTAATAGAATCTAAATTTGTTGGACGCGCTTGCAGTCGAATTTTAGGGTCTTCTTGGCTCCATTCTTTTACCAACTCGAAACACTCCAACTTACCATTTTCAACGATACATAAGTTGTCATCTCTCAAAGAAATGTCATCAGGATAGTATTGTTTATCAAACAAAACCTGACCGTAAGAATTACTTGAACACTCTAAGCCACTTTCATCAGCATCATAATATAAACACCCATTGAGCCGTAGAACAGGTTTGAGTTGAATGGATGAATAAGATATCCATGTTCGTAATGAGCTAATTTGCTCATTAAGTTGACTGTTTTTGTCCTAGCTATTGAATTTTCTTCATTCCTATACTGGAGAACATAATAATAACGACGAAAAGGTTACTCAGCATGATTGCAGCAACTCAATCACATAGAGTCAGTTCAACCAAAGGTATACCACGGCATACACTATCACTTCTGATAGCGGCTGTATTATCAGGCCATAGCTATGCCGAAGCAGAGTCCACGCTTAGCACTGAGCAAAACAAAAAAATTGAGCGGATCAGCGTTACCGCAACGCGGCAAACCGAAAATCTACAAGATGTCGCGCTTGCGGTGACCGCCCTCTCCGCCTCAGAGCTTGAGAAGATGAACGTACAAGATCTCGGTGACCTGGCATCTCACGTTCCAAACCTTAACCTGCACTCAGGTGATGCTTCCAACGCCGTCATTTATATTCGCGGAATTGGCCAAATTGACTCTATCTCGTTTAACGATCCCGGCGTTGGTGTGTATCTCGACGACGTATATCTTGGGCGCGTTCAAGGTGCCTTTTTAGATGTGGTCGACCCGGAACAAATCGAGGTATTACGTGGTCCACAAGGCACCCTTTACGGTCGCAACACCATAGGTGGCGCGGTGCGTTTCAGTAGTGCCAAACCTTCGCAAGACAACGAAGGATATGTCAGCGTGGCACTTGGAAATTATAATGCTCGGACGATAAAAGCTAGCGTCAACGGCGCATTGATTGAAGACACGCTCTCTGGGCGTTTTGCAATTGCCAAAAGTAGTCGAGATGGTTTTAGTGAGAATCGCTATAACAATAGTGACGACCACGACAAAGATACCCTAGCATGGCGCGGCAGTTTACTTTATCAACCAAGTGAGAATTTTTCGGCCTATTTAGTCGTCGACGGCTCGAACGCATCCCCCTCAAGCTCACGCACTCCACATCGAGAAACGCCTATCTATTCGGTGATAAAAGAAGGCTATTATGCACCTGAGGAAGACCCATTTGTCGTCGACGTTAACTACAACGATTTAGAAGAACTGGATACCTCGGGAGCGAGCTTAACGCTTGAATATCTCAAGGGCCACTCGGTATTTAAATCCATCACTGCTCGACGCGAAATGGAATACCGCACGCACTTAGACTTAGATGCCACCCCCGATGCATCATTTGGTATTTTTAATTTCGAAGATCAACAGCAAATAAGCCAAGAATTTCAATGGTTATACAAAGACGACCAGTTCTCCTTGGTATCTGGGCTCTATTACTTTAATGAGGACGATCTGAGTTTTGGCGGCTCCGTTGCTCCGGACTTTTTCGTTATGGTGGCACCAGACGTTTACCTGCCTTGGCCTGTGATTAACGCAGGAGAACGCGATCAAGAAAATACCAGCTCAGCCCTCTACGCTAACCTCTCTTGGTCTTTGACTGAAAAGCTCGACGTCACGCTTGGCGCACGCTACACCATAGAGAAAAAAGAAGTCACGTCCAAAGGCGAGGAGTTTTTTGGCACCGGTGTAACAACGGCTGAGGAAATGGAAGCGGTATTCGGCACAGGCATTGGCTATAGCCCTACAGGCTACAGCGCATCCAAGGAGTGGAAAGAGTTTACCCCAAAAGTGGTGTTCGATTACACCATATCTGACGACAGCATGGTTTACCTGAGCGCCGGAAAAGGGTTTAAAAGTGGCGGTTTTAACGGCCGGATCACCTCATTTGCACAACCTTTTGAACCAGAAACCTTGTGGAGCTATGAAATTGGCTCTAAGTCCTTATTAAATAAGCAGAATATTCGCTTAAATACCGCGGCTTTTTTCAATGACTACAAGAACTTTCAGCTCAGCCGCTTTTCTATCGACCCCGACACCGGCGCGTTTTTATCACTGTTTGAAAATGCAGGTAAAGCCACCATTTATGGCGCTGAAATGGAGCTCGAAGCCGTGGCTTCCGATAACCTCACTCTGAACCTCAACCTAGGCTATTTAGGGGGCGGTTATGATGAGCTCATCGGCGACTTTGGGAAAGAAGTCAGCGATGAAAGAGAGCTGGTTAATTCACCCAAATGGAATGGCCGTGCAGGCTTTGAATACTTCTTTAGCGCTTTTACGCAAGGCGAATTTTCGCTACGTGGTAGTGCCGCCTATCGCAGTAAAACCTATCTCACCGTGAGCAGCTCTGAGGTACTCGCACAGTCAGGCTACACCCTCTTTGATATGTCACTACACTACCGCTCCGCGGACGACAGTTGGGAAGCCAGTTTATACGGCAAAAACTTAGGCGATAAACGCTATCGTCAACACGGCTTCGATCTTAGCGCAGCACCTGGGGTTCAACTTGGTTATTACGGCGCGCCTAGAACGTACGGTATCAACCTTAAATATAAGTTTTAATTATGAAATTAGACAAACAAACACAAGCACTGTTAGACGACCTCGCGGCTCAAGCTGGCGACATTCATGACATAGAAATCTCCATTGAGACCTCTCGACAAGGCGCAAGAGCGATGTTTTTAGGACTCGCGGGAGAGATTGAAGCACAAGTAAGTAGCCAAGACCTACACATTGAACACAATGGTATTCACGTGGGCGTTCGCTGTTACCGCCCAGCGCAGCCTTTGGCAAGCCCCAGTCCCGCGGTGGTGTTTGTCCACGGCGGCGGCTGGTCTTTAGGAGATGTCGACTGCTATGACGGACTGGTAAAAGACTTATGCCAGCAATCCGGTGTCGTTTTTTTCAGTGTCGAATACAGCCTCGCGCCTGAGCATAAGTTTCCATGCGCCCTGCAGCAAGTGCTCGCCGTAGTAGATTGGCTGCAAGAAAACCACCAGCAGTTGGAGCTAGACCCCACTAAGATTTCACTGATGGGCGACAGTGCAGGTGGTAACTTAGCGCTTGTTGCAGCGCATAACTTACATCAACAACAGCCAAACACCCTAAGTAACTTATACCTAGTTTACCCTGTGGTTGACTCTTTTTCTCCCCATGAAACCTACCCGTCGCGCATGCAGTATGGCGATGGAAACTTGTTGCTAACCAGAGAGGCAATTAAAGACACCTGCAACTGGTATCTCGCACCCGAGCAAAGCGCGGCGGACGTCAATGTCTCGCCATTATTTATTGAAGACATGACGCACCTTCCTGCCACTAGTGTGTTGCTTGCCGGCTGCGACCCACTTTACGACGAAGGAATACTGCTCGCCAAAAAACTAAAGCAAGCGGGTGTGCTTAATACCCTAACCTGCTTTGAAAATACCATACATGCGTTTTTCTCCTTTGCCGTGCTCGACGTCTGCAAGCTCGCGCGCAGTAATATCGCCAATCAGTTAAAACATGACTTGACCTAGGATAAAAATATGAAAATCACAGACACAGCGTTGCGCGCTCACACTTATGGGTTGCTCGTTTCTATCTCACTCGCAGCAAGTGGTTTAGCGCACGCATCAGCGATACTTGAAGCCACCTATACCACGGGTATTAACAATGGCTGGCAAAAGATCGAAAGGTGGCGAGATAGCTCAGGGCATATCGGCAATGAAAGCTTTCCTGCCGACGGCCGTGGCGATCAATCAGGTCAGCGTGCTACTTTCTTTGCATCTAGCCAACCAAGTTCTGCGCAGTTTCTGCTTTATCATGCGCCGGGTTGGGATAGTAACAGCCGCCAAACACCGGTGTTGCTGATCCACGGTGCCAATCAAGATGCCGATTTAGCTTGGGCAAATCCAAACGAGGCAGGTAGTTACGGTTGTGGTCGACAAAACTGCCCTTCGCAAGGCTTAATGCAAGCGCTTGCCAATGATGATTACAAGGTTTTTGCCTTAAATCTGGCGCATAAAAATGGCGATGGCTTTATCTGGGCGGAGCAGATAGCCAATGCCATCGCTCAGGTTAAAAATAAGACGGGGGCAACGCAAGTCGATTTAGTCACTTGGTCAAAAAGCGCGTTTAATGCCCGCATGTATATTTCTTCTTTGACCAATGCTTGGAGCACTAAATTTAACAGTGATGTACGCAAACTGGTGATGCTCGGCGCCCCCAACTATGGCATTGATTGGTCATTTCGTCACGGCGTTAATCATACCTATGGTGCTTATTCGCAATGTGGCGGCAGCATAAATGGGCCTACTGCGCATGATCAAATATTATGTTTTGGCCTGTGGTATTCGAGTTCCGAGTGGGTTTACGACTCGCCTTACTTTCCCGGCTCCGCGCAGATGTTAAAAGCACTAGATGATAAATATGCACTGCCCACCACAGAGCAAGATTGGTACACCACTTACTACGGTGGCTTAGGGTTTGTGAGCAAAGGCCGAGGTATCGCAACGTTTACAGTCAACTCACTGGTAGACCAAGTTCGTAGCGCTGGCACCGACAGTAGCGTTCAAGTTTATAATCTTTGTGGCGATCAGGCCGATATGGCATTTATTCACAATGAACATACCGGCCCTTCCGATGGCGTTGTATTTATCAGTAGCTGCATCGACAGCACAGGAATAAGTAACTTGGCGGGCTCGGCGGTTGTGGCCACCAACCACCTAGAGCTTGGCTGGGAACCCAGTGCAATCAACCAAATCAAAAATTGGTTAAGTGCACCCTAGCAGCCCCCTCGGCGGATGGTGACAAAATACTGCACTAAAGTTGCAACGCAAAACTATTGCTATCTTGAGTTGATGTTGATTAACTGAATTGTTGAGAGTGACAGGATGAGCTTACGTATTTATGTCAAACACCGCCATTGCACCTTGCTACGTGCAATTGATGCAGCACACACTCACCGCAGCAAAACTGGAATTTGCTGCGGTCGCGCAGTATTTGGCTATCAATAAAGCTATTGACGCCCTAGATGCCATTGAGTTTATGCGCGTGATGGAACACTGTGCTGTCGAGCTCAATGACGAAAGCCTAAACCTCAACCGCAAAAAGCTTCTGCCTGGCACTAACGAATTTGTATTCAATAGTCTGCGCCATTGCCGCACCATTACTCAGCTCTTACAAGAGCTTGCCCGTGGCTATAACTTTATCCACGCGGGGACCTACAATTTCTGCGAGGTGTCACACTCTCAAGTGAGTTACATAATTGATGATGCAGCCTTTGACTACGCCACAGCCGCTGACGCACAATTTTCTCGCTGTATGTTAGATAGCATGCTGATATTGATCCATGGCCTCGTAAAATATGTGTGCGCCGAAACCACCCGAGTTCAACTGACACAAGTGCAGACCAAAAGTGACTCAAGCTCGCTGCTAAACTCGGTTATCACCCACATTCCCATTAAACCCTTAAGTAATCGCTACTTACTCACCTATCAATACCAAGAAACGAATCAATCATTGGATTTGGCGAAGCTAGAGCACCTAACACTCAGTACCATTTATCATTCGCTCGCAAACACACTCCATCACCAGCAATCGATCAACGACCATGCTAACTTGCTCGATAAAGTCTATAGTGAGCTTAACGCGGGAACACTGTGCCAAGAACAAATGGCTGACAAGCTCAATATCAGTCCGGCAACATTAAGACGAAGGCTCGCTGAGTATCAAACCAGTTTTAGACAACTCAAAAATAACGTACAGAACAAGCAGGCCAAACTGCGACTGACTCAAGGCAGTAGTTTTTATGAGGTGGCGCACACGCTACAGTTTTCAGATGAGCGTAGCTTTATCCGTGCGTTTAAGTCGTGGAACGGCGTAACGCCTATGCAATTTCTGCAGAGTTTGAGTTCTACGGTAAAAGTTGACGTTAAACAAAGCAAAGCACAACAAAAGTGATATTGTGCAACAAGCAAACAGAGTAAAAATGTAATACGTGGAAGGGATATGGAAACACTTCAACTTGCAGGAACGCTACTCGGCGGTTTGGGGATATTTTTAGTTGCGATAAGCATGATGACAGACGGCCTGAAACTAGCGGCCGGATCGTCACTGCGCCGAGTGCTTGGAGTGTGGACCAAAACCCCTCAGCGCGGTATTGCATCTGGCTTTTGCATGACAGCCTTAGTGCAGTCATCCAGTGCGGTTACCGTGGCCTCTTTGGGCTTTGTAAATGCCGGTCTTATTACCATGCATCAGGCGCTTGGTATTGTCTATGGCGCCAATGTTGGCACCACCATCACTGGCTGGTTGGTAGCCGCGGTTGGATTTAAATTTAATATCCAAGCTATCGCACTCCCCTTGATAGGCATTGGTGCCTTAATGAAGTTGCTACTTCCTCGCTCGCGACTGGCATCGGCAGGCATGGCCTTGGTTGGTTTTGGGCTATTTTTTATCGGTATTGATATTCTCAAAGGCGCATTTGAGCATATTGTCGCTGCGTTTGATTTAAGCCAATTTACCGCAGAGGGAATAAACGGCATGTTGACCTTTTTGCTGGTAGGTATGGTGATGACAACCCTTACTCAATCCTCCAGTGCTTCCATCGCCTTGACCATTACCGCCGCTGCTAGTGGTATGATTGGATTATATGCCGCAGGCGCGATGGTCATCGGTGCAAACGTCGGCACCACGTCAACATCTATGCTGGCATCCATTGGCGCAACGGCTAATGCCAAACGCGTCGCGGCGGCTCAGGTAATATTTAATGTGTTCACCGCGATGGTCGCTTTTGCGGTGTTACCTGTGCTGTTTTATCTCATCAACCATTTTACCGCGCTTTTCGGCGTCACTGCTGATCCTGCGTTGTCATTGGCACTCTTTCATACTTTGTTTAATATTTTGGGCGTGCTACTCATCTTTCCACTCAATGACAGGCTCGCGGGCTTTTTAATGAAACGCTTTTGCAGTGCCGAGGAGACGGCTTCGAGGCCACGCTTTTTAGATAATACCATCGCCCAAACGCCAGAGCTTGCAATCAATGCGTTATTGCTTGAGTCCAAACTCGTTGCAGATAAGGTGTTGGCCCAATTTGATAAATGCCTACTCCCGACCGATAAGCTCGCGGTTGAACAGGCACTTCATGCAGTTCAATCTCTGTGTCAGCAAATTAGCCTTTTTATTGTGTCGGTAGAGCAATCAGCATTATCATCACAGACTACCTCACTACTCGCTAAACTCATGCGTATTGAGCAGTATTTGTTTACTTGTAGCCACTGTGTAGAACAATTAACGGAACACGCTCCATATAAGCAACTCGCAGAGCATCATGACTTGCATGCACAATTGAATGAATACCAAGCCCAGCTTAGCCACTTCATGAAAACCAGCTTACATGGGCAAAGCGTAACACCTGCAGAGCTGTTGCAGGCGCAAGAGACATTGCAACGTTTACATGACGATGTGAAGGACGACTTAATTCTAGCAGGTACTCACGCATCACTGGCGATAGATAAGATGGTAAGCAATATCAATACACTGGCGGAGATGTGGCAACTTTCACAGCAGTGGCATAAAGCGATGTTGCTGATCCACGCCATTGAAGCACAACTCTCTCCATCGCAAGCAGATTAAGTGTGAATCGATGTAAGCAGATCACGTTTTTTTAATCAGCACACATTCCTATTTTGACGACTTGATGATAAAACGTAATAAATAACTATAAAATAGGGACTAAGTTTTGAGAAAAAAAATTACTAATATTGCGACACTATGTATGCTCACCACCTTTGCTGGTAAATCGATAGCATTAGAAAAAGATCCATACCTATGGCTTGAAGAGATTGAAGGCAAACAAGCGCTAGAGTGGGTAACGGCACAAAACGATAGCTCACTAAAACAACTCAAAAGCCACAGCCAATATAATCATATCTTTCAAAATACATTAGATATTATCAATGATCGGTCTCGTATTCCGTACGCAACTGAACGTGCAGGTTATTACTATAATTTCTGGAGAGATGCGGAGCATGTAAGAGGCATATACCGCAGAACAACTCTTGAAGAGTATAAAAAAGCGGATCCTAAGTGGGAAACCATTCTCGACTTAGATGCGCTAGCAAAAGCTGAAGACGAAAACTGGGTTTATGGCGGAATGAACTGTCACTATCCAAAGTATGAACGCTGTTTGGTATACTTATCCCGCGGTGGTGCTGATGCAAAAGTCGTGAGAGAGTTCGACATTCCAAGCAAATCTTTTGTAAAAAATGGGTTTTATTTACCTGAAGCAAAAACCTCAGTATCTTGGTTCAACGAGAATTCAATATTTGTTGCAACAGATTTTGGAGAAGGCTCATTAACTGACTCAGGTTATGCTGGAACGGTTAAAGTGTGGCAACGCGGTACGCTGCTGGACGACGCTAAAACGGTCTATCAGGCAAATAAAAGTTCTATCAGTGCCGGAGGCTTTACGGTATACGATCAAGGCAACACAAATCACTTTCTATACGATTCTACAAGCTTTTATACTCGCGACGTCTATAAACTCGAAGGTGATAAGCAGATAAAAATTCCAGTGCCTAGCGATGCAAGCCTCCTCGGATTAAACAATGGCATGCTCTTTATCCAGCTAAAATCTGCTTGGAAGCACTTTTCACAAGCAGAAGTAATATATGCCAACATTAACGATTTGGGTTCTAAAAATATCCAGTTTACAAGCTTAATCAAGCCAACAGCAAATCGTTCAATAGAAAATTTGAGTTTTACCAAATCAGCCATACTAGTTACCGTGTTAGATGATGTAAAGAATAAGGTTTTCCGCTATATGCCTAAAGCTAATGGGCAGTGGAAAATAGACCCAGTGAACTTTCCTGATACCGGTTCATTATCCGTTTTTGATACTGATCCCAATAGAGACGACTTTTTTGTCACCTACACGGACTTTTTATCACCGACTAGTCTTTACTTAGTCGATGGTAAATCACTTGGAACAACCAGACTCAAAGGTAATAAATCACATTTCGACGCAGATAAGTTTGTTACCCAGCAAAAATTTGCGACATCAAAAGACGGTACAAAAGTGCCTTACTTTATTGTTCATAAGAAAGATATCAAGTTAGATGGTAGCAATCCTACTTTATTATATGCCTATGGTGGCTTTGAAGTTTCTATGCAGCCGTACTACTCGGCATCAACTGGTAAAAACTGGTTAGAACAAGGCGGTGTTTATGTGCTTGCGAATATTCGTGGCGGCGGTGAGTATGGACCAAGCTGGCACCAAGCAGCACTAAAAGAAAATCGCCACAAGGCGTATGAAGACTTTGAAGCCGTAGCAGAGCAGCTGATAGCAGATAAAGTAACCAAGCCTCAACATTTAGGTATTAAAGGTGGTAGTAACGGCGGATTGCTAGTGGGCGCCGCTTTCACTCGCAGGCCTGAACTTTACAACGCCGTTATTTGCCAAGTGCCATTACTCGATATGAAGCGTTTTAATAAGCTACTCGCTGGCGCAAGTTGGATGGGCGAATATGGTAATCCAGATGTTCCTGAAGAGTGGGAATACATTAAAACGTACTCGCCTTACCATAACCTAAGTAAAGACAAACAATATCCGAAAGTATTTTTCACAACCTCAACCCGAGATGACCGTGTTCACCCAGGCCATGCACGTAAAATGGTTGCTAAAATGAAAGATATGGGATTTGAAGTTCTGTATTTTGAGAATACCGAAGGTGGCCATGCAGGCGCTGCAAACAATGAACAGCGAGCGATGGTAAATAGCCTTGAGTTTGTTTACCTCATGGACAGGCTCAAATAGCTTTAAATTTTACTATCTAGTACGTTAAAAGCGCTCAACTTCATATTGAGCGCTTTTCTCATTTCACCTACTCGGCAAAACTAAGCTCCTGAGATTCAAGCGAAAATTGCTCGCCGGTATCCAGTGAAATTTCAATATAAAATACATGGTTCTGTTTGTAAGTAGGTTCACTGTTCAGTGCAAACTGGATAAATTCGCTCGCATTTTTATCTTCCATATCTAAAAACTCGGATATTGAAAAGTAGTCATTTTCACCATTATCCAGCCTACGATAATCAACCTGATTAGAGTAATCGGAACCGATATACACGATGTCGAACACCTCATTTAAGCTTGAACCTGCAGGTAACTCGTCACTAAACGCAGCGCTAGAGGTAATATTTATATCCGTGATTTTTTCATTGGTATACGGGGGAACAGGTGAGCAGGCATAAGCGGTGCTAATTAAAGAAAACTTAAAACTCGGTGCACTTAACTGCGCTACAGACTGCGTGTCAGCTTTAAGCTGAAATACGAGCGTTTGATACGAAATAGGTTCAACGCCATCATATTCAGTGTTCACCCACTCATCTACCTGATCAGCGCTAAACTCACCGAGGTTAAAGCCGGTTATATCAAACCTTGAGTTACCAACACCACCACATTGACCATCATCAGGACCACTACTGTCGCTATTACACCCCACTAACCCTACTGCTAATGCTACGCTTGCAAATATCAATTTTGCTTTCATTCTGGCTCCGTTTCCAGCAAGATAAAGTCTCTATTTTGAGTCCAAGACAGGATAAAAATAAAGTCGGTCAGCCACTTTATTTGTTATTAAATGTTCTCGTAACAACGATTCAGCCTGAAGAGTCGCTTTTCTTCAATATTTTAGTAGGCAGAAAATATAGTATAACCACCTGATAAAGCATCCAATGTAGGGATAACAGAATGCACAATAACGCGCGGTTTCATTATATTGATAATATGCGAGGCTTGGCACTATTGCTTGGTGTTGTTTTTCATGCGGCCTTAGCATACGGCCCTTATTTTCATAACCTTTGGATCAGTGTCGATCCAGACAAAAATGTCTTTTTTAACTACCTCGCCATGTGGACGCACCTATTCAGGATGCCACTATTTTTTATCATCGCCGGCTTTTGTGCCGCCCTGCTTATTCAAAAACGTGGTGGTAAAGCTTATATTCAAAACAGGTTAAAACGACTACTCATTCCCTTTATTATTTTCCTACCGCTCACCTTACTGGTGTTATTACATGCGATGCATTGGGGCAGCAGTGTTGCCAGCACCCCACCACCGTTATTTGGTGTTATGCAGCAGATAAAAGAGCCACAGGTGACAAGCATGCATTTATGGTTCCTATGGTATTTAAGCCAGTTCTGTGTGTTATTTTGGCTGTTACACAAGTTTCCAAAGTTTTATCAACACACTCTCGCTATCGTTGTTAAACCAGTCTTTTTATGCGTTATATTGCCGGTTATCATCACGGCATCTATGTCCAATTTGATGGTGCCATTTCCAGCTCCTGATAAACTGCAACCTCATTGGTGGGCTTACGGGTTTTATGGCTCTTTATTTTTGTTGGGAGCAGGACTATTTCATCATCATGAAGTGGTAACTCGCTACTCAAAACAATTCAATTGGTTATTAATTACTGCCTGCACTTCATTGGTTGCATACTTTTACTTTTTGCCGCTATCACCGTCGCTTGAAAAAGTCATCATCGCGGTCAAAACAGGCGACGCAACGCCTGAAAAAATCAATTTGATCAGCGTTGTAGTTCAAACCATCGCCATTCTCAGTTGGACTGCTGTCGCTTATTTAGCTGGGTTCAAATGGTTAAATCAATTTAACAAACAAAGTCGCTATATTTCAGACGCATCCTATTGGATTTATCTCATCCATATTCCGCTCCTTGTGTATATTCAACTTCCTCTTACGAACCTTGAAGTACCTGTCTTCATCAAGTTTATTATTGCTCTATCTCTGACGGTGACGATAGGCATTATTAGCTACCATTATATGGTTAGAAATACGGTGATTGGTATCTTATTAAACGGCCGAAAAGCCAAGCAAAAAAATGTAAAAGCAGGCATGTTGACGGAGTGAACTTTAGTAGAGGAAGTCGGCGTGCGAAAGTTACTTTCGCAAAAGCCAGAGCAAACCTCTGGCTTTTAAACAGCCTAACCGTAGCTGCGTGCAGCTTGATATGCGGCGCGAGCTTGCACTTTTTCAAGATAAGCCTTGATATTGACATGCGCTGTGAGCAAACCGACTTTGTCTGCGATTTCTAGCATCACCGTCATCATAATATCGGCGGCGGTAAAGTCGTTGCCTGCGAAATAGCTTTGCTTGGCGAGTGTGGTGTCTATATAAGAAAAGTCGACATTGACTTCTTTAGCAATGTAACCATCCATTGGTTTATCGCCTGTACGCTGCTCCATCTTCATCATCAAAGATGCGATCACCGGCAGTGCCAATGATCCCTCAGCAAAGTGCAACCATTCTTGATATTGATAGTACTCAGGAGTCCCCGCACTTGGTCGCAAACTACTGTCTTCTGCCTTATCTAGCAGATATTCCATGATGGCTCCAGACTCACATAAAACTAGGCTGTCATCGACCAACACGGGGGCTTTTCCAAGCGGATGCACCTGTTTTAGGCTTTCGGGTGCAAGACGCGTTTCAGAGTTTCGCTCGTGCTCCACAAGGTCATAAGGCATGTCGAGTTCATGTAAAAGCCAAAGTACTCTTGTCGAGCGTGATTCGTTTAAGTGGTGAACAGTTAACATCTAATTTTTCCTGATAAATCTAATTATACGAGTTCGTCTGGACCTAAGCGCACGACAAGTTTGCCGAAGTTTTTACCTTCCAATAAGCCAATAAATGCCTCCACTGTGTTATCCATCCCTTCGACTAAGTGCTCTTTGTACTTAATCTTGCCCGCGTTTAACCATGGCAGCATCGCTTCACTGAACTCGTTGTATCTATGTCCATAATCGTCGAATACAATAAAGCCTTGCATTTTCACTCGCTTAATCAGCAGTGTCGCCATCAGCATCGACATACGATCAGGCCCCGATGGCAACTCAGTGGCATTATATTGAGAGATCAACCCACAAAGTGGAACCCGAGCACTTGAGTTAAGCAATGGCATAACTGCATCGAACACCTTGCCACCCACATTTTCAAAATAGACGTCAATTCCCGATGGGCATGCCTGCGCTAACTGCTCAGCGAGATCATCCTTGCGGTGATCAAGACAGGCATCAAAGCCAAGCGCCTCGGTAGCGTAACTGCATTTTTCGGCGCCACCAGCAATGCCTATTACTCTACAGCCTTGCAGTTTTGCTATTTGTCCAACAAGGCTGCCTACAGCACCGGTTGCTGCGGCAACGACTACAGTTTCTCCAGCTTTTGGCTGACCGATATCCATCAGTCCCATGTAAGCGGTAAGGCCTGGCATCCCTAACACGCCCAAGCTATATGATGGGTTAGGTAGATTGTTGTCTAACTTAAGTAAGCCAGTGCCATCCGAGACGCTATAGTCTTGCCAGCCACTCATCGCGAGTACCCAGTCACCTTTGGTAAATTTAGGGTTATTTGACGCTTCAACTCGGCATACTGTGCCACCTACCATCGCTTCACCAATAGCAACCGGCTCAGCATAAGATTTTGCATCGCTCATACGGCCACGCATGTATGGATCTAACGACAAAAAGACGGTACGAAGGAGCACCTCGCCCTCTTTTGGCGTTGGGATCTGTGCTTCTTCATAATTGAAATTTTCTTGCGTTGGTGCACCATGTGGGCGTGACGCCAAGGTAATGCGACGATTCGTTTGTGCGTTTTGAGCTTGGTTTATTGCGTTACTCATGATTTATTCCTTTTAATAAGCAGGTTACAGCTGGTTTAGGTACGTCAGCATTTTCTCAGCGACAAGTTCAGAGCTTGCTGGATTCTGCCCTGTAAAAATTAAGCCATCTCTAACAGCAAACACATTCCAATCATCGACTTTCTGGAAATCAGCACCTCGTTTAACCAGCTCACCTTCTAATAAAAACGGTACAACATCAGTCAGCCCAACGGCCGCTTCTTCGCTGTTCGTAAAGCCAGACACCACTTTACCTTTTACTAGATACTCACCCGACGTGGTTTTTACATCCATCAGCACAGCGGTTGCATGGCATACCGTACCAACTGGTTTATCTGCTGCTAAAAAGGCACTTATCAATTGGATTGAATTGGCATCTGTTGCTAAATCCCATAATGGTCCGTGACCGCCAGGATAAAACACAGCGTCAAAATCTGCCGCGCTCACCTCAGTTAGTGGTAGCGTATTTGCCACCAGTTCCCGCGTTTTTTGATCATCAAAATAGCGTTTAGTACTGTCGGTTTGGAAATCAGGCTGTTCACTTTTTGGGTCAATTGGCGGCTGACCACCTTTTGGTGAAGCAAGCGTTACTTCTACCCCTGCATCCACAAAGGCATAGTAAGGTGCGGCAAACTCTTCAATCCAAAACCCTGTCTTCTCACCTGTATTGCCTAGTTCTGCATGTGACGTTAGCACCATTAAAATTTTCTTTGCTGTCATCAAAGTTACCTCTCATTCTTTCTTAAAACTTCAGGCTATTTAACCTGCGGATAAATATAAAAGTATGAACTTAAGACAAGTTAAACAATGCAGACAAAAGCTAACTCTTTGTTCAAACAATTGATACAATCAATTCATCTCAGCCTGTGGAGTAATGCGTGGATATTTCGTTTGAGCAACTTAAAAGCATGGTCGTTTTTGCCCAAGTTATTGAGCAAGGCACCTTAAGCGGCGCCGCTAAGCATTTAAACTTGTCTCGTGCAGTGGTGAGTTATCATGTCAAAAAACTGGAGTCACAGTTAGGCATAAAATTGCTCAATCGCTCGACCCGCACCATTTCACTTACAGAGGCAGGCCGCGAATATTATCAGCGCTGCCGTGTGATTGCAGAGCAAGCCTTTGCTGCAAACCAGCAAATTGAGAATTTAAAGAAAGAACCAATCGGTCTAATAAAGCTTACCTGCCCTGTGAATGTTGGCCTGCAAACCATAGTGCCTGCACTCAATGAATTTAGAGCTATGTATCCAAAAATTCAGCTCGATATCATGCTTACAGATGAAGTCGTCAATATCATCAAAGAAGGGATTGATCTGGCCATTCGAGGCGCCCCACTTCCCGATTCAGGTTTGCAAGCCAGTAAACTTTCAGTGCTAAAAACCTGCCTGTGCGCATCACCCGACTATTTGCAAAAGTACGGCGTCCCCAAACACCCTACCGATCTCTACCAGCATCAATGGGTGATTTACAAGCTGACATCGGGGGCACTCACATTGAGTAAAGGGGCTCGAGCTTATAGCATCACGATGAAAGGCGATATAAGCACCAACAATGCCGCCGCTCGCACCGCTTTTGTGGAGGGAGGTCATGGTCTTGGACGAATTCCAACTTACGATGCATTACCAAAAATACAGGCCGGAACTTTAGTGCCTGTATTAGAAGATTACACGCTGCCAGACATACATGTTTATGGCGTTTTCCCAAAAGGCAATGCCAACTCTAAAAAAGTGCGACTACTGCTCGATTTTCTAAAAGGGTATTTTCAGCGCCAATTGGTTGAAGCGTAAAACATCACAACTATCGAAATAAACAAGGCACCTAAAATAGCAGCTCCAACACCTGTGCCGTATTGCTCAGTTACCCCAATATAAATGAGTAACCCACCAGCAACATAAAATGGAATACCAACGGAGATAAAATCCAAATGCTTGCCAATTGCAGCAAGCAAAAACTTCAGCTTGGTAGAGAGTGAAAACGCTCCTTCCTTGGTCATAACAAACAATGCTCATTGCATAAGATTTATACTGTTGTGATAATAAAGTGTTTAACCACTTTGGTCGAGTAGGTATCTCAGCTGGTGGATGAGATACTAATGTTGAGTGATCAATGAAATCACAAAGGTTAGAAGCTACTTTCTGACTTCATTGACTTTTGACACTTAAATGTTCTTAGCTATTAAATCGGCTTTCAACAAGCCACCTTTAGTAAACAATTTTGCTGAAAACTTAGGTTTTCTCCGTGCTCTATAGGCATCCAGAATTCGCTTAAGTCCATCAGCCTCCAGCAAAGAGATATTTACTTCAGTATCCATTTCCGCACTCTCAACAAAGTCATCAGAAAACGAGGGAGCAACGATTAAAACTTGAGCAACTCTTTTACCAGCACCTTCACATCTCCCTACGTATGACTTTACTTGTCTTGAGGTCGTCGAGTACTTTGCAAAATCCCCGTTTTTGCACGTCTTCGCTTCACCTACAATTACATCATCCTCACTCAATGAAATGAGAATATCAGCCTTATCTTTCGAGGTGTTGATCGAACGTCTCAAATCTTCATCTACTTCAAGACCTAATTGTTCAAATATTGCCTTAGTTACTTCTTCGAATTTAACTCCTAATTCGGCTTCAGCTACTTCTATATTTTCACTTTTCAATTTAGCCAAATCTCGTCTCGCTAGAGCACCATAATTATCAATCAGTTTGTCTGTTGCATCAGCAAAGCTGCTAAGGATATTTAGCCTTAAGTTTCCTCGTTTTTTAATCCCCATACTTTCAACAACACTTTTCACTTCATCATTGGTCAACATATATAAAATATCATATGGTGTAATACTCAGCGCCCGCAATTTCTCGACATCTAGCTCCTCTTGTTCTTCAAGCTCGAATTCTTGTTTCAATATTGTAGCTAATGAAGGGAAGTGATTTTGCAGCGTCGAAAATAGCTCTTTAAATCCTGTAGCACTTAAAGCATTAAACTCTCTCTCCGAGCTTTGATTTAGAGCATTTAAGATTAGATCTATACGTTCTTCTATCGTTGAACCAAATTTATCCAATTCTAGATCTAGATCTTGTATCAATGTTTTTAAGCGATCTTTACAATCGTTGACTGGCGTACCCTCGCTAAACATGTCCACTTTTAGGATTTGAGTGGCCGACAGCCCCAACTTGATTATATTTACGATCTTATCTTTTCTCTCAACACCACGAATTTTCTTTCTGTGGTTTTTAAGTACGTTTGAGAGCTCCGCATCAGTAAAGGTTCTAAGAATTCTTAGCAGATGCTTGTCGGCAAGTTCCTTTCCTTGTAGTCGGTGAAACAAACTTACAATTTCATCAGGAACGTATACGGTTTGCCTTTTTCTACTTACAAAAACCAGTCCAATTTCTCGTAAATCATTAATCGCATCTTGCACACCATTCTTGGGGATTTGATCAATCAAATGCTCGATTCCAGCTTGATTATCTGAGGTAACATCAAGGTGCTTAGCTAATACATTAAGAATACCGCGTTCATCATCCGTGATTTTCGCTTCTCTATTATTTCTTTCATCATTCGAATATGCTTCTTTTAGGCAAGCATGATAGATTCCTAACCGTTTTCCCTCGGAGAATATGTCATCATCACTGATACTTGCAATTTCAGAACGCAATTCGTTAGCTTTGGAGTCAATGAGTTCCCATTCTTTTGTATATAAAGACTCGATCCAATTAACCCTAGCAATGCAGTTTCCATCTCTACTTAGAATATTTGTCAAAAGAGTAGCTTGAGCTCCCAACATCGCTAATTGTTCTTTTACCGACTTTTCAAAGTGAGGTAATACAATTTTAAATAGCTGAGTAATATCATTACTTGTTGCATTTTTAATTTGACCATCAAGTTTATTTAACTGAGTTGCTATTTTGTTGTCGTGCTTTACAGCTTCTAGACAAATCCTATCTATAGCATTTATAAATTTTGACTTCTCGACTTGATTGACCAGTGAAAGTACACTCGATAATTTCATGCGTTTCCTTAGTTTTTGTTTTCCTTGGTTCTTCATTACACAACGAAACTTTAGCATCTTAGCTAGTAAGGTTGCGCTTATTTACTAAATACACTACTAAAGCCGCGACGCAAATTCACTATTTTTTTACATTTACATAAATAAAATTAGATTTAGATCTAACCAGTCAACTTTAGAGGCACAAAGATATATTTGTGAACAGAAAATGTCATATGAGAAACTTAAATCAAAAACTGTAATGTACTTTGTGATATGTGGTCTAATTACAATATTCAAGGTTTAACTGACGTTATTAGACGCTTTAAGCGTTGCCCTAACCGACGAGACAAGCCGACGACTGACGGGAACACTTGCTCCATTGGTTAATTTCAAGTTGCTCTGATTATTATCACTTTCTAATGACACCACTTCGTTTAGATTAGTTAAATAAGAACGATGTGTTTTTACAAAAATAGAGGGCAAAGTAAGTTCGAGTTGTTTTAGTGAGCCTGTAAACAGCTTCTGCGTGGTATCTTTCATGTGCAGCTCAACGTAGTCCCCTGCGGCTTTGCAAAACGCGATATCCGTGAGCACAACATAGTCAGTTTTACCTGCAACACTGACTTCCAGCTTAGAAGGAGATTGAAGTTGTTTGTTCTGCGCGAGTTTGAACTCAAGCTTGGCAATATGAGCTTGATCACTACTCAACTGTACTTGCTGAGCACGATACTCTTTAGCTTGACGAATGAAAAGGTAGACTAGCAAGACTGCAATGATCACAAAGTGAGTAATTTCGTGGAAGCTTGATGCAACAAAGAGTACGGTTGCAGCCACCAATAACTGCACCACAAACCAAACCGCTAAATTATTGTTTTTGGCGCGTCGCCAACAATAGCCTAGCAGAACTAAGCTAACGAGTAATGGCACAAAGACTCCGGCAGTGGTTTTAGCATCAAAGCCTGGTGCAAAAATAATAACAATAAGCGTGACAATAGTACCAATATAAATCCAGTGAAGAGCGTGCTTTTTTGCAACTTTTAAGGAGCTATATACAAGCAACAAAGTGCCAAATAAAAACGACAACGCCGTCACAGTCAACAGTCGAATATCATGCCACACATAGCCATAGTCAACTAATCCTCGCGATATTTCAGCACTGAGCTGCATTGTCGCAAGCAGGCACAGTGCGGAAAATATCCGAACGCTTGTATTGCCATAACGACCAAAGCTCAGACTTATAAAGTACAACGCGCCCAACAAAAAGGCACCAACCAGAATCAGGCCCAAACCACTAAATGATTGAATATACTGCTTAGGATCGCCAAATTGCCCTAGCCCAATAAAATGAATTGGGTATCCTAATGAAATAAGGCTATGCTGTGCAGACAGACCAAACACCAGTTGATTGCTTTTCTTTATAAGTGAGTCTGGCAAATAAAATACGCTGTCCATTTTGCCTATTTGCTCAGTTTTATCTACGGCAGGAAAACCGCTGCTCCCCACCTTACTACCATTTAAAAAGACTTCGCTTGATGTTTTAGCAAATAAATACAACCCTACGGGCCTTGGTATTGAGGCTAATTTCGCTCGCTCAAATTCGATTAACACCCAAACAGCCTGATTTTGCGGATCAACCTCAGATAACTTCGCTCGGTGACATTGCGGCTCAGTAAACTGTGGAATTTCTTTTGCCGAGACTGACCATGGGCAAACCGTCACGGCTTGCTCATAAGAAAATGGCAACAAAGGTTGACTGGCATAAGCCTTACCTAGAGCGCCCGAGCAACACACAGCCATCACTAAATAAAGTACAAGATTAATATTCACACTCTACCGCTTTTCCTTTTACCGTTCGTCGGCTTTTTACTACCGCTGAGCCTACAAGCCAATAAATATCGGCCTCTCATAGAAGTTCACTACCCCATAAAGTTGCCATGGTATTCAATAAAAACAAACTATTAAGGAGTAATACTATGCGATCAACACACACATTAATAGCCGCGTTAAGCTTATTCACTTGCTTATGCGTAAGCGCAGAGAAAGGTAGCGATAAGCAAGTGCTGTACAGCAATGAGCAACAAATCGAGTTTCAAGCCAACAGCGGAGAAACAACGGATGCCATAGCTGGGCACCTCTGGGTGCCTGAAAACAGGAATAACCCCAACAGCAACAAAATTAGAATTAACTATGTGCGCTTTCCTGCAACCGGCAGCAATAAAGGTTCCCCTATCGTATATTTATCTGGTGGCCCAGGCGGTTCAGGGATCGCGACTGCCAAGTGGCGAAGATTTCCGTTATTTCAAGCGCTAAGAGAGTTTGGTGATGTTATTGCGCTAGACCAAAGAGGTACGGGGCAGTCAGAGCAAACTGCTCCTTGCGTGTCTAGTGAACACATTGCGCTTAATGCTGTTACCACTGAAGCGCAAATTGCAGACCGTTACCGCAAAGCTGCATTAGAATGCTTTACTCAATGGAAGTCTCAAGATATTGATATATATGGTTATAATACCGCTCAGAACGCGCTAGATATAAACGACTTACGAAAACACCTAAAAGCTGACAAAGTATCACTTTGGGGGATCTCTTACGGCAGCCATCTGGCACTCAGTGCCATAAAAGCGATGCCAGCGCATCTTGACAAAGTAATTATCGCCAGTGCTGAAGGGCTCAATCAGACCGTTAAACTACCTCACCAAACCGATCAATACTTTGAAAGAGTTCAAGGAATTATCAATCAGCAAGCACTTAAACAACAAGTTTCGGATCTACCCGCTTTGATGCGCCGAGTGCACAGTAAACTTGAGCAACAGCCTATTGCACTTCAAATTACACAAAAAGACGGCTCAAAAACACCCATGTTATTTCAAAAGCATCATATTCAGTCGTTAGCTAGCATGATGATTGCCGATCCTAACCAATATCTTGCCATGCTAATTCATGTTTATTTAGGTTTAGATAACGGCAATACCGAGCTGTTAAAGCATGTTTTGCAGCGTGGAATGTTTACCGATGAGCCCATTACATTCAAATTGATGCCACTGGCGATGGATGTAGCTTCAGGGATCACCGCTAAACGCCTTGCAAAAATGACAAACCAATCGCCAACAGCCTTGCTTGGCGACAAGCTTAACTTTCCAATGCCAACACTTCACTTGATAGATAAAAAACTAGATTTAGGTGATGATTTTAGAACCGCTCCCCTATCCAACATCCCAACTTTATTGTTTACAGGTAGTCTAGACGGTAGAACGTATCCGGAAGAACAACTTGAAGCTGTGAGAGGACTTACAAATTTGACCCAGATTATGGTGAACAATGCGGGCCACAACCTTTATACAAGCTCACCCTTGGTGCTCGCCAGAATGCAAACATTCTTAAGCGGACAACCCGTCAGTGCAGAAGCAATCCAACTACCGCTACCAAAACTTGCGCTGTCAGCACCGTAATTCGAAAAAAACGACTCTAAGTGAATTGAAAAAGCAATTCGCTTTGAGCGTGCAATCATCGACAAAGTTGTTGATAGCCCACAAGCTTGAGTATAATTAGGCTTTTGGCCTCTTACATCCATAGCATTATGAAAAAGCTCTCAAAAGTACAAGAAAAACAACAAGCCTTGGTACTGACCATTGCAGACAAACTCGAAGAACAAGCTCGTGCAGAAATTCCCGGCATGGCGCAATGTTGGTTTGATGTGGAATATCACTTGTTCCCCGGCTCATTAATACTCTTTTTCCAATTTGAGAATGAACAAGCATTAGAAGCCGCAAAGCCAGATCTCCTTAAATGGCAAAAGCGTTTAAGCGCTGCCATGCTGAAAAAAGGGGTGATTTTAAAAGATATGCGTAAACATTTAACCTTTACTTTGCTTGGTCCCGAGGATTAAAACTGCCGATAAAATCTAGCCGGACAACTGAACGCTATTCGGCTAGTCGATATTAACAGCTCTCATTCGCCATAGTGTTGACGCCACAATTGATTGCTAAAACGATGATTGGGAATGAGTTCTTGCTTTAAAGCAAAAAATGCTTTTGCATTTGGATTGGATTGGATTGGATTTTTTCAGCTTATTGACTGCAATCCTCCAGCTCCAAAGGTTCTTATCGATTGCAAATTCCATATTGCGTTATTTTCAAGTAAGCTGCTAAAGCTCCTTATAAATCTCAAAAAAGAGGAAAGTACGTTGGATAAGAGAATTGAACCTGAGCTTCCCAGTATTACGCCAGATTTAGATCAGGTTGAAGCCTATAAAAACTCCACCACCCAAGCGAGCCGTAAAACCTCAGCACCAAAAGAAAGTACCAAACAAACAAGCCAGCCCGCCAAAGGTATGGGGATGATGAATTGGTTGGGTGCAATCTCGATTATTGCGTTGGCTGCTGCGGCGTTTGCGCTCTACCAACAAAACTTAACAACCCAGGCACAATTACTCGAGTCAACAAATCGCATTGCCGAGCTTGAACATACCCTCACCGCCACAGATGAAGAGATGGACTTGTCCGCGGGTGCAATGCAAGCAAAATTGAACACACTAACCGAGCGCACAGACGAGCTTTGGTCACAGATGGATAAACTATGGGCGTCAGCGTGGCGAAGAAACCAATCAGACATCAAAAAGCTCGAAGAGCAAGCAAGTAATAACGCTAAAAACCAGACCAGTACGACTACCAAAGTAGAAACACTATCGCAGAGTCAAACAGAGCTTGCTCTAAAACTATCGCTATTAGAAGAACAACAGCAAGCCGCTAGTATGCTAAAAAATCAAATTGCAGCCATTAATGGCGATGTTGATCAGTTAAAGTCTCAAGCGCAAAGCAGAGACTCTAAACAGATAGAGATCGGCGCAAGCCTTACCCAAATAGAGATGACACAAACCGCACTGGCAGAAAAATTAGAACGTTTGGAGCGTAAATTGGCAGCAGCCCCCACAACTCAAACGCAACCAAAAGCGAATTAATCCGTCATTATCAATGGTACATTAGCAATATGAGTTGGTAGCGAACTCGCGCAACCAACTCAGCTTTTATTCTCTTCGGCATTCACAAAGTCCCTCGCCAGTTCACAAAATATAACGTAAAATATCCTATTACATTCCTGTATTTATTCGCGCGTAAGCTTTACGCTTAAATCAATACACATTATCTACTCAGGCATACTGTTTTGCCGATTGAGTATTTCTTGCTTGAAGGCAACTATGAAAAAGACATTTGAACTAATTCACCCTAAAATCAAACTTGAAAGACGCGTTGACGCGGTTAAGCATGAGCTTAAAAAATACCTAAAGCGCGAGCGCAACAAAACTTTACCCGCGGGCGCTGATTATTGGGATTTTGATTGTAAGTTTGGTAACACAGAAGCTGAAGCCGAGCCGGTGCACCTATCACAACTAAACAAGTTGATTGATAAAACGCAAACTGAAAACCTCACTTCCTTTTATGTTGAGATTTTAGCAAAGCCAGGCTATAGAAAATCAAACGATTTATCTGACGATGAGTTAGAAGACTACTAAGCCCAACTTCTGTAGGTCGAGCTTTAGCTCGACAACATCACCTGCTCTCCCCCAACAATACCAACTGGCACAAAATCACGCGCATGATACAATCGCTCGTCGAATTTTTGGTGGCGCTACTGCCGGTATAGTGAGAATTAAAAAGTATGAGCGAGTCATTTGTAGCAATCGGATTAGTAAACCCTAAATCACCAACCAATGTGGGTGGCGTATTACGGGCCGCAGGTTGTTATGATGCGCAAGCCATCTACTTTAGCGGCAATCGTTACGCAAGGGCTGCAAAATATCATACGGATACAAAAAACGTTGCCGACAACATTCCCATCAAACAAGTTGATGATTTCATCAGTTTAAAAGTAGCAGGCCGTGCACTTGTCTGCGTTGAGCTGGTAGAGGGCGCAACCCCACTGCCACAGTTTGCTCACCCCGACAACGCGTTATACATTTTTGGTCCTGAAGATGGCAGCCTGCCACAAGAAATCGTGGATGCCGCTGATGCCGTGGTGTATGTACCAACCACAGGCTGCATGAACTTAGCCGCGACAGTCAACGTGTTGTTATACGACCGTATGGCAAAACGCTCAACGGGATTTGATGTTAGTCAGATACTCACCAGCCGTGATATCAATAACCGCCTAACAATTGGATAAGTTTTTGCTGTAAGCATCTTTTTATTTTTGACTAACCCGCTCTTTGACCGGGTAGTGATTTGCATTTTTTAGGCTTTGTAAGTCATCAAAACGTACTCCGTGCTGAGCCATAACTGGGCGTACTTTTTTACTTATCAATTGCCGAATATAAAACGGTTGATTAGGAACAAAGTGATGGATCGTGTGCGTACGGCCAAAATCAAAACAAAATAACTGAAACGGTAAAAACCAGCGACTGGTAATCACATGGGTCTGCTCTAACACATTACTCACGCCGCCATAATAATGCATTGAAGATGTGACGAGGTTTAAAGATGCTGAGCGGATCATATTAGGCACAATCAGCACCACCATTAAGAACTCAGCAACCGCTAGTAAATCTGCTCCCCATTTAGGTAATTCAAATAGTTGTATAAACTGCAGCACGTAGTAAGCAATCACACCATATAAAGTCGCAAAATAAGCCGTGGCAAGCGGAAAACCAGCATTAAAGACCTGCAAAAACTTAAAACCCTTGATTTCTCGACTAAACCGCTTGGCATTCAATAATAAACCTAGCAATCCATCTGTAACCACCACAGCTCGCAACCAAGGAGATTGGATACCATTACCCACCAAGCGCTCCTCTAAGTCTTGTTCAGTACCAGAAACTTTATGGTGATGTAAATGAATTTGCCTGCGATACCAAGGGTTCACCGTATTTGGCCGCATAAGCCACACCGTCAACATCATAAAATGATATACAAATGGGCGGTCACTAAAATACTGTTTATGGATCAAATCGTGCTCAAGTTCATGAGAAATAGAGGTAATAAAAGCCGCCAAGATAATACACAGCCATGCAGGAATAACGGCAAAATAGTAAAGCGAGGCAACGCCAATTAGCGCACTTAACGACAACAGCAAAATCACCATAGCAATACCGTTTTGCTGATTTAAAATAGGATAACGCGTTCGAAGCGTTCGCTCTTCAGCTTGGATAGCAGTCACTATCGCTTTGATATTCTGCCTCGCCGTTAATGTTGGCATAGATAACTTAATTCACCTTTTGATATCAAGATCATAACGAAAACTCCTACTACCGTAGCAGCGGCTTTACGCCGCGACAACTTTAAAACAGCAACGCAACACCTAAACTCCGCACTTCTATTGACTATCGTCCATCTCGTATTGCTTCAAAATGGCCAACATGCTCTCTGGAATTGGCGATTTTTTCCCTGTTTTCATATTAAACATCACCACATTCGCATACCCCGTTGTGCATACTGCTTGTTGCGATTCGCTAAACGCTTCATAGCGCATGGTAAAGCGATCTTCTTTGATATCAGTGATATATGAACCAATATGCAAGGTATCTGGAAACGTAACTGGTCGTTTATATTGCGCGTACGTATCACGTAAAACCGGACTATGGGTAGGTTCTGATAATACAGAAAGTAAGCCCGTTTGAGTCAAAAAATCGATTCGCGCGGTTTCAAAATAGCGAAAATACGACACGTTATTCACATGCCCCAACGCATCCATTTCTCCCCACACCACATTCACTTTAGTGGTGATTGCAAACTTTTCTAAAAATTCCTGCATGATGTTGCCTTTAATTTTGTTTATTGAACTCGAGAGTAACAACTCATCGTACCAGCAACAAGGTTAACGAGATAGTTTAAGGCAACTTGTCAAAACAAAGAAAGTAAAGCCAGCATTTCGCAGTGCAACCTTACGCCCCCCGTAGGTCGCCATTTATGGCGAAAAATAATGCCTCAGCTCCCTTCGTTTTCAGCGTAGCTTTAGATACAAACACAATTCAAGCGCAATCCCTATCATTCCATCTCACAAAAAATTGACGCCTTTTATAGGATCAACACCTAAGATAAATCACCAATGATTTTTCTCAATACTTTCAATATATAAGCAAACAGCAGAGCAATATTTATAAGCTTGGTTTAAAAAATGCATCTGAAATCAAAATCAGAATTAAACTTAAGCATGTCACCAATATGAACAAAAGCACAAATACAGTTTATGTGTTGAGCGGTTACGCTAAATGCGCCATCACTCAGCAAGGGAAATACAAACCCGGTAACAAACACTCCATCGGCCTGCTAACCACAGACGAAAACTATGAAGATAACATCAATAAACTTGAGGCCTTTATTAAAGATTTAGGTTGGGAGTCTATTACGTTTTGCATGGTCGAAACCGTTAACGACATCAGCACCCTATCCAACGACGTTTTGGTATCCAGTTTTCTTCGAGCTCAGCAAAATGGCCAATCGTTAGTAGTAAACGATCTCCCTATTACCGTCCATTAAGGCGGTAAATGCACACTACAAGGCCTGCAACTAAAGTATTAAGCAATTCTACATCGCGTTGAGCCAAACCGAGTAGGAGCGGCTTCACGCCGCGATCTTCAGGAGCTTGCCAGCGACTACGAACAATTTGTAGCAGCGACTTTATGTTGCGACTTGTTTTTGAATCCAGCCTTCAACTTTACCTGATATCGCTTCGCCGGCAAGGCAAAACCAGAGTGGTATATTATTTGTCGCCATAAATCGCGACCTACGCAGAGATTTGGTGTGAAGTCGCAGTTATGCGTCGTTATAAGAGATCGCGGCGTGAAGCCGCTCCAACAAACCAAGAAAAGAGTCAAACATGAGTCTTCACCATATTCACACCCACAAAAAAACCGCCCTTTTTTACAAAGGGCGGCTTTTCAATATTTGCTAAGTCGCGCTAAAGCGCGATTTACAAACCCTTACGCATCGCGGTAAGTATCAACCGCTGGGCAAGAACAAATTAGGTTACGGTCGCCGTATACGTCGTCGATACGGGTTACTGTTGGCCAGAATTTGTCTTTTGCTACGCTTGGTACTGGGAATGCAGCTGCGAGGCGATCATATGCACGGTTCCAGTCGTTGCTTAGTACGTCTGCTTGCGTGTGTGGTGCAAATACTAATGGGTTGTCTTCGATAGACCATTCGCCTGATGCAATCTTGTCGATTTCACCTTTGATAGAAACCATGGCTTCGATAAAGCGGTCGATTTCTACCTTAGACTCAGATTCCGTTGGCTCAACCATAAGTGTGCCCGCTACTGGGAACGACATAGTTGGTGAGTGGAAGCCGTAGTCTTGTAGACGCTTTGCAACGTCCATTTCAGTAATACCTGTGGCTTCTTTCAGTGGGCGAAGGTCAACAATACATTCGTGGGCAACACGGTCGTTACGGCCACGGTATAGAATTGGGAAGTGCTCGCTCAACTTAGCCGTTAGGTAGTTAGCGTTCACGATTGCCATTTCTGTTGCTTGTTTGAGGCCTTCGCTGCCCATCATCGCGATGTATGCCCACGAGATAGGTAGAATTGCAGCAGAGCCGTAAGGTGCCGCAGAAACCGCGCCGTTACCTACGTTTGTGCCTTCTACGTTGATCACGCTGTGGTTAGGCATAAATGGCGCTAGATGCGATTTAACACCGATAGGACCAACACCTGGGCCACCGCCACCGTGTGGAATACAGAATGTTTTGTGTAAGTTTAAATGTGATACGTCAGAGCCGATTGAACCTGGGCTAGTTACCCCAACCTGCGCGTTCATGTTTGCGCCGTCCATGTATACTTGGCCGCCGTGCTGGTGCACGATGTCGCATACTTCACGGATAGATTCTTCGTACACACCGTGTGTAGACGGGTAAGTGACCATGATGCACGATAGGTTTTCAGCTACGTCTGCGGCTTTCGCGCGTAGGTCTTCCATATCGATGTTACCGTTTTTATCACAGTCAACCACAACCACTTTCATGCTTGCCATTTGTGCAGACGCTGGGTTTGTGCCGTGCGCTGAACTGGGGATCAAACAGATGTTACGGTGGCCTTCACCGCGAGACTCATGGTACTTACGGATCGCGATAAGACCTGCGTATTCACCTTGTGCACCTGAGTTTGGCTGTAGTGATACTGCGTCGTAACCTGTGATGTTCACAAGCCAGTCATGCAGCTCAGTCATCATGATCTTGTAACCTTGTGCTTGATCGATTGGGCAGAACGGGTGTAGCTCTGCAAACTCAGGCCAAGTCACTGGGATCATTTCAGCGGTTGCGTTTAGCTTCATGGTACACGAGCCCAATGAGATCATTGAGTGGTTTAGTGCTAAATCTTTGTTTTCAAGACGCTTGATATAACGCAGCATCTCAGTTTCGCTGTGATAGCTGTTGAAGTTAGCATGCGTTAAAATTTCGTCGTCGCGCACTAGGCTTGCAGGAATACCTGTGATGTTCTCGCCTGATACTTGTGCGTCTAGCGCATCTACATTTAGGCCGTGGTCGTCGCCTAAAATGATGTCAAATAGCTCAGCTACGTCCGCACGCGTTGTGGTTTCGTTTACTGCAATTGAGTATTCGCCGTTGTGGTTAAGGGCAAAGTTCACGCCTTTTGCTACGGCACGCGCCACAACCGCTTGCTTGTCAGCGTCGTCCGCTTTAACAGTAATAGTGTCAAACCACGTATCGTGCTTAAGTGCCACGCCTTTTGCTTTAAGACCCGTTGCAAGAATGCTTGCAAGACGATTAATACGCTCAGCGATGATCTTAAGACCTTGAGGACCATGGTAAACCGCGTAAAACGCAGCCATGTTCGCAAGTAACACCTGTGCAGTACAGATGTTTGAGTTCGCTTTTTCACGGCGGATATGCTGTTCACGTGTTTGCATCGCCATACGTAGCGCGTCGTTACCTAAACGGTCTTTAGACACACCAATAATACGGCCTGGTAGTGAACGCTTGTAAGCATCACGCGTGGCAAAGAATGCCGCGTGTGGACCGCCGTAACCCATAGGTACACCAAAACGCTGTGCAGAACCAAGCACTACGTCTGCGCCTAGTTTACCTGGTGCTTTAAGTAGCATTAAACTCATGATGTCTGCGGCAACACAGGCAATCGCTTTTTTGTCTTGTACTTGTGCGATTAGGTCAGTAACGTCAACCACTTCACCTGATGTTGAAGGATACTGGAATAACGCACCAAAAATCTCGTGGTTAGCAGCGTCGCTAGCAGGGCCTACTACTACTTCAAAGCCAAACTGCTCAGCACGCGTAGATACTACGTCGATAGTTTGTACGTGTACGTCGTCGGCAATAAAGAAGATGTTTGCTTTTTTCGCTTTAGATACACGTTTTGCAAGCGCCATTGCTTCTGCCGCTGCGGTGGATTCGTCAAGTAGTGATGCACTGGCTAAGTCTAGGCCGGTAATGTCCATAGTCAGCGTTTGGAAGTTAAGTAGTGATTCCAAGCGACCTTGCGCAATCTCTGGCTGATAAGGGGTGTAAGCCGTGTACCAACCCGGATTCTCAAGTACGTTACGTAAAATAACATTAGGTACGTGAGTTGGGTGGTAGCCTTGACCGATATAAGATTTGAAAACCTTGTTTTTGCTTGCTACTGACTTCAGGTAACTTAGGGTTTCCACTTCTGTGCGGCTTTCACCGATCTGTAAGCCCTCTTCTAAACGAATTGAAGCAGGTACAGTTTGACCGATCAGCTCTTCAACACTAGATACTCCAAGAGCGCTTAGCATCTCGCTCACCTGTGCTGGGCTTGGCCCGATATGGCGGCGGATAAAATCTTGCTTTTGCTCTAACTGTTCAAGAGATTTGGCGTTTGACATTAGTCCAGGTTCCTATGATCCAAATGAAAAAGGTGAATACTGTTTTTATCTAAATGAGATACCTTGGTAACGGCAGTATTCTAAAAACGTTGGCATGATCTCGTCATACCTTGAGCAAGCACCCTTGCCCAAAAAGCAACAATAAAAGCCCCTAAAAAGGGGCTTTTATTACTATCAACAAATTAGTCTTCGTCGATTGAATTTGCGTAGCCTTCAGCGTCTAGTAGGTTATCTAGCTCAGACTCATCAGACGCTTTAATACGGAACAACCAACCGTCGCCGTAAGCATCGTTGTTTACAGTTTCAGGCGCATCTTCTAGGTCTTCGTTTACCGCAATGATAGTACCGCCGATTGGTGCGTAGATGTCTGATGCTGCTTTTACAGACTCAGCAACTGCGCAGTCTTCACCCGCGTCAACTTCATCGTCTACTTCTGGTAATTCAACGAATACCATGTCGCCTAGAAGTTCTTGTGCGTGCTCAGTGATACCTACTGTGTACTCGCCATTGCCTTCAGCGCGAACCCACTCGTGTGAAGTAGCGTACTTTAACTCGCTAGGAATGTTGCTCATTTTTTTGTTCCTTTGGTCGGTTGCGATGTCACCCCGTGAGCGACATCAATGTTATTCTATTTAGTATCTATAAAAACTAGATAATTGACTTGCCGTTACGAACGAAGCTTGGCTTAACTACTTTAACATCAACTAGCTTCTTACGCATTTCAACTTGTGCAGTCTCGCCAATTGAACGAGGTACACGCGCAAGCGCTACACTGAAGCCTAAAGTTGGTGAGAATGTACCAGAAGTAATAACACCTTCGCCACCTTCTACGATAACTTTAGAACCACCACGTAATACGCCTTTGCTTTCTAGGACTAAACCTACCAGCTTATCAGTGCTTTGCTCAGCACGTTGTTTAGTGATAGCTGCACGACCGATAAAGTCACGCCCCTCTGGCTCCCATGCAATTGTCCATGCCATGTTCGCTGCAAGTGGAGACACCGTCTCGTCCATGTCTGAGCCGTAAAGGTTCATGCCCGCTTCTAAACGTAGCGTATCACGTGCACCTAGGCCAGCTGGACGCACACCTGCGTCTAATAATTTTTGCCATAAGTCCGCCGCACCATCGTTGTGTACTACGATCTCATAACCCTCTTCACCAGTGTAGCCCGTTGTTGCGATAAATAGGTCGCCAGCTTGCACACCAAAGAATGGCTTCATGCCTTCAACAGCCGCTTGTTGTTGTTCATCTAGGATAGTTGCTGTTTTTGCTTTTGCGTTTGGACCTTGTACCGCAATCATCGCGTACTCAGGACGCTCAGTAACTGTCACTTCAAAATCTGCTGCTACCGCACCGATATGTGCAAGGTCTTTTTCGCGTGTTGCAGAGTTAACTACTAGGCGATATTGCGTTTCAGTGAAGAAGTAAATGATAAGGTCATCAATTACACCGCCCTGCTCGTTTAGCATGCCTGTGTATAGCGCCTTACCAGCCACAGTAAGCTTAGCTACATCGTTTGCAACAAGCTTTTGTAAAAATGCTTTTGCGTCTACACCTTCGATATCAACAATCGTCATGTGTGAAACGTCAAACATGCCCGCGTCAGTACGCACCGCGTGGTGCTCCTCAATTTGTGAGCCATAATTGATTGGCATTTCCCAACCGTGGAAGTCTACCATTTTCGCGCCAGCTTCTAGGTGCTTCGCGTGTAGTACTGTTTTAGAAGTCATACTTATCCTTCACTTTTTTACTCAGCCGCCATCGGTTGGCGCTGAGGGGGTTATTGTTATCGCGCTTACGATAACTGCACGGAATTTATGAAACGAGTTTAAAACCAGCGTCAGTGAGCGTCGTTTGCCACTTATCTAACACAGCAGCTTGCGCAATCAACTGATACTGTTGCTGTTCGTCCACCAGCAAGGTCGTAATAAATACTTCACCGCTTTGCTTGCCATAGCAGGCATTTTTATCTGAGATCCTAAGGCCTGGCGTTAACGTAAAGTCACTGACTAAACGCTCAAACGCAAGCTCACCGCTTATGGTGGCGGCAACTAAATCATGACGGCGAACCAGTTCAATATCAAACTCGTCAGCATGGCTATCAATCAGTGTTACCAGCTCAGCGGCTGCACTTTCACTTGCAACAAAACGGTAAGCCGTTTCACTAAAATAGTACACGGCGAAATTTTCGCCACTGTCTAGTTTGCCTTGAAAACCCAAGCCAGGTGCCATTAACTTATTCAAGTTAAGTGCAAGAATTTGGCTTAAGAAAGGCGTGGTCTCAAAGCCGCTGAAATCAAGTACAACAACAGCATCAGTTGGCATGTAATGGTTTTGCGCCGGAACACTGCCCTGACGGTGCTTTGCAAAGATAATTGGCGTGACGCTCATGGCACTACCTTAGTGAAATTTCGATGAGCAAAAGTATAAGGATGCGCAAACTCAACAACAAATTGTATTTACTTATCAATTGATAAATAATATTAATGTACTTGGGTTTTATAAATTGCATTTCCTTATATGAAAAACTTATCAATTGATGGATTAAGAACGCTGGTCACTGTGGTTGATGTCGGTGGCTTTGCCAAGGCGGGTGAGTTGCTTGGCTTATCTCAGCCTGCTGTTAGCTTGCAAATCAAACGCTTAGAAGACATGCTAGGTTGCAAGCTGTTTAAAAAGCAGGGTCAAAGACAGGTATTGAATCAATATGGTGAGCTACTTTTGCCCCTAGCCAAACAAATGTTGCAGCAGAACGATGCAATTATTCAACAATTTACCTCTGAGAGTGTGACAGGCCGAGTGCGTTTGGGCATTCCCAGCGAATTTGCAGCGAGGATCTTACCCTCGATTATTGGCGATTTCGTTTCTTTATATCCTGATGTGGCGCTGGAAGTTAAATCAAGATTGAGTAAACACTTACTTTCTGTAGTAAGGCAAGACCAGTTTGATTTGGTGCTAGCGCTTAATGAAGAGCTTAGCTCATCCAAGTACCCGGTGTTTATGCAAGACCAACTGGTCTGGGTTGGCGATTTATCGCTTGCGCAGCATTCGGTTGTCACTTTAGTCACCGCCCCGGAGGGCTGTATTTATCGCCGCCGCGCTATCGAGGCGCTGCAGCAAGCTGGATTACAATACCGTATCGTATATAGCAACGCCGACTTAACTGGCCTTACCGCCGCTTTAAAAGAGGGACTCGGGATCACTGTGCTAGCCAAAAGCACCGTGCCAGCAGAGCTGCCTTATCAGACCCAAACCCAAATATTACCCGAACTCGGTCAAATCGGTATCAGCCTTGTCAAAAACACCCAAGAATCCGCCCACGCCGTAGATAAACTCGCAGAGTTTATTGCATTGAGGTTAGGTTGATCACAATCTCAGGCAAGCTCATAAAGAAATTCAACAGCATGAGTACTGATTGTAGCAAGTACCAAACTGCAGAAGATAATTAAGAAAATTTTGAAATTCCCATAGAAGTCATCTGGAAAAGGCCAAGGCCCGAAAAGGCTGCATTTATATAGCTTTTTAAAGCCAAAAAGAATTACAGCTAAAAACATCAATTTGACAATTATAAAAGTTACTTCACTCATCATAAATACCTACCTTTAAAAAGGTGTATGGCTAAAAACACCAGACACCTATAGTTTAATACACCCTAAATTAAACTGAGCGTTGGGCGAGGCACAACTAAAAAGTGCTTGCTAATTACCCCAACCTCTTATTAATCAATAAGCTCTACTGAATGTCTGGAACATCCAACGATCAGAGTGGCGACCCAAATCACCAGCTGCTCCCCCACCAGCAGCAGCTCCACCTATAGTGGCAACTGCTCGCCCAACTGAGCTAACTGGACTTACCGCTCCCGCCACTCCTCCGGCAACAGCACCTCCAAGTATATCAGATCCAGTCGCTTGATTTCCTTTAGCTGTTATCGCTGCTAACCCTCCACCTATAGCTCCAACTACAGCGCCTACAACATTAGCCCAAATAGCACCATTTACTTCTTGAATTTCGTTTGTGTTTAATTCTTTCATATCATTACCTTTTATCTACCATTTATTAAAATAAAGTTATAGCAGCAAAGTCTCTCTGTACAATACTACAACTTTAAAAATGATAACCACATTTAAAAATAAAACACGGAAAAACAAACAGTTATAACTTAAAAATAAGATTCCAAATCCAAGCGAGCAAAAATAACCATTCTATAATTACTCTATAACATGTTAATAATACGAATTATCTTGACCAAGTAATATATTTTGAACCGTTAACACCCTATCGATAACAAGACGAAAATTTTGCCATTAGTCGACCCTGAGTATTAACATTTTGATACTCAAACTAACGGAGCTACATCAAGCCAAACTTAACATTAACTTTATCTACTAGTTCTGTTGCTACACGGTACTTTTCGCTCAGAGCAACCTCATACTCATGAATATTTATTAGCCACCTGACAACCGTAACTGATACCCCTTAAAGATACTATGTCTTCATACATAACATATTTCACTCCTTAGAATACTTAACTTTTAGCCTTCAAGATTGCAATATATTCAGTGTCAACTGCTTAAGAGCTGTCAAACAAATGCTGCAGCAGAACGATGCAATTATTCAGCAATTTACCTCTGAGAGTGTGACAGGCCGAGTGCGTTTGGGCATTCCCAGCGAATTTGCAGCGAGGATCTTACCCTCGATTATTGGCGATTTCGTTTCTTTATATCCTGATGTGGCGCTGGAAGTTAAATCAAGATTGAGTAAACACTTACTTTCTGTAGTAAGGCAAGACCAGTTTGATTTGGTGCTAGCGCTTAATGAAGAGCTTAGCTCATCCAAGTACCCGGTGTTTATGCAAGACCAACTGGTCTGGGTTGGCGATTTATCGCTTGCGCAGCATTCGGTTGTCACTTTAGTCACCGCCCCGGAGGGCTGTATTTATCGCCGCCGCGCTATCGAGGCGCTGCAGCAAGCTGGATTACAATACCGTATCGTATATAGCAACGCCGACTTAACTGGCCTTACCGCCGCTTTAAAAGAGGGACTCGGGATCACTGTGCTAGCCAAAAGCACCGTGCCAGCAGAGCTGCCTTATCAGACCCAAACCCAAATATTACCCGAACTCGGTCAAATCGGTATCAGCCTTGTCAAAAACACCCAAGAATCCGCCCACGCCGTAGATAAACTCGCTGAGTTTATCGCATTGAGGTTAGGTTAAAAGATCGCGGGGTGAACCCGCTCCTACCAACGATATAAAACCTTTGTGGGAGCCGCTTTATGCGGCGAGATTGTTGCAATGATCGCGGGGTGAACCCGCTCCTACCAGCAATATAAAATCTCTGTGGGAGCCGCTTTACGCGGCGATCTTGTCCTATACTTACGTGAGCACTTATTAATGAACTCAAGGAGGGAGTCATGCCACATAGCTGCCGTTTAAGGAAAGGCCGAGTTTCATCGGCTGGTCAATACTATGCAATCACCATTTGCTGTAAAAACAAAATAGCTGTTTTTAATAACCTCGCAGTCAATCAAGTTGTTATTCGCGAAATTTATCACCTTGAGCAGGATAACTTTATCAAATTAATTGCCTACACACTGATGCCAGATCATTTACATCTCCTGTTTCAACTAATGGATGTGTGTTCTTTGTCTGATGCCATTCGGTCTTTAAAAGGAAGAACGGCAACTAAGCTAAGAACAATGAACATTCGGCAGCTATGGCAAAAGGATTTTTATGACACCTGTATTTTGCATAACACTATGTTAAGAAACCAAGCAAGATACATAGTTGCAAACCCGCTTCGGGCAGGGTTGGTGATTATCCTTATTGGAATTGTATTTATTTAAGTAATGGGATTGGGGATTTATAAAGTTGGTGATACCTGTTTTAGGAAAAGATCGCGATGTAAAATCGCTCCTACCAGCAACACAAAATCTCTGTGGAAGCCGCTTTACGCGGCGAGATTGTTGAAATGATCGCGGGTGAACCCGCTCCTACCAACGATATAAAACCTTTGTGGGAGGTCCTTTACGCGACGATGCTGATTTAAGAAAAGATCGCGATGTAAAATCGCTCCTACCAGCAATATAAAACCTCTGTGGGATCCGCTTTACGCGGCGATCTTTTTATTTACCGCCTATCGCTTCTTTGGCGAACAGGTGTTTGATTGGGCCGAGGTTGTCGACCAAACTCAGGCCTACGCCACGTACTAGCTTTTTCAACGGGTGATTGCCTTCAAACAGCTCTTTAAGTCCTTGCATCATGGCAATATGCTTTTGAGCATCTGCTTTTCTGCTGCGCTCATATTGGCGCAGTATCCGTGTGCTGGCAAATTGCTCTTGCGGTGCTGATAACAAGGTGATCAAATAGGCAGCGTCTTTTAGCCCTAAATTCATGCCAAGACCTGCAAGCGGGTGAATGGTATGTGCCGCGTCGCCCATTAAAACGATGCGCCCTTGCCCCCATTGTTTTGCATAGCGCATGGTCAATGGAAAAACATGTCTTTCGCTAATCAATTCACACACGCCGCACTGCATATCAATTGCAGCACTCAACGCTTTATTAAACGCCTCTATCGGCATGGCTTGTAGCTGCTTTGCTTTATCCGGTGCGGTAGACCATACAATTGAATGGGTATATGGGTCATCAAGCGGCAAAAAGGCCAGCGGTCCATCAGGGAGGAACACTTGTCTTGCCGTTGCATCATGTGGCGCTGCGGTTTTTATCGTTGCAACCAGCGCATGGTGGTCATAATCCCAATACGTGATTGGCATATTAAACTGCTGGCGAATAGCAGAACGTGCGCCATCAGCCGCCACCACTAGTTTCGCCATCACAGGTTCACCAGTCGCTAAGGTTAACAGCACATCGGTGTCTGTTTGGTGCAAGCTTTGGTATTTTGTGTTCCACATCAGCTTGGCCGATTGCTGTGCTTCGAGTGCTGTTAACAAGGCATAGCGAATGGCGTCGTTTTCAATGATGTGACCAAGCTCAGGTAAGTCTAACGAGACATTATCAAAGGCAATTTTACCAAAGCTGTCTTTATCGCGTACATCCATACGAGTATATGCTGCGGCGCGCTGCGCTTTAATATCAGACCACACGCCCAAGCGCTCAAATAAAGCCTGACTTGCAGCGCTTATCGCGCTCACGCGTGCGCTGTATTCTTGTGCCAATGGTGTTGGCTTTTCACCACTGTCTAGCACTAATACCGAGATATTTTGCTGCGCAAGCCCTAGCGCCAGCGTTAAACCAACACATCCACCACCAACAATACAAACTTGAACTTGTTGCATGCCAACTCCTTTATCCTTTATATCCCATCAATTGCTTGGCCAACGGCGCCCTTGCTGTTTTGGACAGCGCCATGGTGAGTAGACCTAAACTACGGCCTAAGGCTAAGGTTCTTGATGAGTTTGAAAATAGTCGAACGAGCGCATCGGTTAATGTCATCACCGTATTAATATCTTGCGCTCGCGCCAGTTGATAAGCACGCGTAAATTGAAAACTTCCCCACTCATCAAGCACGTTCGCCTGACATTGTGAGGTTAGGACTTGAATATCTCGTAGACCTAAATTAAAGCCCTGTCCTGCAATGGGATGAATGGCATGCGCCGCATTGCCAATCACCACCACGCGATGATGAGTGAGTTGCTCTACTCGCCCAAGCACTAGCGGATAGCTTGCTCTCATACCCACTTGCACAAAGCGCCCGGCGCGATAACCAAAGGCTTGCTGCAATGCAGCTAAAAACTCGTGTGCTGTCATCGCTTCAAACTCGCTAAGGTGTTCATTTGGCATACACCACACCAGCGAATAACGATTATCACTCATTGGCAGCAGCGCCATCGGGCCATGTTTGGTAAAACGCTCGAACGCCTGACCACCATGAGCCGTGTCGATTTGCACATTGGCAATCAATGCGCCTTGCTCGTAGCCTATGCTATCAAAGCCGATATTGAGCTTAGCCCGCGTGGGAGATTGCGCGCCATCCGCAACAACCAATAATCGGCTTTGTAATTGCTCACCATTATCGAGGGTCAGTTCAACCTGTTCTGGTTGTTGATGTATATGCGCCACTTGGTTTGGGCAAAACAGTGCAATATCAAGATTGCTCAACTGCTCGTGTAAAAAGCTGCCATAGGGATTGACTTCAACTACATAGCCTAACGCTTTTTGGTTGTAGTCTTCAGGGTTTATCCACGCTTTACCGAAGTGACCTCTGTCTGAAACATTCACTTGTGTGATTGGCTCAACGTACTGCCACTCGGGATTAAATAGATTTAGCTCGCCCAAAAATGCGACCGATTGCGCAGCAAGCGCAATACTACGGTCGTCAAAACTTGGATGCTGTTTACCTTTTGGCGCAAAGGCTTCAATAACCGCAATCTTTGCCTGCGGAGAGACTTTTTTTATGGCGATGGCGGCGCTGGCTCCTGCCATACCACCACCAACCACGACGACATCAAACTGTTGCACGCAAAGTGTCCACTAGTTATTCATTAATGCTTCTATTTCTGCGATGGTTTTTGGCACCAGTGCGGTTAAATTTTCATAACCTGACTCGGTGACCAACAGATCATCTTCGATACGAATGCCAATTCCTTTATACTCGTCAGGAACTTGCGCATCTTCGTCAAAATACAGACCCGGCTCAATGGTAAGTACCATGCCAGGTTCAAATGGGCGATCCGCTTCATCTAACTTGTATTCACCGACATCGTGAACATCAAGACCTAGCCAATGACCTAAACCATGCATGTAAAATGCTTTGCATGCCTGTGCCTCTACGAGTTCATTAACGTCGCCCGCAAGAATGCCCAAATCAACTAGCCCTTGAGTCAATACAGTCATCGCCACTTGATTCGCTTTAACTAACGTACCACCCGGTTTTACTTCACCAAAGGCCGCATTTTGCGCCGCCAATACCAACTCATAAATCTTGCGCTGCGCATCAGTAAACTGGCCGTTTACAGGGAAAGTGCGAGTTATATCAGCCGCATAGCCTTCAAGTTCACAACCCGAATCAATCAGTACTAAGTCGCCGTCCTGTAGCGCATCACAGTTGTCGGTATAGTGTAAAATCGTCGCATTGATGCCGCTGCCAACAATGGTTCCATAGGCTGGGTGACGCGCACCGTTCATTGCATAATGATGATGAATTTCGGCTTCAAGCTGATATTCCGTTGCGCCCGGCTTTGCAAACTGCATGGCGCGTTTGTGCGCCTCAGCACTAATTCTGCCCGCTTCGCGCATGATGGCGATTTCAGCATCCGATTTAAATAAGCGCATTTCATGGACGAGTGGGCGAATATCTTTGATGATCTCAGGGGCACGATAGCCCTTTTTCGGTGCGCCACGCAATGTACTTAGTAACTGCCAAACCTTATCATCAAAGGCGTTATATGTGCCTTGTCCGTAGAATAATATCTTGCGACCATTCACGAGATTTAATAGCTCGTCGTCTAAGTCACTCAGCGCAAAGGTTTGGTCAAGTTCAAGTTGCGATTTAGCTTGCTCATAGCCCATACGGCGACCATGCCAAATCTCAGCAACCTTATCTTTATTACGACAGAACAACGTAGACTGACCATTACCCTCACGGTCTTTTGTTAATACTAAAACCGCATCAGGCTCTTTAAAGCCTGTGAGGTAAAAAAAGTCGCTATCTTGGCGAAATGGAAATTCAGTGTCGCGGCTACGGGTTAACTCTACGGCCGCAGGAATAATCGCTACGGCGTTGTTATCTAATGCCGCAATAAGACGCGCACGGCGTGCTACAAACTCGCTGTTTTTTATCATATTAATGTATCGTCTTTGATGTGCTAACGGACTGGGGTTCTTTACCCATCTCGGCAAAGCATAGCAGTGTAGAAACACGCACATATTCTACCACTTCGAGCAGTGCTTCTTTATCGTCATTGCTGTCTTCAAAACCAGTATCAAGCTTAGTTATTTCGCTAAAGTCGTTAATCACTTCTTTAACATCAGCAGATAACTTACCGTAATCTTTTTGCTTTAAACCAAAGCCAAGTAAAAAGCCTGATACCCAAGCAATCAGTGCATTAGCTTGGTCATGTAATGACTCATCTTCTGGCGGTAAATATAGTTCAAACTGGAACTCGCCGTCGTTGAAGTGCTCGGCAACTTGCTTATATAAATCGATGCAAAATTCTCTAATTGGCGCTGAAAATTTTTGACCGTCGTTGAATACGTCGCTCAATAGCCCTAAATACTCTGAATCTTCGATATTCAGACCACAGGCCAATAGCCCAGAAATGGTGCCGTGAACTTCGGCGGGGGCAATAAATAATTCGTGTTTTTCTAATAGCAATTGAGCTTGCTGGTAGTCTTTGAATTCGCTCATAAATACATTCCCAAGCAATTGATACTCCAATGCTACCACCGCAGCCTTTGCAACTCCAACGAATTGTATGATCAACCTCAAGGCTGCTTTAGATTTCACCAATTTGGTAAAACTAATATTGCGAATGAGTGGGCTTATGAGAGATGAAGGGATTTAGGAGCAAGCCCAAAATCCCTTTAACCATGCTGGATTAGCTTTACTTACCGCTCGCGTTGATCTCGATAAGTTCCGACAGTGTTTCTGGATTTTGCGCCATAGCCATAGATAATTGCTGCCCCAGAGCCATCATACTTTGACTTTGTGGTATCGAAACAGATATAGAAAGTGACTCCATTCCATTGGCAAAGTCATTCACAGCCGTTTGAATTTCAGCAGGTAGCATCATCATTTGTAGTTGCTGGGCAACAATCGCCTGAAAGTCAGCCTTGCTCATACCCTGCTGAGCAATTTCAGACTCAAGTAACTGAGGTAAGCTGCCTGCATTGTCAATATTAACAGCCAGCGATTTTAATTCGAGCGATTGCATTGCCGCCATCATTTGCGACTGCACTTGAAGCTCTTGTTCAAGGTTTGGTGTATCACTTTGAATTTTTGATGCCGCTAATGAAGCATCCATAAGGGCCTTACTGTTTCCAAGCGCAGCATTAAAAGAGCTCTTTGCAATGCCTTCTGCAGAAGATGCGAATGTAAACTCGCTGGCGCCAGATGCTTCATCATAAGCGAGACTTGTATTCAAATGGTACGTTGCATTCACCAGCTCCGGCGACATCCCTTGGGTAAACTCTTCAGCTTCTTTTGCTAATTTTAAACCGACTAGGTCAAGCTCGGTATAGGGGCTGATTTTGTCTTGCTCGTAACCCACAACATTTAACTTCTCAATGGTAAATATGGGAATATTTTCATCGGCATGTGAAATTGTTAGGTCGGTAATTTCTACACCACGGGTAAACAAATCAACAGAGCTGTTTGCAAAACTCACCGTAAGGCCACTGTCTTGTTCGAAGTTTTCTATTTGCTTGGTGATTTCTTGCTTCACTTGCTCATTTACATAATAGTTGGCGCCAACATACCCTGCGCCCGCTAGTACCACAACGGCAACTGCTAATGTGGACTTATTCATATTTCACTCCATTATTTAAAAAAGTGCCTCAAGCGCTTCGCTGAGGCTAGAGACGGCAACAATTTCCATCCCTTCAATATTTTCTTTTGGTTTATTTGCTTTTGGTACAATTGCTCTTGTAAATCCATGCTTAGATGCTTCACGCAATCGCTCTTGCCCACTTGGCACCGGGCGGATCTCACCTCCTAACCCCACCTCACCAAATACCACCAGCTGCCTGTCTAAGGTTTGGTTTTTAAAGCTTGAAACCAGTGCGGCTATCAAGGCTAAATCAGCACTGGTTTCGGTCACTTTGACACCGCCTACGACGTTTACAAACACATCTTGATCCGACACCTGCAAACCACCGTGACGATGCAGTACCGCAAGTAGCATGGCTAGGCGATTTTGTTCCAAACCAACAGTGACGCGACGCGGGTTGGCGAGCTGTGAATAGTCGACTAGCGCTTGGACTTCCACAAGGAGTGGCCGCGTGCCTTCCCAAATAACCATAACTAATGAGCCTGGTGTTTGCGCTTCACCACGATTTAAGAAAATGGCCGAAGGATTGTTTACTTCCTTTAGACCTTGGCTTGTCATAGCAAACACACCTAACTCGTTTACGGCACCAAAACGGTTTTTATTGCCACGCAATGTTCTAAAGCGGCTGTCGGCACTGCCTTCCAGTAAAATAGAGCAGTCAATACAATGCTCCAGCACCTTAGGGCCAGCCAGTGTACCATCTTTAGTTACATGCCCCACCATGATAATGGCAACCTGATTGGTTTTGGCAAAACGCGTCAAATAAGCAGCGCTTTCACGTACTTGAGAAACCGACCCGGGTGCCGATTGGATATCACTCATATGCATTACTTGAATCGAATCGATGACCATAATGCTTGGTTTTTCACGAAGTGCGAGCTGGCAAATCGTCTCAACATTGGTTTCTGCGAGTGTTTTTAACTTATTTGTAGGCAGCCCCAATCGTGTCGCACGCATGGCAACTTGTTGCAGCGACTCTTCACCGGTGACATACAAAGTGTTCATGGTTTCGGCAAGGCGACACATGGTTTGCAGCAGCACCGTACTCTTACCAGCGCCGGGGCTACCACCGATTAATATTGCACTTCCCGGTACAACTCCACCACCAAGGACACGGTCAAACTCTTTAAAGCCAGTTGAAAATCGCGGTAACTGCTCTAGGTTAACTTCATCTAAGGTTTGTACTTTAGCTTCAACAAGGCCGGCATAGCCTGACGTTGAACCGCCTTGAGGGACCGATTTTGCTGACGGAACGCGAAACTCCGTTACGGTATTCCATGCCTTACACTCCGAGCATTGGCCTTGCCAACGCGCGAATTCGGCACCACAATCGCTACATACAAATGCTGTTTTCTTTTTTGCCATAAATTACAGGTATATATCTTGCTTAAACACAATAATAGGTTAAGAATAAACTAATAAAGCGCCAATGTTGACATAATATTGGCGGTGACCCAACTGGTCACATAAAATGAGCGCGTGTAAAACTGTTTATGCCTGAAGATAGATTACAAAAATATCAAAGCTTAATTGAGGATTTAAAACTGGATCTTGGCGATCCGGCTTTTGATCGCATATTTAAGCAACGTACTGCGGACCTGTCCAAGCCGGACCAATTTCTATTAAAAATGGAAATGTCGCGGCTATCTCAGCCCGTGGCACGATTTATTGACCTCAGAGGACAAGTCGCAGGTCAAGTTAAGCCTTATGAATATGAAGGCAAACAGCATTTTATGGATGACTTGGCCATTGAGGTATTCGAGCGAGAAGTCGCTAAACACGGGGGTTATACCCTTGCAGTTTACGAATCCGTAATGAGTACCGACAATAATTATAAGGTCATGCAAAAGCAGGCCCAAGCACGCGAAGAAGAGGTAGAAAAGGACGCGGTCAATCATAACTACACTAAACTCGTTCGTTTCGCGTCATACGAAAGTCGCTCTGAAGAGCGCATGAATTACTCCATTAAGATCACAGTGGAACTGGCAAAAAATCGTCCTAAGGTTTCCGCTACTACCTCCGATATTTCCCTCAGCGGCGCTAAAATAAAATTACCGACCAATCAGCAAGTAGATCCCGGACAAATCATTTCGATCCGCTTGGTGGGTCTCGAGCAAGACTTTGAACTTGGCTTGAAAGAAGGTATTCAGTATGAAGTCGTCGCCGTAGAACCGGGTACGATTGAATATAATCAAGTTCGCTTAAAACGTACATTTATCGAGAAAAACCAAGGGTTTGATGACTTTTTAAATAGCTTTATTCACGGTAATAAGCGCCGTTATAAAATAAATCTCGACAACACTCTGGACGCCGTTGTTTGTAAGGGCTATGAGCAATACTATCTACCACGGGTCTGCTCTTTGTTTGTTTTCATCAGTGAGAAACAAAAACAACTTTATCCAAGCATGGTGCTTACCAACGAAAATAACGCTTACATCAATTACTACTTTGAAGACGAAAGAAAGCAATCAAGCCTATATTCCGTCTTCAACCAAAAACGAATGCAGCGACTGCTAACGCTTTGTGGCGCGGTAAAAGAAGCGGTATGCCATGTGTTTACTCACTCTAGTCAAGGTAAAATGTACTTTTACTCAGCCTTTGACTTTGAGCTGGAAGAAATGCAGCAGCTAAACGATCTGTTTTTTGCCTTTGGCAGCCAAAAAGACAGCTGGCGCACGTTTAAAGTTCAGTTGATGCCAAGTCACCATGAAGACGCCTTTATCCCACTTTCGCTTCCTGCAAGTGCAGGTAAAAATGTCGAAAAGCTAAATAAACGCCCCACGCCAAGGGTGCAAGGCTTTATCCAAGACGTAAAATATCTCATGTTACTGACAGATATCGGAAACCCGTCTATCACTGAGCGATTCCAACGTCTAAGTTATGAACAAAGCTTAGTTAATCAATTAAAGAAGTTCGGTCACGGCAAATCAGCCACCCCCCCGCCACTTGAGGTGGTTGCGTTAGAATACGTTAACTTGCGTGCACACAGGCGCTATCTTTATAAAACCAATGTCGTCGTTCATATTGATGGTCAAGGCACTTTCAACTGCGTTACCCGTGATTTTTCTGTCATGGGTTTACAAATAGAGTGCGGCCAAGAAATGCCGCTTAATAAAGGTGACTCGATACATTTGGACTTAGTTGATTTACAAAAATTGACGAAGCAGCATAATTTAACGAATTTGCGCTATGAAGTGATGATGGTCAATAAAACTAAAACTATCATTAACTTGAAAGTGCAGAAAATAGGTCAACTCGACCATTCTGCCATGGGGTTCTTTAAAGCCCTTATTGAGAGTAATAAAGACAAGCTAGTTGCTTGTGATGAAGCACCAAAGGTACCGGGACTATCACTTGCACTGCGTAACATGGTGACTAAATCCGTTTGTCAGTTTCCACTTTATTTACACAAAGAGACCTCACATAATGCGGTGGGAGCAATTGGACAGGGGCTTTACCCGACATCCCTTCACCACTTATTGCATTCGTTTAGTGATAATGACGATAACACTTTGGACGCCAAGGCGATTTTCCCTGAGCGTTTCGTCGAAGAAAAGCTAACAGAAATTCTAAAGGCGAAATCGCGACAAGATAAACCGCTTAAATACTTGGTGTTTATTAAGTTCAATCCAAACCAAACCAATCAACATGAGGCGGTTGGTGCGCAAGTTATCGCTCATGATGAGTCTATTGACAGTTTGTACTTGTATGCTAAAAAAGCACTGCGCAACGACTTACTCTTCGTCTATCAGCTCTATGTATCAAAAACCGGCCGCCCAGATATGGATTATCTTGCGAATGAGCTGCGCTATGTAAGCCACTATGCAATCCACAAAGCAAAAGACCTAGAAGAAGCGCTTTGGTCAGTAACTGGGGTGTGTGATTTGATAGACGTTACGGATTATGTGATTCGAAATATGGGCTTTGATGCGCCGCTTGTTACCAAAATGGAAGAGCAGAAAAAACGCTGGTTAGAGACCAACTTTAAACACTGATTTCAAATGCTCCCTATACGCTTACGGTATATGGAGCATTGTTATAAAGGTAGGTGTGATTTGCAGCTAGGGCTACTCCACCCAACCAAATAAGGTTAATACAGCAATAATCACGAGATAAAACAAAATATTGCGCTTCACGAGGCGCATCATACAGCTTGCTTCAAAGGTACAACCTAAAAACTGCTGTTCAATTTGCTCAGCCGCAAGTGCAGTGCTTGTGACGATTTGACGATTTGTGGTTTTAAAATCTAGCACATACTTCAACCAACTTGATGTACCTTTACTAAAGTTACCAATGATCAAAAAACCAAAGCTTGCGATCCGTGCCGGAAGCCAATTTAGCCAATAAAATAACCGACAAAACTGCTCAAACACATGCTGTAGCGGCGGATTTTCTTGCTCATGATGCCAATGCACAATTTGCCTTACCATCGCATATAGCACAGCACCCGGTGCGCCCAACGCCACAAACCAAAAAATAACTCCGCAGTAATGTTGAAAGTTGATCCACGAAAGCGTCTGACCAAACGTCTCGCCGCCCGGCTCATCTTCTAATTTGTCTTGCCCCATTTGTAACGCATAAAGCGTAGCCGCTTCGTTATCACCTCTGGTCAGCGCATTTAAATAGCCTTTATAAAGCTTGCGATATTTTGCACAACCAAAACAGACTAAGAGCACACAGATATTGATTGCAAACTGCCAAAATACAAAGTCACTTAGACTGTAAATAAAAGCAACGACCAATGCAGGAATAACTAACCAAAGCATCACACCGAAATGCGAGCCCAACATGGCATTTGGCTGGGTCCAAGATTTGGTTTTCGCATAGTAACTTTGCAGGTAATAGTCGACTTGCCAGTAGTTCGCCCGCGCGCCAAGTCGTTCAATAATAAGCGCGATGATGATAGAAATTAAGATCATGCTTGCCTAGCTCTCTTGGTTATTTAACAAGGTAAAATAATGCTGCCAATCAAATGCAGCCCCCGGATCTGTCTTTCTTCCAGGAGCAATATCATTGTGCCCTACAATACGATCATTCGTCAGCTTTGGATAGTGCTGCTGCAGCCAACGCGTTGTTTTTACTAAACTCGCATATTGTGCTTCGGTATATGGCGTGGTGTCTGTGCCCTCCATTTCAATACCAATTGCAAAGTCATTACAACGCGTTCGACCTTGCCACTGCGACACTCCAGCATGCCAAGCCCGTTCAATGAAGGGAACGTATTGGGTGATGCTACCGTCACGACGTATAACGCAGTGCGCCGACACTCTTACTCCCTCTAAGTCAGAAAAAGTTGGATGTGCGCCGCAGTCCAGCGTGCCCATAAATAAGTCTTCCACGTACGGCGTGCCAAAGCACCCTGCAGGCAGCGAGATATTGTGGATCACCAGTAAATCTATCTCACACGCTTGTGGTCTTTCATCGTAATACGGGGATTGCTTGTGTTTAGCAAAAGGTAGCCAATTCAAAGTATTAGTTCCAAGCCTTGGTTTGCATTCGATTATAAAGACAAAATAAGACAAAAGGTAGGGATGGGTTTAGTATAACAATAGTGTCGCGACATCAAATCACAACAAACAACACATAACCGTAGCAGCGGGTTTACCCCGCGACCTCCGTTTTAGCCGTCAACTCACTCTCTACAAACAAAGCTTTGTATTTCAAATATTCTATCGCGACATAAAGTCGCTGCTACGAAAACACACAAGGGTTTCGACATAAAGTCACAGCAAGCAATACATAATCGTAGCAGCGGGTTTACCCCGCGACCTCCGTTTTGGCCATCAACTCATTCTTTACAAACACGGCTTTGTATTTCAAATACTCTGTCGCGACATAAAGTCGCTGCTACGAAAACACACAAGGGCTCAACAGCAAACCACAACAAGCAACACATACACGTAGCAGCGGGTTTACCCCGCGACCTCCGTTTTAGCCGTCAACTCACTCTCTACAAACAAAGCTTTGTATTTCAAATATTCTATCGCGACATAAAGTCGCTGCTACGAAAATACACATTGGTTTCGACATAAAGTCACAGCAAGCAATGCATAATCGTAGCAGCGGGTTTACCCCGCGACCTCCGTTTTACCCGTCAACTCATTCTTTACAAACACGGCTTTGTATTTCAAATACTCTGTCGCGACATAAAGTCGCTGCTACAAAAATACACAAGGGTTTCGACATAAAGTCACAGCAAGCAATGCATAATCGTAGCAGCGGGTTTACCCCGCGACCTCCGTTTTAACCGCCAACTCATTCTTTACAAACACGGCTTTGTATTTCAAATACTCTGTCGCGACATAAAGTCGCTGCTACGAAAACACACATTGGTTTCGACATAAAGTCACAGCAAGCAATATGTACACGTAGCAGCGGGTTTACCCCGCGACCTCCGTTTTGGCCATCAACTCATTCTTTACAAACACGGCTTTGTATTTCAAATACTCTGTCGCGACATAAAGTCGCTGCTACAAAAATACACATTGGTTTCGACATAAAGTCACAGCAAGCAATACATACACGTAGCAGCGGGTTTACCCCGCGACCTTCGTTTTAGCCGTCAACTCACTCTCTACAAACAAAGCTTTGTATTTCAAATATTCTATCGCGACATAAAGTCGCTGCTACGAAAACACACAAGGGCTCAACAGCAAACCACAACAAGCAACACATACACGTAGCAGCGGGTTTACCCCGCGACCTCCGTTTTGGCCATCAACTCATTCTTTACAAACAAAGCTTTGTATTTCAAATACTCTGTCGCGACATAAAGTCGCTGCTACGAAAACACACAAGGGCTCGATATCAAGTCACAGCAAACAACACCTAACCGTAGCAGCGGGTTTACCCCGCGAAATAAAAGCCACCCCGCCAAATATCGTGAATTTTTCTCCATCAATTGTACTCCTAGGCAAACGCGCGTAAAATTCGGCCATTGCAGAAAAAATGAAAAGACAACCTATGATTGACCAAAACCTTATCAGCCAAATGGTAAAGCAGGCGCTAGACGAAGACCTTAATTATCAAACACCAAACGAAGGTGATATTACCGCAGCCCTTATCCCAGAGACGCAGCACGCAAATGCCTATGTGATCACAAGGGAAGATTGTGTATTCGTTGGCAAGGCGTTAATCGAAGAAGTTTTTCAGCAGGTCGACCCAAGTGTTAGCGTCAACGTACTTGTGAACGACGGCGACTTTGTTGCCGCCAACACTCGCTTGTTTACCGCAAGCGGCTCAGCCAGAGCGATTCTGACCGCAGAGCGCACGGCGCTTAATTTTGTACAAACGCTATCGGGCACGGCAACCACCACAGCAAAATATGTTGAGGTTTTAAGTGGTACGCAAACTAAACTGCTAGATACACGTAAAACCATCCCTGGATTAAGAGCACTACAAAAATACGCCGTTAAATGTGGCGGTGGTAAAAATCATAGAATTGGCCTCTTCGACGCGTATCTTATTAAAGAAAACCACATTGCCGCCTGTGGCAGTATCGCCAAAGCCGTTGCGACTGCACGTAATAACCACCCAGACAAACCGGTGGAAGTTGAAGTAGAAAACCTAGGCGAATTACAACAAGCCTTAGATGCTGGCAGCGATATTATTATGCTGGACAACTTCAGTGTAAGTGAAATTCAACAAGCGGTTGAAATCACGCAAGGCAAAGCCAAGCTGGAAGTCTCTGGTAATATGACCATTGAAATTTTGACGACTTACGCACAAGCCGGTGTTGATTTTATTTCAAGCGGCGCACTGACCAAACATGTACAAAGCATCGACCTGTCGATGCGCTTCGAATAACTTTCGCTAAATTTAAAAAAGCGCTCTGATAGGGCTGATTGCCGGGCCCTTTCTTTTTTTATAGTGCTATCAAGTAACCAGTAAATCACTCACCTCAGTTGATTTTTCCGCTCCTTAAGATATCGGATTTTTCATTTTTAAAAAGAATACCACTTTGTACCAGCAAATAATGTTGCACTCATTCTGTAACCCTCCGTAATAGAGAAAGTTTTCTATTTCGTTGACAAACCTACTTAAAACCCGTTAAATACGACAAAAGAACTAGAGTGTAACAAGATCTTAATGTTCAGTAACGATTAATTCCGTTCGTTTTTTGAACCGATATTAGGAAAGCTTGAGCTACCGCAAGAGAATCAATAATTTATTATTAAAATTCAATTGCTGAGCTCAGCGTTTACTATTAAAGTAAATGTTAATTGTGATCGCTGAAACTAAATCGGTGCTACACTTCTAGTTGATTAGGGAACGGTCACAAACTTAACGGGTTTAGCTTTTAAGATTTTTGAATGATGAACTTGTTACATCTTCTAGGTCACCGTTAAGTCAATTTGAGCACACCAGTTTGTTGATTCGATGGATTGGTAATTATTGCAAAGGTTTTAATAAACGCTTAACTTAAACATTGTACGGTTAAGTCACTTAAAATTTAGGAGACACATCATGACTCAAAAACAACAGGGTGGTTTTACCCTAATCGAACTAATGATTGTAGTAGCAATCATCGGTATTCTAGCCGCAGTAGCTTTGCCTGCTTATCAACAATATTCAGATAAGGCAAAATACACTGAAGTTGTTATGGCATCAAATGCTGTAAAAACAGCCGTGGAAATTTGTGCACAGGTTGAAGGTGGTTTAACTAATTGCAAGCAAGGTACGAATAGCGTTCCAGCTGATAATACCACTCCACAAGGCTATGTTACATCAGTAAAGTGGGACGAAGCCAAAGGAGAGATAACAGTTACTCCAGTTGCTACAGGTGGGATAGTCGCAACAGATACCTATGTGCTGAAAGCAACCTACGCCAACGGAAGAGTTACTTGGGCAGATAACTGTAGTACAACTCAACTTTGCTAATTTAAAACACCAGCCAATGATGATTATTTATTGGCTGGTACACTTTCAAACGATAGAGAATACCTTGACTAAACTGGACGAATTAAACACTTATATTTGGACTGGTGTAAATAATAGAGGCAAGAAATTAGAGGGTGAGCTAACAGGTCAAAGTGTAGCCTTGGTAAAAGCACAGTTACGAAAACAAGGTATCACTCCCTCCAAAGTTAAGAGAAAACCCAAACCTTTATTTAATTTTGCGGGCTCTCAAAAAATCAGTTCAGCTGATATAGCTACCACAACTCGCCAAATCGCAACAATGTTAATGGCGGGTGTATCTTTAGTGCAAACGTTAGAAATGCTAGCACGAGGCATAAAAAACAAAAGCCTATCAAAATTGATCAGTCATATTTGTGGTGAAGTCAAAGCAGGCCAGCCCTTTGCTAAATCCCTAAGAGCTTATCCAAGATATTTTGATGAACTCTATTGTGATCTTGTCCATTCAGGGGAGCAGTCTGGTGCACTTGATACCATATTTGACCGCATCGCACTCTATAAAGAAAAAACAGAAGCGCTTAAATCTAAAATCAAAAAAGCACTTTTTTATCCAATTGCTGTGATTGTTGTCGCGCTAATTGTTACTTCAATATTATTGATATTTGTTGTACCTCAATTTCAAGATATTTTTGCTGGTTTTGGTGCTGAACTCCCTGCCTTTACCCTAATGGTTATCGCGATTTCCGAATTTATGCAGGAATACTGGTGGGTATTTGTGCTTGGTATTGGCCTTTTTGGTTATACCTATAAAGAAATGCTTATTCGCAGTGCTGCGGTAAAGCATTTTAACGATCGTATGGTTTTACGTATTCCAGTGATTGGCGAGATCCTTAAAAAAGCCGCAGTAGCACGTTATGCTCGTACCCTTTCGACCACCTTTGCCGCAGGTGTTCCACTTGGTGATGCACTCGATTCTGCTGCAGGTGCATCAGGCAATATTATCTACAAAAATGCAATTAAAGAGATTAAAGCAGAGGTTAACTCGGGTAATCAAATGCACTGGGCAATGCATAACACCAAAGTCTTCCCAGATATGGTGGTGCAAATGGTGTCTATTGGTGAAGAATCAGGCTCTTTAGATGGTATGTTAGCAAAGGTTGCTAACATCTACGAACAAGAAGTCGATGATGCGGTGGATGGCCTTTCTAGCCTATTAGAACCACTCATTATGGTGGTACTCGGCGTACTGATCGGTGGCCTGATTATTGCCATGTACTTACCGATATTCCAACTAGGTTCAGTTATTTAATTTTGTTCACAAAATTACACTATTTAGAGGTGCAGTGCTGTGCCTCTCAATAGTGCTGTGTGGTAAACTGCAAAAACCTATACCGAGTATGCCTCGGTAATTTAAACAAAAAATATAAGCAAGCGCCCAACTTATGCAAGATATTATCAACTTGATGCAAACCCAGTTATGGTATTGGTTACTCACCGTAGGACTCGTTAGCCTTTGCATCGGTAGCTTTCTCAATGTGGTTATTCTTCGCTTACCTAAAATGATGAAGCAGAGCTGGCAATCAGAATGTCGCGTGTTGCTTGCCGATGAGCTACCTAAACAAACCACTGAAGCACCCGTATTTAATTTAATTAAACCAAATTCTCAATGCCCGAGCTGTAAAACGCCGATTAAAGCGTGGCAAAACATTCCACTGATCAGCTGGCTATTATTAAAAGGCAAATGCAACCACTGCGACGCGTCAATCTCTGTACGCTATCCTTTGGTAGAGCTAACAACCGCCCTACTCTCCATATGGGTTGCGTGGTATTTTGGTGCCACTTTAGAAGCCACTCTATATATTTTGATTACTTGGGTATTAGTCGCACTTACGGTTATCGATATCGACGAAATGTTGCTGCCCGATCAGTTAACGCTACCAACCTTATGGTTAGTACTGGTTGCCAGTTGTTTTGGTGTTGGCATCAAGCCCAATGATGCCATCATTGGTGCGGCCATAGGTTATTTGAGTTTATGGAGTGTGTATTGGCTCTTTAAATTACTTACAGGTAAAGAAGGCATGGGCTATGGCGACTTTAAACTGCTAGCCATCTTTGGGGCATTGATGGGCTGGCAAGCAATTCTAACCATAGTGCTACTTTCAAGCCTGGTCGGGGCAATTATTGGTAGCCTCCAATTAAGTGTTCAAGGCAGAGATAAAGCCACCCCAATCCCATTTGGCCCTTACTTAGCCATCGCAGGCTGGATCACCTTAATGTACGGCGAGCAGCTGCAGCTGTGGTACGTAAACTTAATAATGTAAAGTAAGACAATGCTAAAAACGAATAATTGGATTTTAGGGGTGACGGGCGGTATTGGTGCGGGTAAAACGGCCATCACTAACCACTTGCAGCAAAAAGGGATAGAGATTGTTGACGCCGATATCGTCGCACGAGAAGTAGTCGCGCTTGGCAGCGCTGGCCTGCAAGCAATTGCTGATGAGTTTGGCAGTGCCATTTTACAGCCTGACGGCAACTTAGACAGGGCCAAGTTAAGAGCCATTATTTTTGCTGATGCCGACAAAAAACAGTGGCTTAATGAGCTACTTCACCCACTTATCCGTAATGAAATACTCACGCAGTTAAACGCAGCGCAAAGCGATTACGTGGTTTTAGCGGCGCCCCTGCTGTTCGAAAATGGCTTAGAGCGCTACTGCGACGCCACTTTACTTGTTGATGTCGCGGTTGATACGCAAATCGCAAGAACAACCAGCCGTGATTCGGTAGATGCAGCGCAAGTAAACCGTATTATCGAGTCGCAGTTACCGCGCTCAGATAAACAAGCAAAAGCGGACTACATACTAGACAACGACCGACCGCTACTTGAAAGCCTGCAAGAGGCAGATAGATTACACAGTGAGTTTATCAATCTAGCAAAAGTGAAAGTAAGACTAAATAATTAGGCTAGACTTGGCTGTAAAACTTAATCTACACTCACAGTGATAACTTGGCATTTTTCCAACTTAATGATAAATATTGAATATGCATTCAATGTGAAGGCAAAGAGGTACTATGGAACATCATTCCCCGCTACTGCGTAAATTTATTACCTTAGGGCGAGTTACTGCTGAGCAAATAAAGTCTCGCCAGTCAGAAGCAAACACCACCGCCGAGTTGATTTGCCTAAGTTCAGGAATGAGCTCCAAAGAGCTAGCTGAAGAATGCCTAGACTTATTCAAAGTGCCCTTTTTTAATCTTGATCACTTTAACGTTAGTGAAATTCCACCGGCGCTAGTCAAAGAAAAACTGATCCGTAAGCACCATATTTTACCGCTGGTACAAAAAGGTAGAAAACTCTATGTAGCGGCTTCCGATCCTACTGATTTTGGCGCATTTGAAAACTTTGAGTTTAGTACTGGATTACAGTGTGAAGTCTTAGTCGCCGACTACAAAAAGCTCGAAGCAAAGATTGAGCAGCTGTTTGATGCAACGGGCGGTCTCTCGATCTCTGAAGAAGAATTTAAAGAATTTGCCGACTTAGAAGTTGATGACGAGCCTAAACAGCAAAACACCAACGAAGATAAAGACGATGCGCCAATCATCGTTTATATCAATAAAATCTTAATGGACGCGATAAAAAAAGGCGCGTCGGATCTGCACTTTGAGCCCTACGAAAAAAAATACCGCGTGCGTTTTCGTATCGATGGCCTGCTGCATGAGATGGCAAGTCCACCAAACACACTAGCGACTCGCCTCGCCGCCCGTATCAAAGTGATGGCACACTTAGACATAGCAGAAAAACGCAAACCGCAAGATGGCCGTATTAAATTAAAGATTTCCGAGCGCAAAAGTATCGACTTTCGTGTGAGTACGCTGCCTACCATGTGGGGCGAGAAAATCGTAATGCGTATTCTAGATTCGTCCAGCGCCATGCTCGGCATTGACGTGCTAGGTTATGAACCTGAGCAAAAGCAGCTTTACCTCGACGCACTAGAGCAGCCTCAAGGCATGATTTTGGTAACCGGCCCAACGGGTTCCGGTAAAACCGTGTCACTTTACACTGGCCTGAATATTCTTAATCAGCCAGAGCGCAATATCAGCACAGCGGAAGACCCTGTCGAAATAAACCTTGAGGGTATTAACCAAGTACAAATCAATACCAAAGCGGATATGACCTTCGCCAATGCCTTGAGAGCATTTTTGCGTCAGGATCCTGATGTGGTGATGGTTGGTGAGATCCGTGACCTTGAAACCGCTGAGATCTCAATAAAAGCCGCCCAAACTGGGCACTTAGTACTGAGTACGCTGCACACCAACTCTGCGCCTGAAACACTCACCCGTCTTTTAAACATGGGCGTGCCAGCGTACAACGTAGCAAGCTCGGTGAGTTTGATTATTGCCCAGCGTCTCGCAAGACGTCTTTGTCCTAAGTGTAAAACACCTGAAACGCTGCCGGAAGAAGCCTTGTTAGGGCAAGGCTTTACTGCCGAGCAAATTAAAGAGATTACCCTTTTCGCGCCTAAAGGCTGTGAAAACTGTACCGACGGTTACAAAGGCCGTGTGGGTATTTATGAGGTGGTAAAAATCACGCCAGAGCTTTCGCACCTGATCATGGAAGGGGGCAATTCTCTTGAGATTGCCGAAAAAGCAGAGCAGTTAGGTTTTGATAACTTACGTAAATCTGGCCTGAAAAAAGCCGCCGCAGGGGTGACATCGCTTACAGAAATCAACCGCGTAACGAGTTATTAAGACTGATTGATTAAGACAAAAAGATCGCGATGTGAAATCGCTCCTACAAATAAGCTAACCCCCGTGTGGGAGGCGCTTTACGCGGCGAGCTTTATGAAAAAGATCGCGATGTAAAATCGCTCCTACAAATAAGGTAACATCGATGTGGGAGCCGCTTTATGCGGCGAGGTTGGTGAAAAATATCGCGATGTAAAATCGCTCCTACCAATAAGCTAACACCCGTGTGAGAGCCGCTTTATGCGGCGAGTTTGATGAAAAAGCTCGCGATGTAAAATCGCTCCTACAAATAAGGTAACATAGGTGTGGGAGCCGCTTTATGCGGCGAGCTTGATGAAAAATATCGCGATGTGAAATCGCTCCTACAAATAAGATAATACCCGTGTGGGAGCCGCTTTACGCGGCGAGCTTGATGAAAAATATCGCGATGTGAAATCGCTCCTACAACTAAGCTAACACCCGTGTGGGAGCTGCTTTACGCGGCGAGCTTGATGAAAAATATCGCGATGTAAAATCGCTCCTACAAATAAGCTGACATCGGTGTGGGAGCCGCTTTACGTGGCGAGCCTGATGAAAAATATCGCGATGTGAAATCGCTCCTACAAATAAGGTAACATAGGTGTGGGAGCCGCTTTACGCGGCGAGATTGATGAAAAAGATCGCGATGTAAAATCGCTCCTACAAATCAGCTAACACCCGTGTGAGAGCCGCTTTATGCGGCTAGCGTGATGAAAAAGATCGCGATGTGAAATCGCTCCTACAAATAAGCTAACACCCGTGTGGGAGCCGCTTTATGCGGCGAGCTTGATGAAAAATATCGCGATGTAAAATCGCTCCCACAAATCAGCTATACAAATTTTGCGGTACTTTAAGCACATTAATATGTACTGTGACTTCCTCACGGTCATGATATAGGTGTTTTGCTTGGATCTCGTAATCCACATTGTACTTTTGCAGCTCTTCATGGATAAGCGTAAGACATTCATACACGCTATCGAAGCGTTTTTTCATCGGTAGCTTTAAGTTAAAGATCAGTTCTCGAGCGAACGCATTCACCACCCAGTCCACCATTAAATCTGCAACACGCGTTGGCTTTTCGACCATATCACACACCAGCCAATCAATATTGCGTTTTTCTGGGCGATATTTGAATCCATCTTCACGATAGTGCTTCACTTGTCCCGTTTCCATCAGGTCATCATTCATCGGGCCATTATCGATTGAGGCGACGAACATGCCACGGCGTACGAGTTGGTATGTCCACCCCCCAGGACAAGCACCTAAATCAACGGCTCGCATCCCCGCACGCACACGTGTTTCTTGCTGATCTTTAGGCACAAAGACATGGAATGCCTCGTCTAATTTTAGCGTCGAGCGACTTGGTGCGTCGGACGGCATTCTCAGACGCGGGATCCCCATAAAGAATGGCGAATTGTTATCACTAAACGAATAACCAACATAAGCGGTGTTATTGGCAAGGAACAATACATGTAATACAGGCTTGGCAGGTTTTACCTCACGAGTCAGCTTGTTTTGCTTCTCGAGCGCCTTAGACAAAGGCGTTGAAAACTTTTTGCAGAATTTAGAAAGTTCCTTTCCTTCATTAGTATCTGGCGTTTCAACGCGCAGCTCACCACACAAAGGAAAATCTTCCACAGCCGCTTTTATCACGCTCACTCTGTCTTCAATCGGCATATGGGTATGTAAAGAGCCAACAAACCACTGCCTTGCAAACACCAGTTTCTTAAAGTCGATTTTTTTCGCTAAGGTCTCAGCATCATTTGGCGAAAAACACTCAAATGTTACAAAAGCAGTATTCGGCTTAGCTTTTACGTAGCCAGCAATTCCATGCTTTGCAGCATAATGATTAATTTCGGCTGCGGCGTCACTTTCAAAACCACCGCGACAATAGATAACGATACTCGACATTAGATTCTCTAGATTAAAAGGAAGATTTAGCAGCTTGAACTATCAATAAAATCCAAGCAATTAAAAAACAGGTACCACCAATTGGAGTGATAGGCCCTAGCCATTTCATACCCGTTAAGGCAAGTAAGTACAAACTACCACTAAATAGCAGTACACCAGCAATAAACAGGCCACCAGCAACTTGTACCTTGAGGCCCCATTTGATTAAAAACGCGGTGGCAATAATGGCAAGGCCGTGAGTCATTTGGTACTGTGCCGCCGTATTAAAAATACCAATGGCATAGTCGCTCAAACGTCCTTTGAGACCGTGAGCGGCAAACGCGCCTAGAGCCACAGACAATAAACAAAACACACTGCCAATAATCAAGTAGAGCTTAGCCATGACAGCGCTCCTTAATAAAATTCGCCGCAATCACGGCAGCATTCGCGCGGCTCTCTGACTCGCTTACACCACTCACCTTACGTGGCTTGAGTGAATGGTCGCCATCTTTGAGCCATTTCACCATGACTTGCTCTGGAAAGCACATGGCATCAACCTCTGTGCGGTTGCCAAAGGTATCACGTTCGCCTTGTAAAATGAGCAGCGGGCATTTCAGCTCAGGAAAATGGTCCACTCTGAGCTTTTCCGGCTTACTAGGCGGGTGGAATGGGTAGCCAAACGCAAGTACTCCTTCCACCTTTACAGTGGTTTCACAGGCCAGCATAGATGCCATACGCCCGCCCATTGACTTACCACCAATGAAGAGCGGTAGACTTGGTTCTACTGCTGCCAGTACTTGTTGAAAATACGCGAGCAGCTTAGGGGCACGCTCTGGTGGGCGTTTTTTCCCTTCTTGTTTGGCTTGCTGCATATATTCAAAATCAAAGAGCCCAACTTGAACGCCCTTAGAAGCAAGCAATTTAGCCATTTCTTGCATAAAATCGCTATCGCTTCCAGCACCTGCACCATGGGCAAAAATAAACTGTGCAACTGGATTTTCAGCATAGTGCCATTCAATATTTACTGCGCTCATAAACTATTTAACTCTTGTTCGTGTTCTACCATACCGAGCATCCATTCTTTGAATGAAACTATTTTACCCAGCTCTGACTGCGACTCTCTAAATACCAAATAATAGGCATTTTTACTTTCGAGGTGGTGACTAAACGGAATAACCAGTCGCCCTGCATCTATATCCGGTCTTGCCAGTACGCTATTTCCCAGCGCCACACCTTGGCCGTGAATTGCTGCCTGTAACACCATAGAAGAGTGACTGAAGATAGGCCCGGTATTTACCGCCACATTTCTGACCCCAGCGGTTTTCATCCATGCCTTCCAAGCGCGACGCGTGGTGTCATGGAGTAAAGTATGTTGCGCTAGGTCGCTTGGCTGATTTAACGGTTTTGGGCCGGTTAATAAAAATGGACTACATAACGGCACTAAATACTCAGTATGTAGCTTATGGGTTTGCACCCCATTCCAATTACCACGACCGTAGTAAATCGCGACATCAACGTCATCCGTTAACGAGTTGTCGTCGTGATCTTGGGCTTTGATCCGTACGTCGATTTCAGGGTGCAACTCATTAAAGTTACTCAGCCTTGGTACCAACCATTGAATTGCAAAGCTTGGCGTCAAACTCACCGTTAGCGACCCTTTTGCGCCTCGTGCTAGGAGCTTTTCAGTCGCATCGATTAATTGTGAAAAAATATCTTTAATATCGAGGTAATAGCCCTGCCCTTCCTCAGTTAACAGTAAGGAGCGATTTTTTCGCAAAAACAGTTTTAAACCTAGATGTTCTTCTAAGATTTTAATTTGATGACTAACCGCAGCTTGAGTGACGTACAACTCCTCTGCTGCTTTGGTAAAGCTCAGGTGTCGTGCCGCCGCCTCAAAGGCTTTTAATGCATTTAATGGTGGAACTCGTCGTGACATTCATTCATGCCTATAAAAAACCCGCTAACCGCGGGCAAGTAAAATCCCCAAACAACATCTAATTATGAGGTCGCTTGGGTATAGATTATAAATCAGCTGCGCTGGTGTCCAGTGGCGCAAAACTCTTAACTAGTTCATCTACCGCTTTCATCTGCTGTAGGTAGCCTTCAAGTTTAGCCAATGGCAATGCACAAGGACCATCACACTTAGCTTCATTTGGATTCGGATGCGCTTCAATAAAGAGTCCAGCTAACCCAAGTGCCATACCGCTACGAGCAAGCTCAGCAGCCTGAGCACGGCGGCCATCGGCAGAGTCGCTACGACCACCTGGACGCTGTAGCGCATGTGTCGCATCAAAAATAACAGGAGCCATACGCTTCATGTCATCCATGCCCAGCATATCTACGATCAAGTTGTTATAACCAAAGCTGCTGCCGCGTTCACAGAGGATAACTTTGTCATTGCCCGCTTCATTGATTTTCTTAATGATATGACGCATTTCATGTGGCGCTAAAAACTGTGGTTTTTTCACGTTGATCACCGCGCCAGTTTCTGCCATAGCGACAACCAAGTCAGTTTGACGGGCAAGAAACGCAGGTAACTGGATCACATCAGCAACTTCCGCAACGGGTTTTGCTTGGAATGGCTCATGCACATCGGTGATAACCGGTACATTAAAGGTCTTTTTGATTTCTTCAAAAATCTTTAAGCCTTCTTCCATGCCAGGGCCACGGTAAGAATTAATTGACGAGCGATTAGCCTTATCAAATGACGCTTTAAATACGTATGGGATCCCAAGTTTACTTGTGACCTCAACGTAATGCTCTGCGATTTGCATTGCTAAATCACGAGATTCAAGCACATTCATTCCACCGAACAGTACAAACGGCTTATCGTTTGCGACTTCTCGTCCCGCAACGTTAATAATATCTGTATTCATTTTTTATCCTTTAGCTGCCTATTACACGAAGCAATTGTCCGCATAACCAAGCCATATAAGTACCAAGGGCATAACCAAGCACCGCCAGTAACACACCGACCGGAGCAAGGGCTGGGTGGAACGCCGAGGCCACCACCGGCGCAGATGCCGCACCACCAATGTTTGCCTTACTGCCAACGGCAACATAAAACACAGGTGCTTTAATTAATTTAGCAACGATAAATAACAAACCAACATGCACGGCCATCCAAATAACACCAATAACGACGTATTTAGGTGCCTCAACAATTTTGGTGATATCCATGTGTAGACCAATGGTTGCTACTAAAATATATAAAAAGCTTGAGCCAATTTTTGACGCGCCAACCGCTTCATATTGACGTGCTTTGGTAAACGAGAGTGCCAGACCTATGGTCGTAACGAGAACAATGATCCAAAATAGTTTGCTATGAAGAGAAAACTTCTTCAGCTCTGGGTAATTACTACTAAAAAATGGCACCAGTAAGTCTGCAGCAAAATGCGCAAACCCCGTTGCACCAAAAGCAAAACCAACTAGGATCATCAAATCTTTGAGCTCGGGTTTTCTTGCGTGCTCAGCTTCAAATGCTTGTACTTTGTCAATTAGGCGGTTGATTGAAGAAGTATCCGCCCCTGTTCGCGCATCAATTTCTTTATTGCGCGCCGCCATATAGAGCAAGCACGCCATCCACAAGTTTGCGACAACAATATCAACCGTTACCATGATGGTGAAGATTTCTCCGCCCGCGCCGTAAATCTCTTTCATCGCCACCATATTGGCACCGCCACCAATCCAGCTTCCTGCAAGCGCGGCCATACCACGCCATACGGCTTCTGGGCCTGTTACACCAAGTAGCTCAGGCATACAGGTAGCAGTAAGTAAAAGCGCAATTGGGCCACCAATCACCACACCGACCGTTCCCGTTAGGAACATGATAATCGCTTTTTTACCCAAGGCCGCTATCGATTTTAGGTCAATACTCAGTGTCAATAACACCAAACAAGCGGGTAACAGATAATACTTTGCTACCGTGTAAACATCATTATTGTTGCCATCAACGATACCAAAGGTATTTAACAAAGATGGTAAGAAATAACACATCAACAGCGCTGGCACGTACTTGTAAAACTTTGCCCAAACTCCGCTTTTTTGACTCGATGTGTAAAAAACAAATCCCAGAATAACGGCCAATAGGCCCATAATTACCGCGTTATTGGTAACGAGCGCAGCGCTTTGCTCCATAAATCCTCGCTGTTATTATTTTCTATATAACTATTTTTAATGCAAAATATTATTATGATCGGCCAACTCTTTGATCTGATGCTGGATCACTTCAATGGTTGGGTCGTCCGGACATTCATCAACAAAAAATTGTAAGTCGTCTTTTGCCATCTTCGGACAATTTAATTGGTTGAGTAGATAGCCTCTATCACGACGTTCGTAAGGATCATCGCCTAAGATATCCATCAATTGCTCGACGCAACTTAGCGCGTGACCAAACTTTTCAGCCGCAATAAACGCCCATTTTTGCTGAGACAAATAAAGCTTTAACGACTCTTCGTTAAAAATAAGCTCCATCGGCTCTTGGTCTTTTTCTTGCTCTTTGTCTTGGTTGTTTTCGTTTTCTGGAATTATGTACCAGCTCTGATGGCCTGAGCTTGGCTCAATGACGTAACCTTCTTCTTCGCTAAAAGCGACGTGTACGACAATCTCTCCTTGGCTTAGGGCAAGACTGGCCTCTAATTTCGCTCGTTCAAGCAGATGCACTAAAACAAGACCCAGTGCGGTATTGGTACCACTGCGCATAGAAAGTGCGTAACAAACGCTATTGAGCTTATATTCAGGCACCTTTTGACTGCTACCACTGAATAGCCACAAGGTATAAAAAGCGTCTAAGATTTCATCCAAACATTTATGATTGTTTGTATGCTTATGGCGAATTTCATCCACGGCAAATTCAAGCTCTGCTAACTGACACAAAGTTTCATTGGTGTCAGCTTGTGCATCCCAACTTTGCTCAGCCTTGATACAGCGGATCAACGGCGGATAGGAAAATGCATCTGAATTGTCATCGAGAGATAAGTCATTCTCATCTAACCAGATATCATTCTTCATAGAATTCGGTTTCTCTTGAATTGCTTTCATTTAGAACGACTAGTTTACCACTTTTTGTCATATTCCCAAGGGGGGAAATTTAGTAATACCAATCTATCGTTCGCTGAAATAGTAAAAATGTTTACTTATTATGGAGATATTGAAGCGCTCGGTGATAAACCAAGCGCCAATTGAAATGGTTAAGCAAAGAAGCCTTGCTTGCTTACGGCGAGATGCGCGATGGCCATTAGTACCAATGTTGCAGCGCCTAGCGCCAAATATTTGGTCTTTTTAACACTTGCTTTTGCAATTACAAAGCCCAATGCGATATAACCAAACACCAATACGATTTTTTGTAGTAGCCAAGGTTGTTGTGCAGGATTGAGCCCCGCCGTTACCGCCAAAATGACCGCTGTAACTAACAACAAAGTGTCTACGCTGTGGCTGGTAATAAACACGCCTTTGTTTGTTGCTAATTTACCTGAACCCAAACGCGAAAACGCGCGAGTGTAAAAAAGCACTATGCTCAATACCACAAATAGTAAGTGCGTATGTTTTAACGCCATGTAATCCATATTATTCTCTAATCAGGGAAACGTTGTAGGATCAATTCTAACTCATTAATACAACGGTTGAATACATCCACGAGTTTGGGATCAAAGTGTTTTCCCTTTTGCGCAGTAATCTCTTTTTGCGCTTCTTCTTGGCTCCATGCCTCTTTGTAGCAACGTTTATGGCGTAACGCATCATACACATCAGCTAGCGCTACGATGCGACCATAAAGGTGTATTTCATCGCCTTTTTTACCTTTCGGATAACCGCTGCCATCCCATTTTTCATGGTGGTCACGAGCGATTAGTGCGCCCGCACTGACAATCTCACGGCGAGAGTCTTTTAACAAGTCAAAGCCTTTGTCTGTATGGGTTTGCATGACTTTCCACTCTTCGTCATCCAGCTTGCTAGGCTTATTTAAAATCGCGTCAGGAATACCAACTTTACCCACGTCGTGCAGTGGTGACGCCATTTTCACCAGCTCAGCTTCTTTATCAGAAAGACCCATTTCTTTGGCAAGCGTATGACAAAGATATGCAACGCGCTTAACATGATTGCCGGTATTGGTGGAATGAAGCTCAAGCGCTTCACTTAAACGGATCACCAGTTCTTGCTGGGTATCTTCAATCTCGGCTTGTAGCTGTACATTTTCGTACGCCAATTGCATATTCTGGGCAAAAATATCAATTAAATGACGCTGAGTTTCGGTTAAGAATTCAGGAATACCAGACACAAATAGCATTGAGGCGTGGTTATAGTCACTGGAGCAATAGGCAAATAGGTAATTGTCTTTATATACAATATCTTTATCTTGTAGTGCTTTTAAGCAGGCATCCATTTGATCGCTGCTAAGCACTTCAGAAATCGGCTTACCTTCACTACTTTCAAACTCTCCACGCCCTGCAAATACAACCAGTTGATCGTTCGTTTGGCCAGCTTCTTTACCCGCCGCAAGTGACGTTGCATACATAGCTTGGTCGACCGTGCCTATCAGCGAAGTAAGTTGCTGTAGCACGCCCTCAATAAAACTCTCAATTGAGTGAGTAGCAAAAATATCGCGAGAGGCTTTAATGATTTTCTCAAGCCCTTGTCTTGATTGATCGATGGCGAGAATGTCACGATATGAACGTAAACTCGACATGACGACAGTAAAGAGCTTTTGCGCGGTGAGTTCTGTTTTTGACTTATAGTCGTTGATATCGTAGTTCACGATAACTTGGCGCTCAGGCGCTTGGCCCGGCTGACCAGTTCTTAAAATGATACGGATATGATTGTTTTTGGCGGTTTCACGAATGTATTTTGCGACCTGCAAGCCAGCATCGTCGGTTTCCATGACAACATCCAGCAAAACCACCGCAGCATCGGGGTTGGCATCGACGATTTTCTTTGCTTCTTCCCCCGAATAAGCGCTAATAAATTCCAGACGCTTTTTTTGAAACTCAAAGTCACTCAGTGCTAACTTTGTCACTGCATGCACTTCGGGCTCATCATCGACAATAATAACCTTCCAAGTGCCTACTTTTTCAGGTTCAACTACGTCAGCGGGTTCGTCTGAAAACAAAAAATCATCCATATTGCGGATCCTATTGAAGCGCCTAACTTTCGTGTGAGTTCGTGACTTTACGGCAACATTGCCAACGTCACTCTATCACACCCTGCCATATCTTTTATTGTAAGTATATTAATATACGCCATTTCTGCAAAAAACTGTTGGATCTTATCTGCTTGCTCAAAGCCATGTTCAAGCAGCAAATATCCCCCCGAGTTCAGATGTTGCTTAGCCGTCCTGATGATATGAAAAATATCCGCATAGCCATGGTCATCCGCGACCAGCGCACTGAGCGGCTCAAATCTCACATCCCCTTGTGATAAGTGATGATCGGCTTCATCAATATAAGGTGGATTACTCACAATCAAATCAAACTGTTGCTCTGCAACTGCGCTAAACCAATCACTTTGCAAAATCGAAACGTTTCTAAAGCCCAACTGAGATTGATTAGACTTTGCAAGCGCCACGGCGTCTGCTGAAGCATCTACTGCGGTGATTTGCCAAGCCGGATATTCACTCGCCAGCGCCAGTGCAATCGCGCCAGTACCTGTGCCTAAGTCTAGCACCTGAGCGTCATTTGGCATATTGAGTGTTAAAACATGCTCAACCAGTGTTTCAGTATCAGGTCTTGGAATAAGTGTGCTGTTGTTGACTTTTAAAGGCAGGCTCCAGAATTCCCTTTGACCTGTGATGTGTGCCACGGGCTCTCCCGTAACACGGCGTGCGATACATTCTTCGAATTGCTGCTGCTCTAGTGCAGAAAGCTCTGCTTCGGGCCAAGTAAAGAGATAAGTGCGGTTTTTATCGATAACATGGAGTAATAGCACTTCGCTATCGAGCTTTGCTGACTCGGAGTGTGGTAACAGTTCAGAGGTTGCCCAAGCAACGGCTTGGGCAATGTTAAGTGTTGGCATTAATCGCTTTCGCTCATAGCTGCCAGTAGATCAGCCTGATATTCAATAACCAGCGGATCGATAACAGCACCCAACTCACCGGAGATCACTTCATTAAGGCGATATAGCGTCAAGTTGATACGGTGATCGGTAATACGGCCCTGCGGGAAGTTGTAAGTACGAATACGCTCAGAGCGGTCACCGCTACCTACTAGATTACGACGTTCAGAAGCTTCTGCTGCTGCACGTTTTTCATCTTCTGCTTGCTGTAAGCGCGCACTTAGTACAGACAGCGCTTTCGCTCTATTTTTATGTTGTGAACGTTCGTCCTGACATTCAACCACAACGCCTGTCGGCAAGTGAGTGATACGAATAGCAGAATCGGTTTTGTTTACGTGCTGACCACCTGCGCCCGAAGCACGGAAAGTATCCACTTTTAGGTCAGATGGATTAATTTCAATTGCTTCTGCCTCTGGGATCTCTGCCATCACGGCAACCGTACATGCAGAGGTGTGAACACGGCCTTGAGATTCCGTTTCAGGCACACGTTGTACACGGTGAGCACCAGATTCAAACTTAAGTTTGCCATAAACACCGTCGCCACTAATGTTAGCGATAACTTCTTTATAGCCACCGTGCTCGCCTTCGTTAGCGCTCACGATTTCAACGCGCCACTTTTGCGTTTCTGCATAGCGGCTATACATACGGAATAAATCGCCAGCGAAAATCGCGGCTTCATCACCACCTGTTCCCGCACGCACTTCCAAGAATACGTTGTTATTGTCTTTTGGATCTTTGGGTAACATCAATACTTGAAGGTCATCTTCAAGCGCAGCAATGGCAGCTTTTGCTTCTTTATACTCTTCCTGTGCCATTTCACGCATGTCTGGATCTGAGTCTTTTAGCATTTCTTCAGCAGTTGCGACGTCTTCCTGAGCCTGTTGGTAGGCTGTAAACGCTTTAACTACATCTTCCAATTCTGAAAACTCTTTTGACAAGGCGCGAAAGCGGTTCTGATCGCTAATCACCTCAGGCGAGCTTAGCATCGCTTGAACTTCTTCATAGCGCTCTACTAAGGTTTCTAACTTACGATATACAGACTCTTTCATTTACACGTTATTCCTGCTCAATACCTAATGTTTGCTTGAGTTGCGCTAACTTATCTATATCGCCTTCTTTCGCAGCCTCTTGAATGGCGCGCGTTGGTGCGTGTGTTAGTCGATTACTCAGCTTATTTGCTAATTCAATAATAATTTTATCTGCTTCTTTGCCCGATTGTAGCTGATTTAGTGCTTTGTCCACGAGCTCATTTTTAATTTCTTGCGCGCTTTGGCGATACTGTCTAATCACATCCACTGAATGCAGCGAACGTTGCCACTCGGAAAACTCTTGCGTGCGTACATCGATGATCTGCTGCGCTTCAATAGCCGCCTGTTCACGACTGGCCAAGTTTTCATTGACTATCGCCTGCAGGTCATCAACTGAATAAAGATAAGCAGCATCCAACTCTGACACTTGGCTTTCGATATCGCGAGGCACCGCGATATCAATAAATAACATTGGTTTATGGCGACGTTTTTTAAGCGCTTGCTCGACCACTCCTTTACCGATAATTGGTAAGGTGCTCGCAGTTGAACTAATAACAATGTCTGCACTTGGTAGCGCATCTGGTAACTGTGCCAGTGAAATAACACTGCCGCCAACTTCTTTTGCTAGGTTTTGTGCGCGCTCAATTGTGCGGTTCGCGACTGTGATTGACTTTGGATTATGCTGCGATAAGTGTTTAGCAACTAACTCTATTGTTTCACCGGCACCAATTAACAAGACCTGAGTTTTATCCAATTGACCATAAATATGCTTTGCTAAATTAACAGCGGCATACGCCACTGAGACAGCACTTGCACCAATATCGGTTTCGGTGCGCACTTGCTTCGCCACCGAAAAAGTTTTTTGGAATAAACGCTCAAATGTTGGCTGAATTGCATGGTGTTGTTTGGCCGTACTAAAAGCTTGTTTAATTTGGCCAAGAATTTGTGGCTCACCTAACACCAATGAATCAAGACCGCAGGCAACTCGCATTAAATGGTTCACTGCATCCTGATTCATATGCACATAGACATTTTCTGTTAAGTCTCGTTGCTCTATGTTATGAAAATCTGACAACCAACCGAGTAGTGCTTGGGGATCAGCAGACTCAAGGCTACAATAGATCTCGGTTCGATTGCAGGTCGACACAATCACAGATTCTTTAAACTGCGAAGAATGTTGGAGTTGGTGCAATGCTTCTGTAAGCTGTTCTGGAGAAAACGCCACTTTTTCACGTAATTCTACAGACGCGGTTTTGTGATTGATACCAAGTGCGATGATGGTCATAGATGCCAGTATTGCTCGAGCCCTGCTTTAAAGCCGGCAATTTTACCAAAAATCAATCGAATATGGAAAGTAAGGAAAGGCCTTTGAGACAACTTCATTTGATTTTACTCATATTTTTATTAATTTTAACCGGTTGTGCGCAACAATTACCTCAGCAAAACGTAGCACAAGACTGGCAATCTAGGCTAAAACAACAAAAAAATTGGCAAGCGAGAGGTAAACTTGCATTTATTGCCCCAGACAATCGTCAATCAGCTAACTTTAATTGGTATTTAAAAGAAGAGAAACAAAATCTGATTTTAACCAGTTTTGTGGGCACTCGCATATTCGAGCTAGAAGAATTAGACACACATTCGGAGCTGACCTTTGAAGACAATGTCCATAAAGGCATGGACAGTAGCGATTTGGTTAAGCGTTTAAGTGGTCTCTCTCTTCCGGTCAATCAAGCCCCTCAATGGCTAACGGGCTTAGTTGAAGCACCAGCCAGTGAACTTGATGATCTTGGCAGAATAAGCAATGCACAGTGGCAAAGCCCATCTGGCCGAGTGTGGCAAATCACCTATCAACAATATAAAATGCAAGACGGAATGTGGCTGCCTAGCCGCATGAAACTCTCGTCGACCAATATTGAGGTCAAAGTATTAATCACTTCATGGCAGTTTAAATGAAGACATTGACGCTAAGCGCACCGGCAAAATTAAATCTTTTTTTGCATATCAATGGCCGTCGAGAAGACGGCTACCATGAACTAGAAACTTTATTTACTTTCTTAGATTTTGGTGATGAATTAGCATTTACGCTAACCAGTAACCAGCAGGAAATCGTCATTTGTGGTGACACCGCAGGTATTCCACTTGAAGATAACCTCATTTATAAAGCCGCCAAAATTCTTGAGCCCTATAAAAAAATAACTGCTGGTGTCGATATTCAGTTAAATAAACGGCTTCCCATGGGTGGAGGTGTTGGTGGTGGCTCCTCCGATGCCGCGACAACTTTATTGGCACTCAATACGCTGTGGCAATGTCAGCTTACTATCCCAGAACTTGCAAAACTCGGTCTCCAACTAGGCGCCGATGTGCCTGTTTTTGTTGAAGGTAAAACAGCTGTAGCCCACGGCGTTGGCGAGCAACTTGAGCCAATTGACATCGAAAAAAAATGGTATTTGGTGGTTGCCCCCCCCGTTCATGTCAGCACCGCGTTAGTCTTTACCCACCCAGACTTACCGCGCAATACGCCTAAGCTAAAAAACGGTTGGAAACTCTCGGATACGGGCAACGACTGTCAAACTCTTGTCAAAAAGCTTTACCCCGAGGTTGAAAAGACCCTCGCGTGGTTGCTAAAATATGCACCAACCAAAATGACTGGTACTGGAGCTTGTTGTTTCGCGGAGTTTAAAAATCGTGAGGCAGCGCTGCGTGTGCTCGAAACTCTACCTTCATCTTGGCAGGGCTTTATTGCCCAAAATACAAGTGAGTCAATTTGTCATCGACAATTGCGCGCTTGGCAAAACTAGAAGTAAATTGTTTAAGTTAGCTTGTTTTGACTTTTTTATTTCATGGTCATTGCATGTTAGTCCAAAAAATTCAGTGCCTGAGGAACCCTACCGTGCCCGACATGAAGCTCTTCGCTGGTAACGCAACACCTGAGCTAGCTCAAAAAGTTGCAAAACGTTTGTTTATTGAGTTAGGTGATGCCGTTGTTGGCCGTTTTAGCGACGGTGAAATTAGCGTTCAAATCAACGAAAACGTTCGTGGTTCAGATGTATTCATCATCCAATCAACATGTGCTCCTACAAATGATAATTTAATGGAGTTAATCGTCATGGTTGATGCGCTACGTCGTGCATCTGCTGGTCGTATCACAGCCGTTATTCCTTATTTCGGTTACGCACGTCAAGACCGCCGTGTGCGCTCTGCTCGTGTTCCAATTACTGCTAAAGTTGTTGCAGACTTCCTTTCAAGCGTAGGTGTTGACCGTGTTCTTACCGTTGACCTACACGCAGAACAAATCCAAGGCTTCTTCGACGTACCTGTTGACAATGTATTCGGTAGCCCAGTGCTAATCGAAGACATGAAAGAGCGTAAGTTCGAAGATGTAGTAGTAGTTTCACCTGATATCGGTGGTGTGGTTCGTGCTCGTGCGATTGCAAAACTGTTAGATGATAAAGACCTAGCGATCATTGATAAGCGTCGTCCACAGGCTAACGTTTCTCAAGTTATGCACATCATTGGTGATGTTGCTGGTCGTGACTGTATCATTGTCGATGACATGATAGATACAGGCGGTACTTTATGTAAAGCAGCAGCAGCACTTAAAGAGCATGGTGCAAAACGCGTATTCGCTTACGCAACCCACCCAGTACTTTCGGGCAATGCTGCGGAAAATCTACGCAACTCAGTTATCGATGAAGTTATCGTGACTGATTCAATTCCACTTTCTGATGAATTGAAAGCGCTTGATAACATCAAAGTACTAACACTTGCAGATATGATGGCCGAAACTATCCGCCGTATCAGCAACGAAGAGTCAATCTCTGCGATGTTTCAACACTAATCGGCACCAAAACTGATTAGCCAAAAAGCACCTCTGGTGCTTTTTTTGTTTTATAGGTTTCATTGCAAGTGCGTTAGTGGTATATTGGCGCGCCTTTTTTAGGCAGGGAGCTTGGTCGCGAGCTCTCTGACACATTAACTTAAATTATTTTGGAGACATCCATGTCTGTATACAAATTAGACGCTGAAGTACGTTCTGACCTAGGTACTGGTGCGAGCCGCCGCCTACGTCGCGCTGACAAAGTTCCTGCAATCCTATACGGTGCTGGTAAAGATGCAGTTTCACTAACTTTTGATCACAACAAAGTATTGAAAGCGCAAGAAGACGAAGGTTTCTACACTCACATCCTAACGCTAAACATTGGCGGTGAGTCTGTTGAAGCAATTCTTAAAGATATGCAACGTCACCCGTACAAGCCTAAGATCACTCACTTAGACTTCCAACGCGTTGATGCTTCTCAAAAGCTTCACACTAAAGTTCCTGTTCACTTCATCAACGAAGAGAAAGCAACTAAAGGTGGCAACACTATCGTTCACCAACTAACTGAAATTGAAATCACTTGTCTTCCAGCAAGACTTCCTGAGTTCATCGAAGTTGACGTAGCGACTCTAGCTGTTGGCGAAACTCTACACCTATCTGATATCAAGCTTCCAGCTGGCGTTGTTTCAGTTGAACTTGCTAAAGGTGCAGATCACGACCAAGCGGTTGTTTCAGTAAACGCTCCTAAAGCAGCTCCTGCTGAAGAGTCTACTGAAGACGCAGCTGAGTAATTGTTCAGGTGTTAACACCTTGAATAATATTCAAATGCTTGTGGGCCTGGCAAATCCAGGCCCCGAATACGCAAACACCCGTCATAACGCTGGCGCTTGGTTTATCGAAGAACTAGCCAGAAGATACAACTGCCTCCTAAAACCAGACGCTAAACATCACGGCCTCACCGGCAAAGTGCTCATCAATAACCAAGAGTTTAAATTGCTGATCCCTACGACTTATATGAACTTAAGTGGTAAAGCGGTCGCGAGTCTTGCCAATTTTTATAAGATCCCCGTCGAGAGCATTCTTGTTGCTCACGATGAAATGGATTTAGAACCCGGTATCGCCAAACTCAAAAAAGGTGGTGGTCACGGCGGTCACAATGGCTTAAAAGACATAATCGCTAAAATGGCAAATAACAAAGAATTTATGCGATTGCGCGTTGGTATTGGTCACCCAGGACACAGAGACAAAGTCACGGGGTGGGTTTTAGGCAAAGCACCACAAGCTGATCAAGAGAAAATTGATGCCGCTGTGGATGAAGCAGTCCGATGTATGGAAATACTCGCAAAAGACGGTGTGTTAAAAGCGCAAAATCGACTACATTCATTTAAACCGTAACAGTTCACTGCTGCGATTGATTGAGTAATACCTAAGCTTCTCGTTCGCCATGATGCGTGCTTGAGATAATACGGTAGAAATTTAGGAATAAACACTATGGGTTTTAAATGTGGCATTGTTGGTTTACCTAACGTAGGTAAATCTACTTTATTTAATGCGTTGACTAAAGCGGGCATTGAGGCCGCAAACTTTCCTTTCTGTACTATCGAACCGAATACCGGTGTAGTACCAGTACCAGATGCTCGTCTTGACCAGCTAGCTGAAATTGTAAATCCTCAGCGTACTATCCCAACTTCAATGGAGTTTGTGGATATTGCCGGTTTGGTAAAAGGCGCTTCAAAAGGCGAAGGTTTAGGTAACCAATTTTTGGCAAACATCCGTGAAACGGATGCTATCGGTCACGTAGTTCGCTGTTTTGAAAATGAAAATATCGTTCACGTTGCTGGTCAAATCGATCCTGCTGAAGACATTGATGTAATCAACACTGAGCTGGTACTTGCAGACATGGATACTGCTGATCGCGCAGTTTTACGTAACGCGAAGAAAGCGAAAGGCGGCGATAAAGACGCGAAATTTGAACTCGTTGTACTTGAAAAAGTGAAAGCGCACTTGGACGAAGGCTTAACGCTTCGCTCACTTGAGCTAAATAAAGAAGAAGCGGCAGCAATAAGCTACCTAAACTTTTTAACGATCAAGCCAACTATGTACATCGCCAATGTTAACGAAGATGGCTTTGAAAACAACCCATTCCTAGACAAAGTACGTGAAATTGCAGCAGCAGAAGACGCGGTTGTGATCCCAGTATGTGCAGCAATTGAGGCTGAACTTTCTGAACTTGAAGAAGAAGATAAGAAAGAGTTTATGGATGACTTAGGCTTAGAAGAGCCGGGCCTAAACCGCGTGATCCGTGGTGGTTATGAGTTGTTGAAACTGCAAACTTACTTTACAGCTGGCGTAAAAGAAGTACGTGCATGGACTATCCCTGTTGGCGCGACAGCACCTCAAGCTGCTGGTAAAATCCACACAGACTTTGAACGTGGTTTTATTCGTGCACAGACTATCGGCTTTGATGATTATATCGAGTTCCGTGGTGAATCTGGTGCGAAAGACGCAGGTAAAATGCGTCAAGAAGGTAAAGAATACATCGTAAAAGATGGCGATGTGATGAACTTCTTATTTAACGTGTAACCATAGTTACTACACGCTATTTCAATAAAAGGAGCTTCGGCTCCTTTTTAGTTTTATCAACTCTGCTTGTTAATCAAATAAGTACCCTGCTCTTCAGAGTAAGTTATAGACTTCAAAGGAATAAAAATTCACAGGTTTTGTTAAAAATTTGCAATTGCCCCGCATGATTTGATATAAAAACAAGCCGTTTCGCTTAATTTATCTGCAAACAAACTGTGTTAGCAGATTTTTTGCAAAAAAGGTGTTGACGGCTTGGGGGCATATACGCATAATACGCCCCGCATCAGCGATGATGAGAAGTTAAAGAGATGGCTATGTAGCTCAGCTGGTTAGAGCACATCACTCATAATGATGGGGTCCCCTGTTCAAATCAGGGCATAGCCACCATGCTTTAACTACTACCAAAACTCATCGATTTGTTGTCGCAAAAAATATGCGTAAGTAATGGAATTGGCAGTTGTCTTAATATAGACGCTGGATTTAGGTTCCAATATCTAATGCTAAAAGATGTGCGGAAGTGACGGAATTGGCAGTTGTCTTAATATAGACGCTGGATTTAGGTTCCAATAACTAATGCCAAAAGATGTGCGGAAGTGGCGGAATTGGTAGACGCGCTGGATTTAGGTTCCAGTATCTTCGGATGTGAGAGTTCAAGTCTCTCTTTCCGCACCATGTTCTTTTAAATCAGAACTCAAAAAGATTTTACTTCGTTGGAGTATCGCCAAGCGGTAAGGCAGCGGGTTTTGATCCCGCCATTCCCAGGTTCAAATCCTGGTACTCCAGCCATCTCTTTTTGAGATGTTAGCTACAAATAAAATATCTACTGTGCGGAAGTGGCGGAATTGGTAGACGCGCTGGATTTAGGTTCCAGTATCTTCGGATGTGAGAGTTCAAGTCTCTCTTTCCGCACCATGTTCTCGATTGGAACTAAAACAATCAAATTTTCGTTGGAGTATCGCCTCGACATGAAGTGGAAGCGGTAAGGCAGAGAAGAGAGAGGTTTTGATCCCTCACTCATCCACCCCCAGAATCAAATCCTGGGTTCAGCAATTTAAGTTAGATTTGAGTTTTCGTTGGAGTATCGCCAAGCGGTAAGGCAGCGGGTTTTGATCCCGCCATTCCCAGGTTCAAATCCTGGTACTCCAGCCATCTCTTTTTGAGATGTTAGCTACAAATAAAATATCTACTGTGCGGAAGTGGCGGAATTGGTAGACGCGCTGGATTTAGGTTCCAGTATCTTCGGATGTGAGAGTTCAAGTCTCTCTTTCCGCACCATGTTCTTTTAAATCAGAACTCAAAAAGATTTTATTTCGTTGGAGTATCGCCAAGCGGTAAGGCAGCGGGTTTTGATCCCGCCATTCCCAGGTTCAAATCCTGGTACTCCAGCCAATGGCTATGTAGCTCAGCTGGTTAGAGCACATCACTCATAATGATGGGGTCCCCTGTTCAAATCAGGGCATAGCCACCATTTACAAATGCGGAAGTGGCGGAATTGGTAGACGCGCTGGATTTAGGTTCCAGTATCTTCGGATGTGAGAGTTCAAGTCTCTCTTTCCGCACCATGTTCTTTCAAGTAGAACTCAAACGCTTGAACTTACCTCTACTGCTGGGTGTTGCCTCGACACGAAGTGGAAGCGGTAAGGTAGCCTAACTCAAATCTGGGCTAAATAAGATTTGAACTTACCTCTATTGCTGGGTATTGCCTCGACACGAAGTGGAAGCGGTAAGGTAGCCTAACTCAAATCTGGGCTAAATAAGATTTGAACTTACCTCTATTGCTGGAGTATCGCCAAGCGGTAAGGCAGCGGGTTTTGATCCCGCCATTCCCAGGTTCAAATCCTGGTACTCCAGCCATCTCTTTTTGAGATGTTAGCTACAAATAAAATATCTACTGTGCGGAAGTGGCGGAATTGGTAGACGCGCTGGATTTAGGTTCCAGTATCTTCGGATGTGAGAGTTCAAGTCTCTCTTTCCGCACCATTTAGTAACAATTTCTTTTCTCTTTATTCATTCCTAGCTCATTTTCCTAATGTTACTTTTATACTTTCTCCGTGTTAGGAAAGAAAGTGCTAAAGTCTTTATTTCTTTTATTTTCATTAATTATTTTCAGTATACCTAGCTTTGTAGAAGCGAGGGCTAGCTCAATTTGCTCTCCATCACACATAGAAATAGCACTCAAGCATTTTAGCTACTGTCAGCCCTCGGAGCAGGCAAATAAAGTTTCATTTCAAACTTTTATTAACGATACCTACTCAGTTGTGATTCGCGACAACTCTTCTGAACTAACGTTAAGCTGGATAACTGGCGCTACCGCGCTTGCTGGTCTACCTAACAAGTACGATTTAACACCTCTTGAGTTTATGACACGAGCTTTCAATGGTACGTTTGATATACAGAGTGAAGACATGCAGAAAGTCAGTGCTGAGCTTGGCGTTATAGACGAAGCAAATGTATTTACCGCTACTCACGGAGCAAAACATATTTTTTCTTCTATCAGACCTTCAGGGGTTCAAACTGCTTACATTTTGCAGCCCAACAGTGATTGGTTATTAAGGCTAGATGGCAAATTTGATATTAATACCTTGATGTATGTCGTCGATAAGCTAACACTGATGAGATGATCTCGGCACTAAATAATGAAGCGTGCAGTAATACCAATTTATCTTAATACTTGCTCCTTCAAAAAGATCACTTAATTAAGTAAATTGGTATAACACGCTCAGTGTAGAGAACAAAGATTAAAAACCAACTCCGCCCATGGCGTGCTTAAGCACTTCTGTTTTTATCGGTCCAGCTTTATTCGCCACATTCAGCGCCAGATTTCTCAAATGCTTTAACGGTGTTACTTGATTCGAAAAGCCAAAATAACACGCATCCATCATACTCATCATCAAAAGGTTGTCTTTCCTACGCTTTGACTCGTAATGATGTAGTGCACTGCTGTCACCAATATCTTCTTTTGCCTCAATCGCTTCGGCAAGTGCCGCTACGTCTTTAAAGCCAAGATTTACTCCCTGCCCTGCTAACGGATTAATGGTATGAGCTGCATCTCCTACTAATACCACTCGTTCGCTCACGTATTGGTTAGCATGTTGCCTTGCTAAAGGAAAAACCGCCACTTCTTCAATCTCAAAGTCACCGGGTAGCTCAAAAAATGCAGCTTTTACTTCTTGTTTTAGCGCCTGCTTATCTAGTTGCTTAAGTAAATTGAGTTTATTGCCGTTGTCATACCAAATCAGATTGGCATACGGATACTGCATAGGTAAAAAGGCAATGGGACCTGATGGCTTAAATTGCTGCCATGTTTTTTCTTGCTGCGGCGCGTCGAGTTTAATCAGCAGCCCCATACAATGTTGCTCATATTGCCACCCCGTCACGCCTATGCCACTCATTTGTCTGACGATAGAACGGCCACCATCAGCTGCAATTAACAAATCGGTGGTAAAGGATGCTGCTTGATACTCAATCGTCACGGAATCCTCATTATGAACAATGCGCTTTGGGATCCCCTCTGGTGAAACCACTTTGATATCAAATTCCTCAAACTGTTGCCACAATGCTGCTTGAATGAGGTTATTCTCAATTAAGTGGCCTAAGTGCGAGGCGTTTAGCGCTTCACAATCAAATATCAATTGCCCTGGCTTATCCTCATAGGCTTCTAGCTGCTTGTAAACCGCGGCTCTGGTGCTTCTTAACACAGGCATAGCACCAAGCTCATCTAGTAACTGCTCGGAAAAGCGATTGATAGCAGAAACGCGAATATCTACCTTATCACTTGCGAGTATTGCATCAGGTGAGATGGGAGAATGTTCAATAATGGTTACGTCAACACCTTGCTTCGCTAGCTTAACAGCACACGCTGCACCAACCATGCCACCACCGACTATCAGAGCCTTGTTTTTCATGCCATATTCCACTTAATTGAGTCTTTGCGCATTGTAACGCATATAAAAACAGATGTTTGCTTAAAACACTCTGTATTGATCCACATTTTGAAAGTTAAAATCTATACTTGGCTAGACAAGATAGGTCATATAAAATACGCGTCCTTTAGGCATAATGATATCAATTCAGCATCGCCTGCACGAGAAACGCGTAGTGCTAAACACCGAGTTGTAAACGAGGCAATATTTAAATGAGTAAAAAACTGCATATTAAAACCTGGGGTTGTCAGATGAACGAGTATGACTCCCAGAAAATGGCGGATCTTTTGGATTCAACAAATGGCTATCAGCTTACAGAAGAAGCTGAGCAAGCTGATGTGATCCTACTCAATACTTGCTCGATTCGTGAGAAGGCACAGGAAAAAGTATTCCACCAACTTGGTCGTTGGAAACTACTAAAAGACACAAACCCTGATCTTGTTATCGGTGTTGGTGGCTGCGTAGCATCACAAGAAGGCGACACCATTCGTCAGCGCGCTCCATTTGTTGATATCGTGTTTGGCCCACAAACATTGCACCGCCTACCAGAGATGATCAAGCAGGTGCAAAGCAAAGAAGGTGCTGTCGTTGATATTTCATTCCCTGAAATTGAAAAATTTGACCGCCTCCCTGAGCCAAAGGCTGAAGGCCCGAGTGCATTTGTTTCAATTATGGAAGGTTGCTCTAAGTACTGTACGTTCTGTGTTGTACCATACACGCGTGGCGAAGAAGTAAGCCGTCCTTTAGATGATGTGATCCTTGAAGTTGCTCAGCTTGCTGAGCAAGGTGTGCGTGAAGTGAACTTACTCGGTCAGAACGTAAATGCTTACCGTGGTGAAATGCACGATGGTGAAATTTGTTACTTCTCTGACTTAATTCGCTACGTTGCAGCAATTGACGGTATTGACCGTATTCGTTATACAACATCTCACCCGGTTGAATTTACACCAGATATTATTGAAGCCTATGCGGATGTGCCAGAGCTCGTTGACCATTTACACCTACCGGTACAAAGTGGTTCAGACCGTATTCTAAACCTGATGAAACGCGGTCATACTGCGCTTGAGTACAAGTCAACGATCCGCAAGCTACGTAAGATCCGTCCGAACCTAAGCATGTCTTCAGATTTCATCATTGGTTTCCCAGGCGAATCAAACGCAGACTTTGAAGCGACGATGAACCTGATTAATGATATCGGCTTTGATATGAGCTTTAGTTTCATCTACTCGGCGCGACCTGGCACACCAGCAGCCGACTTACCTGACGATGTGGCAGAATCAGAAAAGAAAGAACGTCTGTATCTTCTACAGAACCGTATCAACCAAATGGCGCAGGATATCAGCCGCAAGATGCACGATACCGAGCAGCGTATTTTGGTTGAAGGCCCATCGAAGAAAAACCCAATGGAACTGCGTGGTAGAACCGAAAATAACCGCGTAGTAAACTTCGAAGGTCCACACTCAGTGATTGGCCAATTCGTCGATGTACGTATTACTGAGGCGTTACCGAACTCGTTACGTGGTGAGCTTATCCGTACTGAAGCAGAAATGGATTTACGTCGTGACGTAAAACCGTCGGATATCCTAAATAAAGCACCACAAGAACCTGAAATTAATGAATTAGGTGTTGGTACTTTTACCCCCTAGCATTTTTAAATTGTGCGCTAGCTTCGGCTAGCGTCATTTTTATAGGAAGACATTTTGAGTAATCAGATAAAGAATATAGAAATTTACTTAGAACCCGCAGATAATCACCGCCTTTCTTCACTTTGTGGTCCGTTCGACGAAAATCTAAAACAAATAGAACGTCGCCTTGGAGTTGAAATCGCACACCGTGACAATTGGTTTAAAGTTACCGGACAAGCGGTAACGGCAAAAGCAGCTGTGGATATTCTAAAGTCTCTATATGTTGATACTCAGCCTGTGAAAGGAAAAATGACAGAAATCGAACCGGATCAGGTTCATCTGGCCATCACAGAAGCGAACGTACTCGAACAAGACGCCCCAACCGTATGGGACAAAGAAGTCTATATTAAGACTCGTCGCGGTGTAGTTAAGCCTCGTAACCCAAATCAGAGCCAATATGTCGCTAATATCTTAACTCACGATATTACCTTTGGTGTTGGTCCTGCAGGTACTGGTAAAACCTATCTTGCTGTTGCGGCAGCGGTTGATGCGCTAGAACGTCAAGAAATACGTCGCATCCTACTCACTCGTCCAGCGGTTGAAGCTGGTGAAAAGCTGGGCTTCTTACCGGGTGATTTAACACAAAAAATCGACCCTTACCTTCGTCCACTTTATGACGCCCTATTCGAGATGCTTGGTTTTGAAAAAGTTGAGCGCTTAATCGAAAAAAATGTCATCGAAGTTGCACCTTTGGCGTATATGCGCGGTCGAACACTCAATGACGCGTTTATTATCTTGGACGAGAGCCAAAATACCACGACTGAACAAATGAAGATGTTTCTTACGCGGATTGGCTTTAATTCAAAAGCGGTGATCACCGGTGATATCACGCAGATCGATTTACCTCGTGGTGCGCGCTCTGGACTTCGTCATGCGATAGAAGTGCTCAATGATGTAGAAGAGATTTCATTTAACTTCTTTAAATCTCACGATGTAGTTAGACACCCTGTGGTTGCTCGTATCGTCGAAGCATACGAGAAGAAAGAAGAACAAGAGCGTCTCGCTAAAGCTGAAAAGCATCAAGCGAAACAGCAACCTTCTGAGGAATAAACCATGGACTTAATGCTAGATTTGCAATTGGTTTGTGAGTTTGAAAACTTACCATCCGAAGCACAATTTCAATTATGGGCAGAACATGCATTAACGCAATTTCGCGAAGAAGCGGAATTAACGATTCGCATCGCTGACGAGCACGAAAGCCAAGAGCTCAATAGCCAGTACAGGGGCAAAGACAAGCCAACCAACGTGTTGTCTTTCCCATTTGATGCGCCACCGGGAATTGAGTTACCACTTATTGGTGATTTAATTATCTGTCCCCAAGTGGTATACCAAGAATCCATAGAGCAAGAAAAGACCTTTCATGACCACTTCGCCCATATGGTTATCCATGGTTGCTTGCATTTACTTGGATTTGACCATATAAATGAACAAGACGCGGTAGAAATGGAAACAATAGAGAAGCAAATTCTCGCTTCTTTGAATATCGCAGATCCTTACAGAGACGATTGTTAAATTAACGGAGCAGACACAACTAATGAGCGACGATAACTCGCAAAGTAGTCAGGGTTCTTCTAGCAAGACCTGGCTGGGACGCATCACACAGATGCTGCAAGGGGAACCCCAAAATAAAGAAGAATTGGCTGAAGTCATCGCTGATGCGCAAGAGCGCCAGCTGATTGACCCAGAAACCAAAGACATGATGGAAGGTGTACTCAGCGTTTCAGAGCTGAAAGTACGTGACATCATGATCCCACGTTCGCAAATGATTACACTTGATGTAGATGAGCCGCTCAGTGCTCAACTCCCTATGATGGTAGAATCTTCACACTCGCGTTTTCCTGTGATTTGTGAAGACAAAGACCACGTAGAAGGCATCTTACTTGCCAAAGATCTCTTACCTTTGATTTTGCGCGAAGAGCGCGATTTGCCAAGTATCCGCGAATATCTTCGTCCCGCTGTGGTCGTGCCTGAAAGTAAGCGTGTCGATACCCTGCTCAACGAATTCCGTCAAAAACGTTACCATATGGCTATCGTGATTGATGAATACGGCGGTGTATCTGGACTGGTTACTATCGAAGATATTCTCGAAACCATTGTTGGTGAAATCGAAGATGAACATGATGACGACGAAGAACAACAAGATATTCGTCAGCTGTCTAAACATGTTTATACCGTGCAAGCACTCACGCCCTTGGATGAATTTAACGAATTTTTCAAAACCAACTACGACACCCAAGAAGCCGATACCATTGGCGGTATTATTCTTCATGCATTTGGCCATATGCCAAGCCGTGGTGAAACCATAGACATAGATCCCCTTCAGTTTAAGGTAACTAACTCCGATAACCGGAGGATCTTACAAATTCAAGTAAGTGTACCTAAATCTGAACATGTTGAAGACTCTAGTATCTAACCTGAGTAACCTCGCAAAAGATAAGTTTGCATGGCTGGCACTCATTTCTGGCTGTGCACTTACTTTTGCTTATTCCCCTTTTGGTTTTTGGCCCATCGCGTTTGTCAGCTTGATTATAGCGACTTGGCTTACCGATAAACCCAGTCCAAAGCTCGCGGCTAAATATGGCTTTTTATTTGGCTTTGGCTGGTTTGCCCTTGGCATAAGCTGGGTGCATGTCTCTATCGCTGAATTTGGTGGTTTACCCTTACCTGTCTCAGTGCTGTTGATGGCATTACTATGTGCTTATCTTGCCATCTACCCGACATTGGCATTTGCTTTTGCCAGCTACTTTACTCGCACACCTTGGCAACGGGTGCTGGCACTTGTTGCGGGTTTTGCCATTACCGAGTGGCTGCGAGGCCATATGCTCACGGGCTTCCCTTGGCTTAGCTTCGGTTACACATTAACTGACTCGCCATTGGGCAGTTTAGCCCCTTGGATCGGTGAATTTGGCTTAACATTGCTAGTTATTCTAGCGACAACAAGCCTTTACTATCTACTTAAACAACGTGCGATTTATCTCACCATAGTCTGCTTTGCTGGCATTGCCGGTTTATACAGTGTGCCAATCATTCAAGGCCCACTAAAATACTCGGGAGATGAAATCACCACCTTACTTGTACAAGGTAATATCAAGCAGAGCCTGCGCTGGGAGCCTGAGCAATTTTGGCCTACCATGTCTAAATATCGAGATATGACTAGACCTAACTGGCAAGGCGTTGATTTAGTGGTGTGGCCAGAAGCGGCTATTCCTGAATTTGAAGATATCGCCTACCCATTTTTAGAAGGGCTGGACAAAGCCGCCGCGTTTAATGGCACGGCGCTGATAACGGGCATTCCCGATTATCAGTTTGATACCAGAACTGCGTACAACACGCTGATCACCCTTGGTAAAAAGGAAAAAGAAGACAGCGAAGGGCAATATCACTACCTGCACAAAAACCGCTACCAGAAGCACCAATTGTTACCTATTGGTGAGTTTGTACCGTTCGAAGACCTATTGCGTCCTATAGCCCCTCTTTTTAACTTAGCGATGTCGTCATTTACTCGAGGTGATGCGGTACAACCAAACCTACTTGCAAACGGTTTGCATGTGTTACCCGCTATTTGCTACGAAATCGCGTTTAGCGAGCTTGTCAGAGGTAACTTTACATCTGAGTCAGATATTCTTTTTACTGTGAGCAACGACGCTTGGTTTGGAGATTCCCACGGCCCGCATCAGCATATGCAGATCGCTCGCATGCGTGCCTTAGAATTACAGCGCCCATTAATTCGAGTAACGAATAATGGTATCACTGGTGTTTACGATCCACTTAGCAAAGTTCAGCATGCCATTCCACAATTCGAAGCCAATATACTGAAAAGTGATGTAAAACTAATTAGTGGAGTGAGCTGGTATGCAGAGCATGGTAATCGCCCCATCTGGTTTATTGTCGCTTTTATTTTGCTGATACTCACCGCCGCAAAGTCCATAGTGCTTAAGCGATTTGAACGCAACTTTTTGTAGTTGCGGTGTTGTACCTGTCGCGATGTAAAATCGCTCCTACACGTAATATATAACCTCTGGTGGGAGCCGCTTTACGCGGCGAGCTTTTACCATATCACAACGTAAAATCGCAGTGAGTATTTTACCTCAGGTAAAAGCAGGTTTGCGTTTTTATTCACAAGGTATGATAACACTCACTTTCAACCCACCTAATTCGCTGTGCACAACGGCAATGCTACCACCGTGCAATTCAACCAGTTTTTGACAAATAGATAAACCTAAGCCGGAGCCACCAAGATCTCGGCTACGGGACTTATCACAGCGGAACAAACGTTCAAACAATCTCCCCAAAGCTTCATCGCCCACGCCTGGGCTTGAATCTTCAATAACACATTGGATTTGCTGGCTTTGATAGCTAATATCCACACAGACTTCTCCCGGCTTGTCAGTATAATTCACACTATTACGAGCCAAGTTATTAAATACCTGAGCGAACCGAGTTACGTCAATGTCGATTTCCAGCTCATCAGGTAGTTCAATATGGGCATTAAACTCAAGCCCTTCATCCGTCACAAAGTCATCAATATCTTCAACAAGACCAATAAAGGCTTGTTTGGCATTGACGCGCTCTAACGCCAAGTTAAGGCTGCCGGTATCTGCCTGCGCGAGTTCGTAGATATCTTTAATTAATGTGTTAAGAGTATCAAGACGGCGGTTAAGCACTTTGTAGCTCTGCTGGGGATTTTCCACCAAATTATGTTCAAGAGATTCAATATGTAGCTTAAGTACGGTAAGTGGTGTTCTTAATTCATGAGAAATATCTGCAAGTAGTTGCTGCTTTAAGTCCAAGGTTTTGTTGAGAAGCTGCTTCTCGAGTTCCAGTGAGCGACGTTTGTTTCTCGCAAGTAGTAAAAATGCGCTCAGTAGAACGACCAAAACTCCCACCACTGCTGCCGTTACTATTTGTTCTACGCGCTGTTCGGCCAGCTCTACATCACGCTGTGTTTTTAGACTTTGTAGCTCATATTGATTTTTCTGGTACTCGGTATCCATCTGATAGGCCAAGGCTTTTTGACTGGCTTCTTTTTCAAGCTGAGAAACCTTAGATTCCGCATATTGTAAGTGATAATTAAGCGCAGACTCAAAATCACCTTTCGCGCTGTAGGCGTCCTTTAACACTCGTAATGCGGTTTCCTTGAGGCCAAGATAAACCTCATCTTGAGCAATAATTTGCTCCATACTTTGAATAAAAAAATCAGCTCGTTCAGGTAAAACAATTTGCGCATAGGTAGTCATCGTCTCTTGATAAAGCACTTTACTTTGTACCGGATCAATTAACTCTAGCGCCTGTTCAACATACTCTTGGGCCTTAGCTTTTTCATTTGCTTTTAATTTAACTTCAGCCAAATTGCTCAGGGCCCAGCCCTGATTTCTGGTGTGGTCATTCTCCTCGAAAATCGTAAATGCTTTTTCAAATGACGCTTGTGCATTGTCATATTGGCTGAGTTTCATTTGTTCACGACCAATGCGGATCAACGTGTAAGCTGAATAAACGACATTGCCCGCTTTAATGTCATAGTCATATGCGGTTTGATAAGCTTCAAGCGACTTTGCATGGTCGCCAATCACTTGATGCGCACCACCTAGGTTATAGTAAACTTGTCCAAGTAAAACCGTATTTTCCTGTTTTTGGCTTTTTAGTACCGCTATCGATTGCTGCAGTAATTCAAGTGCCTTGTCCGGTAATGAAAGATCCGAGTAAACATCTGCTAACTGAGTGATCGCAGACACTTGCAAATCTGGGAGTTCATACTTCTTTGCCACTTCAATTGAGAGTTCGTAACTCTCTATCGAGTCTTTATAACTGCCATTGCTTTTGTAAGCAGCAGCCCGAAAGCGATAAGCGTGGCTTAACAATCGATGCATATCAAGCGCCGATAGCTGAGACACGGCTAGGTTTAAATAACTAATCGCATCGCTAAACTTTCCCTCTTTAAGCATGAGGTCACCATACGTTAACGAGTATTTAGCTTCATATTCGGGTAAGTGATGTGAGAGTAATACCTGTTTAAAACGCTCCACCCATTTATGTGCCTCTTCGAGCTGGAAACCGTTTTTTAATGCAACTGTGGTCTTATGGTGAACGTCAGCGATTTCCTCAGGCGTTAAGCCTGAGTCTAATACTTGGTCGACTTTTTGAAGCGCGCTATCACGTGTTTCTTGTTGCTGAATTTCTTTTATAAAAGCATCATATAAACGCTCACTAGCGTGAACTAGTGGGCTTAGTAGTAGGCAACAAGTAAGCAGGATTATCTTAAAGTGCAACACGTTATCGTCTCTTTTTTATTATCATTATAAATTGAGCAAAACAGCTGGCGAATAGGCTATCATATTGCGTGAGCATTAAATAATAAATTGTGGTTCTATGTATGTCGAATAATTGTCTAACTCAGTTTTTGTTAGCGTTAAAAAGCGCGGATATAGAAAAAATAAAAGCCGTGTATGCACAGGTGACCAAAGACGAGCAGATTGAGGTCCTCAAGTTTCTTTTTCAAAGTGCGCAGAGTAACACTGTACTCTATGGCCACTATCAAGATATAGCGAGTGTTTGCTTACAAGCAGCACGCTTTCCAGAGGCGATGATAGCTGCGATTAACTCCTTGGAGAAGTTTGCCTTTTTTTCAACACCATTGATCCAAGCTGAGCAAATCAATAACCTTAACCCGCAAGGAAATAACATACTACATATCCTTTTATCGCAAATGTCCGCGAAAGATAACGGTCTAAATTACCTTAGAACCTTATTGCACTTTGAAAGCAAAGAGCTACTTCAAAATGCGCTGAGTCAAAGAAATGCAAAAAAGTTAACACCTCTAGAATGCTACTTAGCTTTTAATAGCCATACTGCGCCACTGAGCATTCAAGAATTAAGTGCGTTACTTGGCTTGATGGAAATCGAAAGGCGACATATAAGCGCAGTGGAACCCCACAACGCTAAAGTGATTGAATCACACCTCCAACAACAACACCGGCTCAGTGAATATAAACAATTTCTGCTAGCCACTTACTATCAAAGCAATGCAGGCTAACTTTCCTCAGGCTTTAAATTAAGAGGCAGGCAAACTGGCGATGTATTCACTTGCTGTCATGCGGTGATAGGTGACTTGTTTGTAAAGTAAGTGCGCAGGGTTTGGGTCAACCACTTCAATTGGAATTGCTTTGTGCCTTGCTATTTCCAAGGCCATTTGAGTGATATTGACACTAAAGGAAGTGCCCATAAAAATGATTCTATCCGCAGCATACATTCGTGACTGTGCTTCGCTAATACGATACAGATCGGTGTAGTATTCGTCGAATAACAATACATAGGGTTTAAGTGACACGCCTTTTTCTGGGCCTTGTCGCGCGATCTTGAAAAGTGCTAACAACGACTCGGCCAATCGACTTTCGTCTACCTCATCCCAAGGGGCAGTAAAACACGCTGTGGGCTCACCTTGGGTATGAAAGGGAGTCACCTGATCAACGCGTCCATGGATCGCAATAAAATGATTATTTCCCGCTTTACCATCTAAACCGTCGATATTTTGCGTGATCACATTTTTATCACTAAGCCATTGATGAACCTGATTGGGGCCGTGATTACGGTAAGCCACAAAACGATGGTAGTACCATTTTAAGAATTCCGCCGGTTGCGATTTATACATTGCTCGCGTTGCCATTTCTTGAGGAGTGTAATTAGCCGAACCTATCGTCCAAAAACCATCATCTCCTCGAAAAGTCGGAATACCACTTTCGGCACTCACCCCAGCACCTGTGATATACAACGTTTGCAACATGACACAACCTCAACTCAAGTAAATTTGACTCACGATAACGTAAAGTAGATACCCAAGGCTAGCAACACAAGTGCACCCGCAAGCCCAAACATAGGCAGTTTGCTACCAATAGATTCTGGTCTTTCGAACACTTCAGAAGGTGATTCAGTCACTACTGTTTCTTCTTCCACCGTTTTTACATCCGGTTTAGTCGACTCATGGGGAGTAGTCTGAGGTGAAGCCTGAGCTTCCGCAGTCCCTTCAAAGGCCGTACAAGGGATCTGCCATTGATACCCTTTTCGTGAAAAGGTTTTGATGGCATCATCACCAAACAAAGCACGTAAATGGCCAATATTTTGAAATACCACCTGATCGGTTACTTTTCTATCTGGCCATACCTTCTCTAAGATGTCTTCTTTACTGTGGATGGTTTGAGGAGCAGATAAAAATAGCTCCAATATCTGAGCAGGTTTTTGTTTTAAATTGAGCTTTCTGTCGTCTTTATAAAGCTTCAGTTCTTTGCTATCAAACAAAAAATCCTTAAAAGCGAATTTCATTTCCCTAGTTCCCAACTTGGTCTTAATTACTGTAATAGTTATTGTTTTATTCGAATTTACTACAACTTAACATTGCATTTATAACGAAACATGCCGCGAAAATATAGGGCAATGTTACATCGGTTTACAAACTATTGATAAAATCGGCTTTAGTATAGAGCGATCACTCAGAAAATCACTACCTAATCCTTAGAATAATTCGAATAGACTCAAAACCTAAGCATATATAAACTACATTTTCTGTAATTGTTAGGCTGACTCATGTTACTTGCTTTTATCTACTCCATCGTGTTGATAAAAACCTCATTACTCGGGCTGGGACTTGTCAGTATTGTGCTCTCAACAGTCTTTATTCTCGCGCTACATCTCAATATACCCACCCTCTCAACCAATGCAAAAAGCGAATTTATTAAATCCTTTAAGTTTGTGACCTTCTCGCACCTGCTCGGTTACTTGTTGTTATTGGGTAAACTTTTGTTTATTGATGGCTGGCAAGACGTACCTATGTTCATTGCAAGTCACTTGATCATGCATCATATATGGAGCGGACTTATTGCTGCGATTTTGACATTGACGACCTTACTAAAATATCAAACGTTCATTGCAAAATCTAAGGCAACTAAAAGCACTTAACAAGTGCAACTATTTATATTTGTAAAATAAAGAGAACCAAACTAGACGCCTTCTTACACTTTATGACAGCCCCCCAACAGACCTTGACACCTACCCTATTTATACTGTCCTCAAGTTAACCACAACGGACATTGATTATGAAAATTAAAGCGCTTTTATCTCTTGCATTACTCACAACAAGTTTATCGTCTTTTGCAGAACAAAATAACGAGACGCATCGCGTTGGTTTAGACATCTCTGGCGGCGGCGCTTCTTATAAAAGCTCAAGCAAAGATGGTGATGGTGTAGGCCAAGCATACCTGTATTACAACTATCACTTTACGCCAATTTTGGCGCTTGAATTAGGTTATAACAGCGGTGAAGACTTAGATGATTGGAAGTGTGAGGACGAAAATGATCGCAAGTTTACCTGTACGCAAAACAACAAAACTTTGTTTGGCCTTGGCGCTAACAATTTAGAATTTGATAACTTTGTTGTTGCCGCAAAAGGCTACTATCAAATTTCTGACAACAGCTATTTTTACGGCAAATTAGGTGCGAACTACTACGATTACGAAATCACTCGTGGCCGCACTAAATTAGTTACCGACGATGGCATCGGTTTTGTCGCTGAAGCGGGTTGGCAATATGACTGGGATAACGGCATGGCAGTTAACCTTGGCTATAAGTACCTTGATATGGGTGACTTGGATACATCGAGCCTATCTCTAGGTGTCAGCTACCGCTTCTAATACCCAACCAATAAAAAAGCATGTGAGTCTCATATGCTTTTTTATTCTTTAAAACCTAGGCTTTAATCAAACGCTTTTGTAAGATTTGAACTTGATCGCGCGCTTGAGCTGCTTTTTCAAACTCAAGCTCTTTAGCAAACTTCATCATTTGTGCTTCGAGTCGGTCTATTTCTTTAGCGATCTCTTTCGCATCCATTGCAGGCATACCTGGTTTAAATTTGGCATCGATATCAACCACTTTGTCATCAGCCACTTCCTCACCGAGATCCATCACATCCGTGATCTTCTTATTGAGTGCCGTTGGGGTAATGCCATTGGTCTCATTGTACGCCTCTTGCTTTTCTCTACGTCTTTGCGTTTCATCTATAGCTTGGCGCATTGAGTTCGTCACCCTATCACCATATAAAATCGCTTTACCATGTAAGTGACGTGCCGCGCGGCCAATTGTCTGAATAAGAGAGCGCGTCGAGCGTAAAAAGCCTTCTTTATCTGCATCAAGTATGGCAACCAATGAAACCTCAGGCATATCCAAGCCCTCTCGTAACAAGTTGATGCCGACTAATACATCAAAAACGCCTTTGCGTAGGTCTCGAATGATCTCCATACGCTCAACGGTATCGATGTCAGAGTGTAAGTAACGCACCTTAACGTTATGATCGTTAAGATAATCGGTCAGATCTTCTGACATGCGTTTTGTTAGCGTAGTAACCAGTACACGCTCATTCACTTCCACCCGTTTGTAGATCTCAGAGAGCAAATCGTCAACTTGAGTTGCAACTGGACGCACTTCTACTTCAGGATCTAATAGCCCTGTTGGGCGGATCACTTGCTCGGCAACATCACCCGCAGATTTGTTCAATTCATAATCACCAGGAGTCGCCGAAACATAAATAGTTTGCGGCGAAATCGCTTCGAACTCTTCAAACTTTAGTGGCCTATTATCTAGCGCAGACGGCAATCTAAAACCATATTCAACCAAGTTTTCTTTACGACTGCGATCGCCTTTGTACATCGCACCAACCTGCGAAACAGTAACGTGAGACTCGTCGATGATCATAAGCGCATCATCCGGCAAATAATCTAACAAAGTTGGTGGTGGCTCGCCTGGTGCACGTCCCGATAAATATCGACTGTAATTCTCAATACCAGAGCAATAGCCAAGCTCGGTCATCATTTCAATGTCGTACTGTGTACGTTGAGCAATGCGCTGCTCTTCGACTAGGCGATTTTTATCCAATAATTGAGTACGGCGGTCTTTTAATTCCACCTTGATACGCTCAATGGCATCAAGGATCTTTTCTCTTGGCGTCACATAGTGGGTTTTTGGATAGATAGTTGCGCGAACTAGGTGTTTCTCAACGGCACCAGTCAAGGGATCAAACAAACTGATCCGCTCTATCTCATCGTCAAACATCTCAACCCGTACCGCAATGGTTTCCGATTCGGCAGGAAAAATATCAATAACTTCACCGCGAACTCGATAGGTACCACGGCTAAAATCCATGTCATTACGCGTGTATTGTAGTTCTGCCAAACGCCTTAACATGTCGCGCTGATCGATAGTTTCACCGACTTTCAGCAACAGCATCATTTTCATATAAGAGTCGGGATCGCCAAGGCCGTAAATCGCTGAAACGGAGGCGACGATGATAGTGTCTCTGCGCTCAAGCAAAGCTTTGGTCGCAGATAAACGCATTTGCTCAATGTGATCATTGATAGACGCGTCTTTCTCAATGAAAGTGTCGCTGGCAACGACATAGGCTTCGGGTTGATAATAGTCATAATAAGAGACGAAATACTCAACCGCATTATGAGGGAAAAACTCTTTCATTTCGCCGTACAATTGCGCCGCTAGTGTTTTGTTATGCGCCATAATGATTGTAGGACGGTTAAGATTATTAATGATGTTGGCCATGGTAAAGGTTTTACCTGTCCCCGTAGCCCCCAGCAAGGTTTGATGTGCAAGGCCCGATTCTAAACCATCACACAGCTGAGCAATCGCAGTTGGTTGATCTCCGTTTGGCTGAAACTCAGAAACTAGCTGAAACTTATCTTCCATTACGCCTCCTTTTGAACCTCGCTTGCTGCAATTTCATTAATTACTTTCTTAAACCAATTGTAGGCTATGGCTGCGGTAAATAAATTCCCCAAAGCAGCGCCTGCAAATAGCCCTGGTAATCCTGCCAACTGTGAGCCTATATAAGCAATAGGTACATAAAATATGAACAACCGGATCACACTTAGAATGAGCGCATTCATCGGTTTATGCAACGCATTAAATGACGAATTGGTTAATATGATCACGCCTTGAAGGCCGTATCCTAGCGGCATGATATAAATAAATAACTGTATGGTTTCAACGACAGCAGGTTCATTACCAAAAGTATGACTGATGTAGTAAGCGCTCAATACCAGTAATAGATAGACCGCAAATTGAAAAGCAAGCACAAATTTAAGTGTTTGGGTATAGGCATCAGACACACGCTGGTATTGTTTTGCACCAAAGTTCTGACTTACAAAAGGAGGCAAAGTCATAGAAAGCGCCAAAACCACGAGACTTGCGATAGACTCGATACGACTCCCAACGCCAAATGCGGCCACAGCTTCTGGTCCATAACTGGCAATAAGTGCGGTCATTACCGCCATTGCCAACGGCGTCAGCATATTTGCGCCAGCTGCAGGCAGGCCGATGGTGAGAATTTTTTTTGCCGCATTTGTGAAGCTGGTGTATTTTGCAGACAGTGAGATAAGACGTTTTTTAACTATCAGCAAATATAAAATAATAGTTACCCCAAGACTCCAAGATAACACACTGGCCACTGCAGCCCCTTTTACACCCATTGCATCAATTGGCCCAAATCCGAAGATTAATATCGGGTCCAGCACCGCATTTACTAATCCCCCGAGTCCCATGACTAAACTTGGCGTTTTGGTATCACCACTGGCACGCAGCACTGAATTACCAATCATCGGCGTTATCAATAAAATCGAGCCAATGAACCACACGGACATATAGTCGTGTATAAATGGCATAACCGCTTCACCTGCCCCGAGGAGAATAAAGATCTCATCGACAAAAATAAAACCAAGAATAGAAAGCAGCGAAACAAAAATGGCAGAGATAATAATAGCCACTGCGGCATCAAACTTAGCTTCGTCGAGCAAATTGCTACCCAAAGCCTTCGCGATAACGGCGGATGTGCCAATACCTAGCCCGATGGCTAAGCTAATTACAGTAAAGGTAACTGGAAAGGTGAAGCTGATTGCTGCGAGCGGCTCGGTGCCAAGCATACTAATAAAGAAAGTATCAACGAGATTAAACATCATCAGCGTGATCATCCCGAATATCATGGGGATCGTCATTCGCTTTAAAGTCGCCCCAATATCACCAAAAAGGATATCGTTGCCATTGGAATTTGACTTAGCTTGAGTCATAACAACCTATTTCTGATACTTTAAGCGGCTCATTGTATGCTATTCAAGATGTTGACGCTATGTGGGAAACGTTAAGAGTCGTTATAAAGTCTAAATTAGCAACAGTTACCTATAAAAAGCTTGTGTTACGTCACAGGATTAAGGTTTAGTGTTGAAAATAACGATTCAGTAAGTTTTGACAAAAAAGTTACAACCTCGCTTGCAAAGTAGCATGTTTTTTGCACAACCAAAAAGGTAAAAAGTTCATAAAAGCTTCACACTGAGCAACAAATAAACAAAAATAACCAATCAAATATAACCTATTGATATTGTTGAAATTAAATATTTATCGAATTTTACTTGAAACGGCTGCAGCGCCCTAATTTCATAGTCTTGCAATACTTCTCAAATAATAATAAACAATGTTATCCACAGATTCCGTGGATAAGTCGCTCCAAGCCAATAGAATAAAGGTTTTCAGCTTGGAGTAATTTTGATCAACGGCGAGTTTAGTGTGATCATTCTTAAAACAACAACTGGATCAATTTAGATCTCTAGACTAACCTTGCTTCTGGAAGTAAAAAGCATCTAGCTACTAAAAATAACGAGGATCACATATACAACTGTTTTAATTGAACTTTTTATTAATTTATTGATTCTCACTTTGACGATAGTAACTACTTACTGTTTGCTACACCGCGTTTAAATAGAGATTATCAATATCACACTATTCATGCTCATTGATCTCATTCACGTGACAATTGCAATGATTTAAAGATCTCAAGAAAACATCATAAAATGAGCAGTTAGGGATATAATTCAAACAAAACGTTCAAAAAATACATTAAACAGAATATATCACTGTATAGATAAACAGTAAACACTGTATATGTTAATTTTATTCGACATCCCCCTACATGATGATTTAGGAATTTTATACAACAGCTTCTATTTCATATTTTGCAGCTCTTCATGATATGAGGTTTTTAAAACCGAAACTCGCTAAGAGTCATTATATTAACGATGATAAATTACCTATCACTCAACTTTTGCTTAGATTACTAGGCGGCAAGTCGAGCGCCGCGCTCAAAACCCACTCAGGGGAACAAAAATCAAACCGCAAAGGTCAACAGGACCTATATCAATAATACTAAACAAGCTAAAAAGCCAACAAATAGCGCATTAATTCATCGCTTAGTAGAGTTTTTTACGTTTCTGTGATTTTAGTGGTTGACACCTTGCAATGTCGTCATTAATATTTCGCCCCGTTGAGAGATACGCTTCCCCCTTAGCTCAGTTGGTTAGAGCGACGGACTGTTAATCCGCAGGTCCCCCGTTCGAGTCGGGGAGGGGGAGCCAAATTCTCACACTTGACTATTCCCCCTTAGCTCAGTTGGTTAGAGCGACGGACTGTTAATCCGCAGGTCCCCCGTTCGAGTCGGGGAGGGGGAGCCACTCCTTCACCGGAAAGTCAACATTTTATTGTAGTTCCCCCTTAGCTCAGTTGGTTAGAGCGACGGACTGTTAATCCGCAGGTCCCCCGTTCGAGTCGGGGAGGGGGAGCCAATCAATAAGATAGTGCTCAAAAGAGCATTTCTAAAGTTCCAAATTGTTCCCCCTTAGCTCAGTTGGTTAGAGCGACGGACTGTTAATCCGCAGGTCCCCCGTTCGAGTCGGGGAGGGGGAGCCAATTCCACGAAAGCATTAGACTTTTTCCAGCATTTACACTACTCTACAAGCAATATTCTCACTGCATTTGCCCGAATAACAACCTTCTCTGCAATTTATCGACCAGACAAAAATCAAACCGATGAATTTGATAAAGAAATTGGCAATGCACCCGATACTATGGAATAACTCTCTTTAAGAAGCGTACTATGGCTGGTTTTAAAAAACTTATCGTACTCCAAGTCACCTCTTGGCTATTATTCTCCTTGATTGGTAGCTTTTTTTTCGCAACAAGTTTTGACTCTGCAATCAACAAAGCACAACAAAGTGCCCATACCATGGTGACAGAGTATATAAAGGATAAGAAACTCACTGAAGTTACTCCTGAACATATCCGTCAGGCCTTAAATAGCGGGGATGTTTTCTCAACTTTTATCGTACGAGACTTTGACGGCCAAACTGTTTTGCAAGTCAACACACCAAGCAACCTCCCCTTTATCGCCGAACTCATAGAATCAAATATCAATGCTATTCGCCCCCAATTTGCTGTTAACGATACCAAAGACATCAAAATTGAATTCTTGATCAATGCACAAAGTCAGGCGCAATTACTACAACAAGCCCTACTGCTACTTATCGTTATTTCAGCGCTAGTTGCCTTTATTCCTGTTTTCTTTATGCAAGGCGTCTATAAGAAGCTCAATCGCAACGTCAGTATGACCGTGGCCAGTGCGGTAGATTCATACATCACACAAAACCAAGTTACCGACAATATTGAGTTTGATTTTAATGATGGCAAAGTGGCGGAACTCGGGCATGATTTAGTCCCCTCTTTTAAACGATTAGCTAGCTTTTTAAAGTCAAAGCAAGAAGACATTAAAAATGCCGCTCACACTATCAAGCAAGAAGCGTATAAAGATGTAGTCACCGATCTTGGCAACCGCAATATGTTCGTTGAACATTACGAGCAGTATATCGAGTCATCAGCTAAAAAGGCATTTGGCTCGTTGGCGATGATCCGCTGTTCTGAATTGCAGGTCATTAACCAAACTCGTGGTTATCAAAAAGGTGATGAATACATTAAGTCGGTATCGGATATCATCAAACACGTCACCGGTACTTATGCCGGCAGCCAGGTGTTCCGTTTAAATAGTTCCGATTTTGCAGTGATCTTACCCAATGTGCCAAGTAAAGAAGCGGAAGAGTTTGGTGAAACACTGCAAGCGCGTTTTACTCAGTTCCAGCAAAACCAAGAACTATCATCGGTTGCAAACACTGGGATTGTACCTTACGAGAACGGTAAACCACTTGGAGAGCTACTCTCGGTTGTTGATAATGCCATGAGTATGGCACAAAGCAAGCAAGCCAATGCTTGGCATATTCAGCGTGAATCTGACCTAGTGAATAACGTTAGTGCTGGATTTGGCAATCAAAACTGGCGTCGCGTGATCCGCGATGTGATCAACAGCAAACGTGTTAGCTTGATGATGCAAAATATCATGCCAATTGGTAAAAATTCTAAGGCCTATGCTGAGATCCAGTCTCGCTTCAAAACTGAAGAAGGACAGATGCTACCAACGGCTTCTTTCCTTGCCATGGCGGAAAAGCTGGAAATGGCCATCGAGATTGATCAGCTGATCATCGACACCTCGCTAGAACTTATCAAAACGCGTAACTTTAATGAAAAGTATTTTGGGATCAATGTCACCGCATCGAGCGCTCATAACGATCAATTTGTGATCTGGTTAGAGCGTCGTTTGTTAAAAGAAACCAATCTCGCCTCTAAACTGGTATTTGAAGTTAGCGAGTTTGGCTTACAGCAAAATATTAAAGCCAGTAAGCGCTTTATTGATATGGTGCACCGTGCCGGCGCTCGTATCACCGTTGAGCGTTTTGGTGTGGGTTTAACGTCGTTTAAGTTTTTTAGAGACTTAAAGCCTGACTATATCAAAATGGATGCAAGCTATACTCGTGGTCTTGAAGAAGACAAGAATAATCAATATTTTATGCGTTTAATGGTTGACCTTGCGCACCGTATCGGTGTCAACGTATTTGCCGAAGGTATCGAGAGCCAAGAAGAGAAACATATAGTCGAAACGCTTTGTTTGGACGGTGTACAAGGCTATTACATCGAAAAACCAAAAGAAATCTAAGTAACCTGAGCTTGGATAATTCTCCCCTTATCCAAGTTTAACGAAAGTTCCAAGGGCAACGTATTTGCCCTTCCCTTTCCCGCTGCCATTGCGCTGACTTTCGCACACTATCATTTGCCACACCTGTTACAATCTGTGTTACTATTGGCAGGAATTATCATTCAAGTTTGTCCATGGGATCTTAAGAAGTTCACAAAGATAAGCTTGAAGATTATTTCGGCGCTAGCGGTAATCCAATATCTAGCAATAAAATCACTCTATCACCATGATTTTATTGCTAAAAAATCATATATTTAGCCTGATAAGCAAACTCTGAATTAGGATTACTTGCTAATAACTGAATGAAAACTGTCAGCATTACATGACAAGCTACAGCCTCATAAAATGTGAGACGCTAGCTTAAATGATAGCAAAGCACATGTTTTCACTTAAAAAATTCAAAGCGGAACGGTGCTATCGGTTTAATTCTACTAAAAAGTATTTTTAGCAGAATTAAATCCAGTCAAAACTTGCACCTAGTAAGTTCTTTAATACAGTTAACTATCACCTCGATTTGACGGGAAAACCCGCATAAAGTGAATAAGTTATAGAGGCAGGAATGACCGAATACATTTTGTTGCTCATTGGCACCGTGCTGGTGAATAACTTCGTTTTAGTCCAATTTTTGGGCTTATGTCCATTTATGGGGGTATCTGGAAAATTGGATACCGCAGTGGGAATGTCGTTAGCGACCACCTTTGTTCTTACGCTAGCCTCAGTCACCAGCTATTTGGTCAATCAGTATATTTTATTGCCGCTCGATCTCACTTTTTTAAGAACGATGAGCTTTATTTTGGTTATCGCTGTGGTTGTGCAATTTACAGAGATGGTGGTACGTAAAACCAGTCCAACCTTGTATCGATTACTGGGAATTTTCTTACCTTTGATCACCACCAACTGCGCTGTACTAGGCGTCGCACTACTTAATATCAAAAAAGACCACACCTTTTTAGAGTCTGCAGTCTATGGTTTTGGCGCTGCGGTTGGCTTTTCTATGGTTTTGGTGCTATTCGCCGCTTTGCGTGAGCGTTTGGCTGTCGCTGACGTGCCGACACCCTTTAAAGGCGCATCGATAGCGATGATCACCGCAGGACTTATGTCGCTTGCGTTTATGGGCTTTTCTGGATTGGTTAAGTTTTAGATATGACATTACTTTACGCATTACTTGCACTGGGTGCGCTGGCGCTTATTTTTGGTATTGTGCTTGGCTATGCAGCAGTGAAATACCGAGTTGAAAGCAACCCAATTGTTGAACAAATAGACGCTATTCTGCCACAAACTCAATGCGGCCAGTGTGGCTATCCCGGCTGTCGACCTTACGCTGAAGCGATTGCGAATGGCGATGACGTAAATAAATGCCCTCCCGGCGGTGAAGCTACAGTGAAAAAACTGGCGGACTTAATGGGCGTAGAAGCAAAGCCACTGGCTGGCGGAGAAGACGCAGAGCCGGTCAAGAAAGTGGCTTACATTCGTGAAGACGAATGTATTGGCTGTACCAAATGCATTCAAGCTTGCCCCGTGGATGCTATCGTTGGTGCAACCAGACAAATGCACACCGTGCTCATCGACGAGTGCACAGGCTGCGATCTGTGTGTCGAGCCCTGCCCGGTCGATTGTATTGATATGATCCCGGTTGCACAGACCAAGCAAACGTGGAAGTGGCAGCTAGACGCCATTCCTGTGACACAGATTGATTAAGAGGTTTAAGTGGAAACATTACTTGAACAAATAGAAAGCGGAAAACTGTGGCAGTTCCCAGGTGGCATCCATCCACCAGAGCAAAAGACATTATCCAACCAACAACCGATTGCTCGTTTACCTTTGCCTGATAAACTAACCCTGCCACTAAAGCAGCACATTGGTGCCAATGGTAGCCTGTTAGTTAACTCTGGCGATCACGTCCTTAAGGGTCAAGCATTGACGGCTCCAGGCACGAACTGGTCGCTGCCCATTCACGCCCCCACATCTGGCACCATTGAAGCGATAAAACCGATGCCGTCGGCGCATCCATCCGCGCTACCTGAGCTCAGTATTATTTTGCGCCCAGACGGTGAAGATAAGTGGACACCACTGAACCCAATTAGCGACATTAGCGCGCTTGATAACAAACAGCTTATCGATATTATCCACCAAGCTGGTATTGCCGGTATGGGCGGTGCGGGATTCCCAACCTATGTCAAAGCAGACAGCCCAAAGCCCATTGAGTTTTTAGTCGTCAATGGCATTGAGTGCGAACCATATATTACAGCCGATGATCGTTTGATGCGTGAGCACGCCAAAGAAATCATCGCAGGCGTCGAAGTGCTACAAGGCATATTGAAGCCACAAAAAGTGTTATTTGGCATTGAAGATAATAAACCTGAAGCCATTGCGGCGATCACCGCAGCAGCTCAACATAATCAGGATATCTTAGTCCGTAGTGTGCCAACCAAATACCCCTCTGGTGGTGAAAAGCAACTGGTCAAGCTATTAACTTCCAAAGAAGTACCAAGTGCTGGAATACCAGCAGATATCGGCGTTCTGGTGCAGAACGTTGGAACACTGTTCGCAATTTGGCAAGCCATTTTTGAGGGTAAACCCCTTATTGAGCGCGTAGTTACCGTAACCGGTAATACTATTGGTCAGCCAAGCAATGTGTGGGCTTTACTCGGCACTGAAATAAAGCACTTGCTAGACTCACAAGGCTTTTCGCCAGTAGAGGCGCAGCGTGTAGTCATGGGCGGTCCAATGATGGGCTTTACCTTGCCATCTGTTAGGATCCCTGTGGTCAAAACCACCAACTGTATACTCGCGCCAGACAACCAAGAACTTGCGATCCCGGGGGACGAAAAGGCATGTATTCGCTGTAGTGCCTGTGCAGATGCCTGCCCTCAAAGCTTATTACCACAGCAGTTACAATGGTTTGCTAAAGGCAAAGAGTACCAAAAGTTAGAGGAATATAACCTCTTTGACTGCATCGAATGTGGTGCGTGCTCTTATGTTTGCCCAAGCGAAATCCCCTTGGTGCAATACTATCGTGTAGCCAAAGCCGACATTCGCGAACAAAAGCTTGAACAAGTCAAAGCAGAGCGTGCTAAAGAGCGTTTTGAGGCAAGAAAAGAGCGCTTAGAGCGCGAACAAGAAGAACGCCAAAATAAACATAAACGCCGTTCGGCGGGCGCTGCACCAAAAGCCGCAGATAAAGAAAAAGTACAAGAAGCACTCTCACGCGTTAAAGATAAGCAGTCAGATAAATCCGCGGTCCAAGCTGCGATTGCACGCGCCAAAGCCAAACGAGGTGAGAACGGCGAATTAGAGCCAGATAACAGCGCCATTGCTGAAGAGCGTGCAAAACGCAAAGCGCAGGCGCGTAAATATAAAGAAGAAAAAACTGATCAGCCTGAAAGCACAGATAAAAAAGATGCAGTAGCCGCCGCCATTGCCCGTGCAAAGGCGAAAAAGGCCGCAGCCCAAGCGTCACCTGAGTCTGAGCCAGCAGCAACAGATGATAAAAAGGCAGCCGTAGCTGCTGCAATCGCCCGGGCTAAAGCCAAAAAAGCAGCCGCAGAAGACACAGCTGAACCAGAAGCCAATGCAGCGCCAAGCGATAAAAAAGCCGCTGTTGCCGCCGCAATTGCAAGAGCTAAGGCCAAGAAAGCCGCTAAAGAAGCAGGTGAAAGCATAAGCGAGCAAGCTGAAGCTTCACACAGTGCTCAAACCGATAACGCTGACGAAGATCCACGTAAAGCCGCCGTTGCTGCCGCAATTGCTAGAGCTAAGGCCAAGAAAGCTGCCAAAGAGGCGGAAGAAGCTGGCGAGAGCACAAGCGAGCAAGCAGAAGCCGCTCCAACGGAAAGCGCCGAGGAAGATCCACGTAAAGCCGCCGTTGCAGCCGCAATCGCCAGAGCTAAGGCCAAGAAAGCCGCCAGAGAGGCGGAAGAAGCTGGTGCAAGCGTGAGCGAACAAGCAGAAGCCGCTCCAACGGCAAGCGCTGAGGAAGATCCACGCAAAGCCGCCGTGGCCGCCGCAATCGCCAGAGCTAAGGCCAAGAAAGCTGCTAAAGAAGCTGGCGAGAACACAGACGAGCAAGCAGACGCTGTTCAAAGCGCTCAAACCGACAACGCTGAGGAAGATCCACGTAAAGCAGCTGTTGCCGCCGCAATTGCCAGAGCTAAGGCCAAAAAAGCCGCTAAACAGGCAGAAGAAGCCAGCGAAAGCGAGCAAGCCGAAGCTACTCAAACCGAAAGCGTGAGTGAGCAAAGCAAAGAGGCAAATGAGCCAACGGCGGGATCAGAAACAGACTCCAGCCGTACAGAGCAAGATGCTGAGGGCACATCTGAGCAGCAACAAGCTCTTAGCCCTGAAGCACGTAAAAAAGCCGCCGTTAAAGCCGCAATTGCAAGAGCAAAAGCGAAGAAGCAAGCGAAAGAACAAGAAGGAAATGAACCGTCATGAAACTAACCATGGCCTCATCCCCGCACAATCACAGCCATAAGTCGGTCAACAAAATCATGATGACCGTCATGGCAGCCTGTATTCCTGGGATCTTAGTCCAAACCTACTATTTTGGTTTTGGTGTATTGATCCAATTGGCTTTGGCGCTTATTACCGCAAGCCTTGCTGAAGCGCTAGTGCTAAAGCTAAGAGGTCGAGCGATATGGCCCAGTCTCAGCGACGGAAGCGCTTGGCTTACCGCCGTGCTGCTGGCTATCAGTATTCCGCCGCTAGCCCCTTGGTGGATAACCGTCATCGGCGCATTTTTTGCCATCGCAATTGTAAAACAGCTATACGGTGGCCTTGGCTTTAATCTTTTCAATCCGGCCATGGCAGCCTATGTATTACTGCTGATCTCCTTCCCTGTACAAATGACTTCATGGTCACCTATTCAAGCGCTCACGTTAGAGTCGCTAAGTTTTGTCGACCAACTTGCGATGATCTTTACTGAGTCCACCAGCCAAGGTGTCTCACTTGACGTATGGCGTGCGGGCGTGATTGACGGTGCAACTGGTGCAACGCCATTAGACTCGGTAAAAACCGCAGTCTCACAAGGCTTAACCGTGAATGAGGCAATGAGTAAAAAGGGTTTTGGAGAACTTGCAGGACTTGGTTGGCAATATGTTAACCTCGCCTTTTTGCTAGGCGGCCTTTATCTGCTAAAAGCCAAAGTGATCAACTGGCATATTCCTGTGGCCTTTATTGCCAGTCTTGGCCTTGCTAGCGCAGTTGGCTATATCATTGCCCCTGAATCAGAGCCTGGCACCCTATTCCACTTGTTAAGTGGCGGCGCTATGCTTGGTGCCTTATTTATTGCCACCGATCCCGTGTCTGCCTCTACCACTAACTTAGGTCGCCTGATTTACGGCACGGCAATCGGCTTAACTGTCTATGTGATTCGCCAATTTGGAGGCTACCCAGACGCGGTGGCATTTGCGGTTGTGATCATGAATATGGCAGTACCACTTATCGATCATTACACTCAGCCTCGTACTTATGGTCATGGAGCTAAATCATGATAATTCAATCGATGCAGAAAAATGGCATCATCCTCGCGGCATTTGCACTGGCAACAACAGGAGCGGTCGCACTGATTAATGACCTCACTAAAGATAAAATTGCCAGCCAAGAGCAGCAGCACCTGATGCAACTACTTTCTCAGGTGATTGCAGCAGATAAGTACGACAATACTCTGTATTTGGATTGCACCACCAGCAACGCCTTAGAACTCGGCCCAGGCGGCCCGCACACCATTTACAGAGCCAGACTCAATGGCGAACCCTCAGCTCTTTTAGTGAGACACATCACCCCCAAAGGCTACAGTGGCAATATTGATGTCTTAACCGCTATCGATAGACAAGGTCTGATCTCAGGTGTGCGTGTAACGCGCCATGAAGAAACCCCAGGCCTTGGTGATAAGGTCGAGCTGGCAAAATCGGCTTGGGTAACGACTTTCAACGGTGTTCAAGTTGAAGGTGAAGCAGATCCTAAAATGAATGTGAAAAAAGACGGCGGTCAATTTGATTCATTTACTGGCGCAACCATTACCCCACGTGCCGTGGTAACCTCGGTAAATCAGGCCGCATGGTTTGCCAAAACGCATTTTGATGCGCTATTTAACGCGCCTAATACTTGCGAGGTGTCGCAATGAGTCAGTTAAAATCGCTCTTTCAAGAAGGTACATGGCAAAATAACCCTGCACTGGTACAGCTTTTAGGGCTGTGTCCGCTCCTTGCGGTGACTTCAACGGTAACCAATGCCTTAGGGCTTGGTATTGCCACATTACTGGTACTGGTTGGTTCTAACTTTACCGTATCGGTGGTGAGAAACTGGGTGCCAAAAGACATTCGTATTCCCGTGTTTGTCATGATCATCGCCGCCTTTGTTACGGTTATTCAACTACTCATGAACGCTTATACCTTTGGTCTGTATCAATCCCTTGGTATATTTATTCCGTTGATCGTGACCAACTGCGCCATTATTGGTCGTGCCGAGGCATTCGCTTCGAAGAATAGTCCGCTGTTATCGGTTTGGGATGGTTTAATGATGGGGCTGGGTTTTGCACTGGTGCTATTTGTACTGGGTGCAATGCGCGAACTCATTGGTCAAGGAACACTATTTGATGGTGCCGAGCTACTCCTTGGCAACTGGGCAAGTGTATTGCGTATTGAGATCTTCTCGTTCGATCATCAATTTTTAGTTGCTATCCTGCCACCAGGCGCCTTTTTAGGGCTTGGCTTTTTGATTGCCGCTAAAAACATTATCGACGCCCAACTCAAAGCCAAAGCAGCGCCAACAGCCGAAGAAGTAAAAGGTCCTAGAGCACGGGTCACTAACTTAAACTAATGTGGTAATAATAAAGCCAGTTTGCAGCGATACCGTCACTATCGCTGCTTAATGAAAATAACCGCATGCTACCGTCATTGAATTTAGCAAGTAAATCTTATGAATAAACAAAAACGTATAGAAATACTCACGCGACTCAGGGACGAAAATCCTCACCCTGAAACCGAACTAGAATACTCGTCACCATTCGAGCTTTTAGTTGCCGTTACCCTCTCAGCACAAGCCACTGATGTTGGGGTAAACAAAGCGACACGCAAACTCTTCCCTGTTGCCAACACGCCAGAAAAGATCCTTGAGCTTGGCCTTGAAGGCTTAAGAGACTATATCAAAACCATTGGTTTATTTAATTCAAAAGCCAATAACGTCTATAAAATGTGTCAGATCCTCGTCGACAAACACGGCTCCGAAGTTCCTGAAAACCGTGAAGCACTAGAAGCACTGCCGGGTGTCGGCCGAAAAACCGCCAACGTGGTACTAAACTGCGCTTTTGGCTGGCCCACTATTGCTGTAGACACCCATATATTCCGCGTCTCCAACCGCACCAAATTTGCCATGGGTAAAGATGTAGTAGCAGTCGAGCAAAAGCTGGAAAAGGTTGTACCAAAAGAGTTTAAAGTGGACGTCCACCACTGGCTTATTCTCCATGGCCGCTATGTGTGTACAGCAAGAAAGCCCAAATGCGGCAGCTGTATTATTGAAGACTTGTGTGAGTTTAAAGAGAAGACTGATTAGCCTTCTCTTTTTATGGGACGTTAATTTTTTAAAAAATAATTAATCTACCGCTTCAATTGGCCGATTAATTTTCTCATGAAAGTGACTAAGAGACCTCCCCCCCGTTTGAACTAAAATAAACTCACCTAACTTTGTTTTTATAATATAACCATTTCCTAAATTTATAACCTCTGAAACGCCCTCTATTTGATTAATGCCATTTGAAAAGTAATCCGCATCTAACTCTCTTTCGCTATCACGTTCATAATAGGTAATGAGCTTATCTTCTTTGTCCGTAATTAGCATAAAATTGTCTACGAGGTTTACATCTTTAACAGAAGGTAATGTCTGTGGATTATTTTGTGTAATAAGTAAAGCCGAACCGTCCTCTTTAACAACTACGCCATTAGAATGATCAGAAGGAACACTATACGCTATGTTATCAAAAGAAAACTCTGGGAACTGTTCAGGTAAGTATTCGCTCCAATAGCTATCTAAATAATGAATATTACCTTCAACATCCAACAGAACATACATCCAACTAATTTTAAGTAAGTCTTTTACCTTAATCTCAGTGTTTAGACTCGAAACATGGTAGGTTAAACCAGAACCTCTGATTGAAAAGCTACCATCTTTTTTTATCGCAAGAATAGCTTTTGAACCTAACGGACTGATAATACGGGCTACATTTTGTAAATCTCCAAAACCTGTAGCATATTCTCCATTTTCTAGTGTAGATAAAAACGGCTCATTACTACATGTCCAAATTTCTACATTATCTTGTTCATCAAATATTGCGACAGCATCGTACCCACCACCGCCAGCATAGCTAACAGCTTGAATCTTACTTACACCCGTTTTTTCTACTCGCTTATAACTATGTTGGTGCGAGCCTTTTTTATCCCACCAAAATCCGTCGATAACAAGAAGTCCAGAGTTGTAAAGCACTGCTGAAGTATTTGCAGAGCTGCTACAGTCATAAAGTGAATGTAAAACTTGTTTTACATCGTTAAGCTCTGTTTGGGATAATTGGGCTTTACTGTATTCAAAATTACCTGAATCATCGAGAGTGTTATCCCAAGTAATAACTTTTCCATCACTTGTTAAAACGTGCTCACCGTAGAAATCTAGCCAGTAACTTTTCACGTTATTTATTTTTTCTTTTATATCTTCAAAGCTACTTTCTTTTTCATGAGAATAAAATTCTCTGCCGTCACCATATTTAAAAAATTTCCCTTTAGTATCTTGAGCTAAAACCGTCCCCCATACATGTTTTCCATAATAAGCATTAACGAAGTCACTCTTGCCATCTTCCGGCTGTATTCCATGGCTACTATCAAAAATTAGCTCGCCGTTAGACATCAAAATATATTTATCTGATAGGTATATATTTCCACTGATTGGAGTCGGCTTGATAAAGTCAAATGAAGTCGTTTCACTAACAATGTTATCAATACTAGTCACCTTTGCTTTTATAGTGATTGGCTTATCAAAGTTATTTAAGTCTGGTGTAAACGACGCTCCAGTTGCAACTAACTGCTCGCCTATAAACCATTGCATTGATATTGTTTCTGACAGGCAATTATCACAGGTAAAATCCGCAAGAGTTGTCGTGTTTGGAGTATGCTTCCCTATAAGTTCTAGCGATTCGACTTTGGTTTTGCGTGAAATAATCTCAGCCTGATAGGAAATTTCATCACTCATCACCTGATCAATACTTGGTACTTGAACCGTGATCACAACCGTCTTATCCAAATGCTCAAAATCAGGAGTTAATGAACTCGATTGACTCACAATAACATTATCAACTTCCCAGCGATAAATGGCTTTATCTTTCAAACAATCAACACACTCAATTATTGCGCTGGTACTTTGGCCCCTTATCAGTTCAGAGTTTAAGCTGATTTTTTCTATTTTAGTTTTACGTGAAATAACCTCAGCCTGAAAGGAGACTTCATCACTCATCACCTGATCAATACTTGGTACTTGAACCGTGATCACAACCGCCTTATCCAAATGCTCAAAATCAGGAGTAAATGAACTAGATTGACTCACTACAACATTATCAATTTCCCAGCGATAAATGGCTTTATCTTTCAAACAATCAACACACTCTATTATTGCGCTAGTACTTTGGCCTCTGATCAGTTCAGAGTTTAAGCTAATTTTTTCTATTTTAGTTGTAAGTTTAGGTTCATCCGAAGACGAGCTACCTCCACAAGCTACCAAAAGGAATGTGGTGATTAATATAATATATTTGAAAAGTTTCATATCTAAGAGTCCATTACAGTAAGTAAATAGTGTGCAAATCCGGTTTATATCTTTAAGGCGGCTTAGTGTATATTTTTATTAAAAAATTGACAATATTCATACAGTTAAAGCAGGTGATTACGAACTTAGTTATCTACTTTCCTTATACTTCGGCGGGCCGACTATTACTGTAGACACCCATATATTCCGCGTCTCCAACCGCACCAAGTTTGCTATGGATAAAAATGTGGTGGCAGTCGAGCAAAAGCTGGAAAAGGTTGTACCAAAAGAGTTCAAGGTAGATGTCCACCACTGGCTTATTCTCCATGGCCGCTATGTGTGTACTGCGCGTAAACCTAAATGCGGCAGCTGTATTATTGAAGACTTATGTGAGTTTAAAAAGAAGACTGATAGTTAATCTTTGTTTTAGCATAAGCACAACTTTTATTTGTGGTGGTTACCGTGAATTTGTTGTTTCGTAAAATTGTTCAAGCGATATGAAAGCACAGATCGCTGCGTAAAGCAGCTCCTACTTCAAGCCACATTCGTATCGACGTGATGGTTAGCCTAAGGCAATACCACTGCTGAATACCCTATTCCATCTGGTCCGTTACCAGTAGGGAGTTCAAATAAGGTTTTGCCAGATACAATATCTATAACAAGGACCTTATTTTTTTGGTAAGCGGATAAAAATAAAGTGCGATCGTCTGGATGGAGGATCACGCCTTTTGGTCCTGTTCCCGGCTCAAACTTTATTTGACGCAGCTTTTCTTTGTGCATTGCATCGATCACATCAAGGGTGTGATTCCTATAGTCTGAGATCACAGCAAACTGCTCATCGCGGGTAAGTAACACACGGTATGGAAAGCTATAGCCTTTCCATTGCTTAATTATACGCTCATTTGCTACATCAAACACGGTAACTAAGCCATCATCGTTGCTACCAACCCAGAGCTCTGAGCCACTTTTATTTATGGTGATAGCCTCTGGTACTTTTGGCATTGAAATTTTGCGAAGTAAGGCACCTGACTTTACATCTAATTCAGACACTGAATCTGCGCGCATATTTGTGGTGTAAACACGCTCGCTAGACGCCGGCAGCGCCACCATATGAGAGCCTCTTTGCTCTGTTGCTATTACTTTATCAATTTTCCCCGACTCTATATCAACGATTACCACACTGTCGGAGCCTTCAGACGATACTGCAACGCGTTTTTGGTCTTTTAAAAACAACACGCCATGTGGCCTTGGATAACGAGAAAAATCAATGGTTTTAACTTTTTTTGCTTGCCGAACGTCAAAAACACTTAGACTATTGCCACGTGCATAATTAGTGACAACAGCCGTATGCCCGTCGGCACTCATTGCTAATTCATGTGGTCCTCTGCCGGTTGCGAGCGTCAGCTTAATTTTTCGGCTGCTAAGATCGATGAAACCAACCGAGTCCCCCTTTTTATTTACAACAACCAATGTTCCCGACAAGTTATTTGTATCAGCCCATGAAGGGAAGCTGATTAAACACCCAAATAAGAACACATACACAACATAATTAACCAATCTCATTTTGACTCCTATTGATCTGTTAGCTAATACTGTTGTTTTTATCACTACTGTATTTATCATTGAAAAGCAATCGTAATACAGCCTTCAAAAACACCCTATCCCAAATTTAACTCAGACATGCCTGATACTCGAAACCTTCCTGTTTCCTATGTTGAATAGCACACTTTCCATCACTCGCAACAACTTCCTCGCCTACATCCGTTTTACAATTTCTAGAACATTTTCAAAGTATTGATTTCACAAATCACTACGCTTTCTTTATGCTAATGAAAGTCTTTAAATTTTAATGCCAATATCATTATGCTACCTGTCCTTCGTATCTTGTTAATAGAACAAGAGCCAGCTGTATTGCAAGCGCTCTCAAGCAATCTGTCAAAAACGATCCCTAATTTTGAGCGAGAGGATGTTCAAATCGATATTATTGAATGTCTCGAGCTTTCAAAAGCCTTGGAGCATGTCACTGAAGATGGTGATATTCAAGCTGTCGTGCTGAGTTGGGATGTGCAACAGAAAAGTGGCGAACAAACCTATAGTCGCTTTATCGAGCAATTAAAAAGTATTCGTCTAGAATTACCGGTTTATGTTATTGGTGATGACACTAAAGGGCTTGAGATAGTCAACGAATCCGAGGAAATCGAGTCTTTCTTCTTTAAAGATGAAGTTATCTCAGATCCTGAAGCCATTTTAGGTTATATGATCAACGACTTTGATGACAGAGCCGAGACGCCATTTTGGACCGCGTATCGCAGTTATGTCGGCGAAGCGAACGACTCTTGGCATACTCCAGGTCACAGCGGCGGTTCGAGCTTTAGAAATTCTCCTTATATCAAAGATTTTTATCAATTCTATGGCCGTAATGTATTTGTCGGAGACTTGTCTGTATCGGTTGATTCGTTAGGTTCACTGTCAGACAGCACCAATACCATTGGCCGCGCTCAGGAGTCCGCTGCAGCAACGTTTGAGGTTAAACGCACCTACTTCGTGACCAACGGTTCGTCCACCTCGAATAAAATTATTTTGCAAACCCTACTTCGCAAAGGTGATAAGGTGATCATCGACCGCAACTGTCATAAGTCTGTGCACTATGGCATTTTGCAATCGGCCAGTTTCCCTATCTATTTATCGAGTATCTTAAACCCCAAATATGGCATATTCGCACCGCCTTCACTGGCTGACATCAAGCAAGCGATTGAACAAAATACCGATGCAAAACTACTGGTGCTCACAGGCTGTACCTATGATGGTTTGCTGAGCGATCTGAAACAAGTCGTAGAATTTGCCCATCAGCATGGCATCAAAGTCTTTATTGATGAAGCTTGGTTTGCTTACTCGCTATTTCACCCTAGCTTGCGCCATTACTCCGCCATTCATGCAGGTGCCGATTATGTCACCCATTCGGCGCATAAAGTCGTATCAGCATTTTCGCAGGCGTCTTATATCCATATTAACGACCCTGATTTTGATGCTGATTTCTTCCGTGAGATTTACAGTATCTACGCCAGCACCTCGCCCAAATACCAACTTATAGCGTCTTTGGATGTGTGCCAAAAGCAGTTGGAGATGGAAGGCTATAAATTACTCAATGCACTGCTGAACCATGTTGCAGAATTCAAACAGCAGATGGCCTCGCTCAAACATATAAAAGTGCTTGATAAGCAAGATTTTATGAACATATTCCCACATTTTAGTGGCGATAATATGGGTCATGATCCGCTTAAAATCCTCATCGATATTAGTGAACTACCATACTCATTAAAGGATATTCATAAGTTTCTGCTAGACGAAATTGGGCTGGAGATTGAGAAATACACGCACAGTACCATCTTAGTCTTACTAACCTTGGGTGGTACACGCTCAAAGATCATTCGTTTATACAATGCCTTAAAGAAGCTCGATGGCGGCAAGGTAAAACTATCGAAGTCAACGCGACGCTCACGCTTACCTGAGAATTTACCCGCTATTGACCTTGCTTGTATTCCTAGTGATGCCTTCTACGGTGAACGTGAATCTGTGCCTATTAGCAAGAGCAACAACCGTATTTGTGCAGGTTTAGTCACCCCGTATCCTCCGGGTATTCCGCTTTTGGTGCCGGGTCAACATATTACCCAAGAGCATATTGAATATCTCAAGGAACTGGCAGGCCAAGGATTGACCATTCAAGGTAGTTTCGATGGTGAGATCTACGTGCTTAAGGAGCAAGAGGAAAAATAAAGCGAGCCACTATCGTTAGTTGACTCACTGAGCAGCGATGTCATTAGACATTGCTGCACCAGCATTACATAAAAGATTATAAAGAGCTGTTAACTCACTGAGTATAGCCTTAACTGAGAAACAATTTGTTTATCAGGCTAATTACTACTAAGAATTATGATCCACCTGAGAACACATAAAAATTTAAAAATCAAATCGTTACCATCAAGTCCTGTATTATTACCCTTTAGCCTAAATTGACTAGCTCTACCCATCTAATCAATACACGCTGATAGAAAGGCACTATCTTTGGCTCAGCTTAAGATATTCCACTGATGATACAAAGTAATCAACCTGAGTCTTGGATAAGGAATAAGCTAACTTATTGTTTTTAAAGTTCACCTTAATTTCCCCCTTGTCCAGCCAGAGAGTTTTAGTGGTAACACTGCTTCCTGTAGGCAAGGCAAATTTACGCACCAATAGCTGGCATAGGGAGTGAATTCAATGCAGTTAGCGCTAATACTAATCCGATAAATAGTATTCTACGCTCGTGACCACACGTACAATTTTGATCTGCGGTGTATTACTGTCTCTATCGCGAATGCTAAATTGCCCTTGTCTTGCTGATTTTATTTTGCCAAGTACAGAGTCGGAATCTTTAGCAAATTTGACCGCCACTTCTCGTGCTTTTTGTGTGGCTTCTTGCACCATTTCAGGCTTAATATCATTAAGGCCAGTAAACAAATATTCAACTCGATTTTGATAATCATCTTTGGTGATGGCAATACCTTGTTTGGCCAGCTCACTTAACTGCCCTAGCGCTTGCGATACCTTATCTGGATTATTGGAGTACACTGTCACACCAGCTTTTGCCACATACCGAAATCCCTGATTATTTTGTCCGTACTCTTGGGCGTATTTATCTGTAATAGAAGGCGCTGATATCGAAAGCTCGGAAGCATCAAAGCCATGTAAGGTTAAGAACGCGCGGATAGCTGCGTTTTTCTTTTCAGTGCGCTCAACCAACGCTTCCAGATCGTTATCTGCATCACGATAAAATACAGGCCAAATCACCGTATCTGCCGTTACTTCCTTTTCCGATAACCCCTTTACACTTACCGTTCGCTCCATTCCTTTTACTTCTAGAATGGTCGATTTTACCATCCAGCCACTCACTATCACCGCCAGTGATAGCAAAGCCGCAGGAGCTAAATATTTACTCATAGTAGACATATCTTTGTCCTCAACGTTACGCCTCAGTCATGGTTTTCGTACAATTATTATAGGGATAGATCAAAGTCTACCTTAATTGCACTCGAAAACTGCGAGCAAAATGGTAGAGTGGTGCTTATGAGCTGCGGCTGAACTAGGAAACAGTATGAGCGTAAAGCGTATTAGCCAATTTTTTAACCCCCAATCTATTGCGGTGATTGGTGCTTCTAACAATCCAGATCGCGCCGGCTTTATTGTAATGCGTAACTTGCTGCAAGGCGGCTTTAAAGGGCCCATTATGCCCGTCAGCCCAAAACATACCGCAGTGCATGGAGTGCTTGCTTACAATACTATTAGACAGTTACCCAAAGTCCCTGATCTCGCTGTTATTTGTACCAACAAACAAACCCTAGTGCAAATCATCAATGAGCTTGGCGAAATTGGTTGTCAGCATGCAATCATCATCGCAGCAGGTCTCGATAATCAGCATAAACAACTATTAAAAGAAGCCGCCAAAATAGCCAAAGTCACCTTGCTTGGTCCTAATTGCCTCGGTTTACTCATTCCTCACTTGGGTATTAATGCTAGTTTTTCTCATACGGTTGCAGCACCCGGTAAGCTTGCTTTTATTTCACAATCGGCGGCGGTATGTTCAACCATACTGGACTGGGCACAACATAAAAAAATCGGCTTTTCTTACTTTGTTTCCGTTGGGGATTGCCTTGATATCGATTTCGACGAACTACTCGATTTCCTCGGACGGGATCCAAAAACCCAAGCTATTTTGCTTTATATTGATAATATCGACGATGTTAGGCGCTTTATTTCCGCAGCTCGAGCCGCTGCATTTAGTAAGCCCGTCATCGCCATAAAAACCGGTAAAACCAAGGCTGGCGCAATCGCTGCGCTGAATCACACCGGCGGCAATACCTCCGATGACGCAGTTTATGATGCCATGTTCCAACGTGCAGGTATGCTGAGGGTAAACGATCTTAGGGAGCTATTTGCTGCCACTCAAACCCTTGCTTTACACCCCAAATTGCTGCAAGTAGAACAGCTGACCATTTTAACCAATGGTGGCGGCCCTGGCATTATGGCGGTCGATACCTTACTACAGAACTCAGGCAAACTGGCGGTACTAAGCGAGCAGACCAAGCAAGCGCTCAGCGCCCTGATCCCACAAACGGATCATGCTTGTAACCCTATAGATATTTTTGGTGATTCCTCGCCAAAACGTTACCAACAAGCACTAGAAGTTCTGTTAAAAGCTGACGAAGTCAAAAACTTATTGATAATTCATACTCCTTCAGCGCTTGCGCCAAGTACCGCTTATGCCGAGATCATTGCACAGACCCTAGCCAAAATTCCAAAAATGGCACGCCCTTATGTGATGACAAACTTTATGGGTGAAGAAGCGGCATATGCTGCAAGGCTTGTATGCGCAAATGCTAAGATCCCAACTTATCGTACACCCGAAGGTGCAGTTGGTGCCTTTATGCACTTGGTGAGCTACCGCCGAAACCAAAAACATCTCACACAGACACCAGAATCCTACAGTGATGAAGACCAGCTGCAACACCTGCAAAGCAAACGTTTAATCAATGACTTTTTAAACTCTGGCGCCAATAAACTCGCGACCCATTTAGCTTCTCAAGTGCTGGCTAATTACGATATAGAATGTATAGAGACGCAAATTGCACTCACCCCCTCAGAAGCAAAAGAGCAAGCTCAGCAGCTTGGCTTTCCCGTTGCACTTAAGCTGATAAGTCATGACATCCCCTCTAAGTCGGAAGTGGGTGGGGTTGTGCTCAACCTCAATGATGCCGAAGAAGTAGAGCAAACCGCATTTTCGATGTTACTACGGATCCGTGAGGCTGCCCCCGAAGCTGAAATAGAAGGCTTCTCTTTACAACGCATGGCAAAACGCGCAGGAGGACAAGAATTACGGATAGCAGTAAAAACCGAACCTGGTGTTGGCCCTGTTATTTTACTGGGTGAAGCGGGCACCGGGCTTAATTTCTCGCAAGCTGCGGTGGCATTACCGCCACTGAATATGAACCTTGCAAAGTACCTGATTGCAGCCGCCCATGACAAAGGCTTTATCAAGGAGCGAGCACTGCCTGAAAAGGTCGATAAATACCGTCTGTGCGCCCTACTCACTCGTGTCTCTCAAATGGTAGTCGACCAACCCGATATTATTGATATGGAACTCAACCCTATTTTGGCCTGTTCGGGTCAGTTCCAAGTGCTCGACGCCAGTATTACGCTAAGACGATACGAGCCAGTATCAGGCCGTAAACGCTTGGCCATCCGGCCTTACCCCCGAGAGTTGGTAAAAACCGTGACATTAAAAGATGGCCGCCCTGCAACCTTGAGACCTATTCGTCCTGAGGATGAAAGAGCGCACCAAGAATTTGACCAGTCTTTAAGTAAAGAAGATAGATACCGCCGCTTTTTTGGCGAGCTGCCGCAATTTAATCATGAGCAACTCGCCAAAATGACGCAAATTGACTACGACCGAGAAATGGCGTTTATCGTCACTGTGCCGAATAAATCTAGCTACCAAACGCTTGGGGTATCACGCGTATTGATGGACCCAGATAACCAAGTGGCTGAATTTGCCGTAGTGGTACGCTCAGACTGCCAAGGACTTGGGCTTGGACGAATACTCATGGAAGCTGCTATAAAACACTGTCGTAAACAAAACGTACAAAGTATAGAAGGGATCACTCTGCCAGAAAATAGCGGTATGATAGGTCTTGCCAAGAAGCTCGGATTTACCGTATCTCGAGATTTTGAGGAAGGCACCATTCAGATGGTGTTACACTTAAACTAAACACAAAAAAGATAAGGGATGCTGGCAACTTGATGCAACTTCACATCAGAGAAAAAACGGCTGCGGTGCTCGAGGCTACAGGGCAATACCGCCGACTCGGGCGGGCAGTTGATATCTTCCTCATCACGCTGATTTTAACCAATGTCGTTGCCATCGTGTTGGAATCTGAGCGCGACTTAGCAACTGTGTACCATCACTACTTTCTCACCTTAGAGTTAGTCAGTGTGACCATCTTCGCCATTGAATACTTACTGAGATTTTGGTGCTGTGTCGATAAGCTTGATTACCGCCATTTGGATATACCAAATTGGAAAAAGCGCCTAAAGTATCTGATATCACCGCTGGCGGTGATTGATCTCATCGCTATTTTGCCAACCATATTAATGGCCTTTATCACCTTTGATCTGCGTTTTTTACGTGTTATTCGATTACTCAGGATCTTTAAGCTGACGCGCTACTCTCGGGCCATGCAGTTGCTACTCGCAGCATTTAAAGAAGAATCGAGTTCATTACTTGCCGCCTTTTTTATCATGAGCGTTGTGCTAATCATGGCCTCTTGCGGAATTTATCTTATTGAACACGATGTGCAACCGGATAAATTTGGCTCCATTCCTAAAGCGATGTGGTGGGCGATGGCTACTCTAACCACCGTGGGTTATGGCGATGTTGTGCCTATCACCCCGCTTGGACAATTTTTTGGTGGCCTTATCACTTTACTCAGTATGGGCATGGTCGCGATCCCCACCGGCCTCTTGGCCTCAAGCTTTGCGGACCAAATGCGCAAACGTCGAGATGCATTCAATGAGGCGGTATTGCATGCGTTAGTCGATGGTGATGTCGACAAAAGTGAACAAGCCCATTTAGAAGCCCTTCGTGTAGAGCTTGGCTTAAGTCAATTGGAAGCAAACCAAGCAATTAAACTAATGAGTAGTCAACGCGTCCATCATATGTACTGTCGTCACTGTGGTAAAAAACTGTAGCCAAAGAGACTACAGCTATATTTCAGAGAGTAGCTGCGCGACTTGTTCGCCACTAATCGCCGAGCTGAAACGGTAACCTTGATAATAATCAACTTGCTCTGCTTTGATGCGTTGATACTGTAGATCGTTTTCCACCCCTTCTGCGACACATTTTAATCCCAATCCATGCGCTAAATTTACACATGAGCGAATAATTAAATAGCTTTCAGGATCCTCAGCAATTTGCTGTACAAAGCTTTTATCTATCTTGATGACATCAATAGGCAATTGTTGCAGATAGGTCAAAGAGGCATACCCCGTCCCAAAGTCATCCATATAGATACGACAGCCCAGTGCTTTTATTTCTTTCATCACTTTCACCGCGCTCTCAACGTTAGAAAGCAGAGCTGTTTCTGTTATCTCAAAGGCCACAGAATGACCCGACACTTTACTGCGGCACAGTGCTTGTTGAATATCCTCGACTAAGCTTGAGGATTCAAAATCAATGGCCGAGAGATTAATGGATATATATAGGTCTTGCTTCATGGTTTGCCAGTGTCTCAATTCAACTAATGCCCGAGAAAGGGTTTGTAAGGTAAGCTCGGTAACGACACCGGCATGTTCAGCAGCAAGCGCATACTCCTGCGCACAAAACTCGCTATTTTCAGGCCAGCGTAATAGCGCTTCAAAGCCAAGCAGAGTATCGCTTTCTACATCGACAATAGGCTGATAATGATTACTAAATTCACCATTTTTTAAGGCCCTCATAAGTGCTTGCTCGACTTCTCGTGAACGCCTAACCTTGCCATTCATTTCTTCGCGAAAAAACTGATAACTGGAAATTTGCTGTACATTAACATGCTCAAGCGCAGCCTTTGCAGCTTGGTTTAACTCAAAAGCGTCTGACGCATCGTCGGGATACATTGCAATACCAATGGCAGGTTGCATAAGTACGGTATGCCCTGCGGCTTCAATTGGAGTACTAAATGAGTGAACCAAACACTCAACATACTGATGAACCTGTTCAGGGTTGTCGAGGTGCTCCATCAACACATAAAACGACTTATCATGCCCCGTCGCTAAGCTATCTAACTCACGGAAGCAGCAGCGTAGCTTTGTTGCAAGCAGAGGAAGCAACTCAGCGACAAAGTCTGCACCATAGATATCGTATAGGTTCTGCAAACGGTTAAACTTTATGACCAAAAGTGCGAAATGTGTATGTTGCGAATGCACGATTGCGTGCTGCACTCTATCCATCAATAACGCTTTATTTGGTAACTTAGTTTGTAAATCATAGTTAGCAAGCTGGTATAGCTCTTTTTCTGTGCGCTTTTGCTGGCTAATATCGGTAAGCACCACCACATAACTGTATAGTTCACCATCGCTATTCGCCACGGCACTAATTTTTATAAGTACGTCTCTTTCATCACCATTGGGCAAACTCACCACTTCCTCAGAGCTTAAATGCTGATGCACAGCCAGCGCCAACGTCTGGCGTAGATACATCATACGTTTTTGTCTCGACATCCCAAGCTTCACCGCAGTGCTTGATGATGGGATAGAGTCAAGGTTAAAGGCATTTTGCATCGCCCGATTACAAGCCTGAATACGCAGTCTTTTGTCTAAGATCATTACCCAGTCACGGGTCTGCTCAAACGCCGCCCCAAATAATGCGGCTCGCTCTTCAAATAAACGCTCACGCGTTAAGTTGGTATAGGTGCCTGCCACCTGAGTTGGATTACCTTCATCCCACTCAAGTACCTTGCCAAAGTCCTTATACCAACGCCACTGACCTTTGCTGTCTTTTAATCGATAAGTACAGTCGATAAAGCCTTTGTTCGTTGTGACGAACTCAAGCCACTGTAAGCGAAACATGGCTCTATCCGAGGGATGTATCTTTTGCAGATAGTCATCCAAGCCGACACTCTCAAGTTCGTAATCGAGCTCCGTAACTAATCGAGGCTGATAGATTAAGGTACTACCCGCATGCCACTCCCATACGCCGGAGTTACTTCCCTCTAGCGCCATTTTCAACCTAGCTTCGCGGTCTTGTGTTTCCTTATGAGCGGCAAGAATAAGTTGCTCAACGCGATACTTTCGATAGCTCCAAAGAGACAGTAGTAAGAGCGTAAGAAAAACATATCCGGCAATCGCAACAGGTGAGCGCCACGCGGGGTAATTTACATTAATGGTTAATTTTGCAGGCGGTGTATAATCTCCCGTTAACGGATCTTTAGCCCAAACTTTTAACGCATATTCACCGGGATTAAGTTTAGGAAATACCACGCGATTTTGATTACGACTCAGGATCTTCTGACCACCAGATATTTGATACTCATAAATAATCCGATCCTGATAACTAAATGCCATTGCAGAGAATGACACTTCGAGTCCAATGTCATCATGCTCAAGCTCGATGTGATCAAATTGCTTTAATCCGGCTTTTTGATTTGGGCGAGAAATTAAATCCACGCTGGTGATATTGACATGATCAAGTAATGGCTTTTTAGGTCTGTTGTCATCAGGAGAAAACACCACAAACCCTTTCAACATACCATAGGCTATGCGACCGTCTTCCAACATCACCGACGCGCCACCGTTAAACTCATTAGAAAGTATGCCATCTTCGGTCGTGAATTGTTGTAAATGCAAATTATCTGGGTCTAGACGCCAAATACCTTTATGAGATGACATCCAAATCATACCTTCCTTGTCTTGGCGCATTTCATACATCAAAGTATCTATTTTGTGGGCTTTTAAATCGATGTTATAAATTGGCTCGTAACCATCTAACGTCAGACCAATCAAACCAAAGGATGATAGCGACAACCACAAGATATTATTTTTATCTATGGTGTAGGTAGTGATATCGACCGCTAAATGCTTATTTGCTTTCGGCGCTTTATAGATCTCAGTTAGCGTTTCCAACTGCGGATCATATTGCAGCAATACGCCAGCATAGTAGTAAAGGGGTTTAAGCGGTTCGTTTGGAAGTGGTGGGTAGAAGCCATAAGTAAGAAACGGATCGACATTTTCAAATGACTTCGTCAGGTGTGTCAGCTCTGCTGTATTAATATCGTAAACGAACATCCCAACGTCACTATTGACGAAATAAAACTTACCATCAGATAACAACTCCCCACCTTTCACAAAGGATGTCAATATCTCTTTATCTTCTGGATTGTTAGCCTTGGGCCTTGTTACTTCGTGAGTAATAGGGTCAAAGACAAACAGTCCTTTTACCGTCGTGAGCCAAAGCTTATTTTTATACTCCGCAATCTTCCAGATAATAAACTCTGAGAGAATTTCGTCACCCAAGTAACCCTTTAGAAACTGTTTAGTCTCTCTGGTTTTTGGATTGTATCGTGTTAGGCCGTCATTCGTTGCCAGCCACAAAAATTGATTAGATTCATGCATCGCCCAGACATTACTGTGAGAAAAACCTTCACCTTCAACGGTAAGATCACTAACATTATCAAACGCCAGCGTACTGTCTGGTAAGTAAAATGCACCGTCTTCTTTTGTGGCGACCCAAAGGCCACCATAGTTGTCTTTAACAATATCGATAATACTGGTATTTGACGGCAAAAATACGCTTGAAGACAAACGCCTATCTCGAACCGCATTACCATCTTCAATCGTGTAATAAACAAGACCTTTGTCAGTACCAAGCAGCAAGGTATGTTCATCATGCCTGAGCATTTTCCATATGTTTAGTTCGGGAAGCAGCGTTTTAAACTGTACCTCTGCGTCAAAATCTTTTAGTAGTTGAGAAATATCTAGCTCATACATCCCCTGAACCGCACCCACGAGCAAGGTATCCTGGTCTAAAATAAATAGTGATTTAGTATTTGTTTGATAAGGATGTTCAATGGGAGCAAGGTGATCGAGGGTTCTTAATTTTTTCGTTGTTAAATGATATGCAAACAAGCGCTCTGAAGTGGCGATAAACAAGATGTCTTGATGTTGATAAACAGCGCGTATAAAACCACTTTCTTCATCTAACGGTAAAGTCACCTCACTCTTGAGCTTACCTGAGTGGATATTGAGGGTCGCAACATCATTGGTACGCACAACCCACATATGATCATCATCTTTGGTCAAAACAATATTAACCAAATTAGAATAAAACTCGTCCTCTGTAGACGGTGGTTCTATATATTTTCTATACTCATCTTTCATCGGATCGTATCGCAGTAACCCTGCAATACCCGTCGTGATCCAAATCCCACCAAGGTTGTCCTGATAGATATAATTTACCTGCACTTTATCAAGTACGCCATCGGGTCCATTTACATCCAATACCTGATAGCCATCGTAACGGTTAAGCCCACCTTCAGTGGAAAGCCATAGATACCCTTGCTCGTCGATAAGCAGTGTATTGACGTAGCTTTGTGATAACCCTTCAGCAGGTGAAAGTCGTGAAATTTGCGCGGCATTTACCAATGCAGTAAATAGGCAAATGCAAAATATAAAACACAGGCGAAACATAAAAGGCCGAGATTGTTAATTAGACGTAATACATTGCCACGAGTTGACGGTTTTGTCCAAGATAACTAGATAAGCGAGAAGCGAGTTCAGACGGTAATTGGCATGAGTTATTTTGAAACCCAAGTGCGGTATAAAAATGACAGAGGTGGCGATATGCAAAGGTATAAACTGTTTGCCCAGGGTTTACACTGCGAAAATGATAAACAGCTGATTCAATTAATTTTTTTGCAACACCTTTGCGTCTAAACTGCGGTGCAACATAAACGCCTACAAGTAACCAATAGCCATCTACAGGCTGTAAACGACAAGCCGCTATAATTTTACTATTATCTTTAACTACCCAAACGTTGTCGTGTTTTGCAGCTCGTCCTCGTGCTTTTTGAGCATCATAAAACTTATTAACGAGCGGTGTCATTATCGCTGGGAGTAGTTCAACCGAATACATCAAGCAAGCATCAGGCTCAAGTAAAATTCAAACTTTTGCTTCAACGTATCCTGTTCAGAGAGTGGCCTTTGATTGATCGCATCATAGATTGCTTCTCTACTTTTTTTGCCTCGTTTTATTTGGTACGCCCAAAACGATGCTTCATACTCAAGTTGAATTTGGTATTTTTCTTGTCTAGGTAGCAAACATAGGTTGTGGCTCATTACACATCATTCAATTTTAAGTGAAGGGAACCACAAGTGTATCACAAGCCAACACACCTATTGCAGCAAAATCTAGTTTTGATTAAACCGAGATGCTGTGCACTTTTTTGTAAAAATTATGTATACTAATAGCCTCTACTTCTAAGTAATCAGTTGACGGAGTTGGATTGAAAACCGCATTACTATGTTTAATTATGATGATTTCAACGGCGACTCAAGCAGCCACAGACACGCCAAAAGTTATGCATTTCAATCAACCGCCAAAGACCCCGCAAGCACTCTATGTAATTGAACTTATGGGAATGGTTTATCAATCTCTCGACATAGAGCTACGCCTTGAAGAATTTAATCACAAAGGCTCTCTAATTGCAGCTAATGCAGGAAACCTAGATGGACAGTTAGCTCGAGTTGCGAGCGTGGAAAAGGAGTATCCAAACTTGCGTCGTGTTGATTACCCGTTATTTCAGTTTAACTTGCAGCTATTCACCCTTTGTGGCGATTGTAAACTTAGGGAGCTTCAATCCTTAACGGTTCGCAGCGGCTATCCTGTAGCGACCACATATTTGGCTGAGCACCAAATCCAAGCTTATGTTATCGGGGTGAAAAGCGCGGTCGCACAACTCAATTTAGTCATGCAGAAGCAAGTTGAAGGAGCACTTATTCTCGACTTTCACTTGAAGCCACATTTAAAAAATATCAATGAAGAAACCCTACAAATAAAAAATTTAGCCGTGGTTGAGAGCTTTCACTTCGTGCATAAGCGCAATGAACAATTAATTCCACTAATCAAGGCAAAACTAGAGGAATTCGAACGAAAGGGGGTAATAAAAATGCTCAAAGCTAAATATCAAATTTAAAGTTTTCTCCTGTTTGCTCATCTGCTTGCTCCGTTTTTGATTTACGTTGCAAGTACCTTTTATATCGTTGCTGACACAGCGCAATAACTTTACGTTTTTGCTCGTTATTAAGATTATTCCACTCAAAGCGCTCTTCGCGACTGCGATAGCAACCTTTACAATAACCGCGATTATTTACCTGACAGATCCCCTTACACGGACTTGGGATCTCAAATATCTCAATTTGTTCCATGTACACTCAACACTTTTGCCCCTTTTCTAAGCATACTGTTTAGTAACTAGTCTGCCAAGGTTATAAAGAGCGAGTTACAACCTAGGGTCCCAAAAACAAAAAAACCCAGCACAAGGCTGGGTTTTTGAAAGCTCAGAAAAACTTACTTTTTCTTCACTGCTTTTTTGTTTGGAAGGTCAGTGATTGAACCTTCGAAGATTTCAGCAGCTAGACCGATTGACTCGTTCAACGTTGGGTGAGCGTGGATAGTAAGCGCTAGGTCTTCACCGTCAGCACCCATCTCTACTGCTAGGCCAATTTCACCAAGCATTTCACCTGCATTGATACCAACCATAGCACCACCAATCACACGACCTGACTCTTTATCAAAGATAAGCTTAGTAGAACCTTCAGTACGTGCAGAAGCGATTGCACGACCAGAAGCAGCCCACGGGAATACCGCAGTTTCAATGCTTAGACCTTGCTCTTTTGCTTCTTTCTCAGTCACACCAACCCAAGCGATTTCTGGATCTGTATATGCAATTGAAGGAATACACTTAGGATCGAAGTAATGCTTCTTACCAGAGATAACTTCAGCAGCAACGTGACCTTCATGAACCGCTTTGTGTGCAAGCATAGGTTGACCTACGATGTCACCGATAGCGAAGATGTGATCAACGTTGGTTTTCATTTGCTTGTCAGTGCTGATAAAGCCACGCTCATCAACATTTACGCCCGCTTTGTCAGCGTCGATTAGCTTACCATTTGGTGTACGACCAACAGCAACTAGTACTTTGTCATAACGAACTTGGCCTTCTGGTGCTTGCTTGCCTTCGAAAGATACGTAGATACCGTCTTCTTTCGCTTCAACAGCAACAACTTTAGTAGAAAGCATCACGTTAAACTTGTCTTTAACGTACTTTTGGTAAATCTTGATAACGTCTTTGTCAGCCGCTGGTACTAGTTGATCAGCAAACTCAACTACGTCAATCGCTGAACCTAGTGAACGGTAAACAGTACCCATCTCAAGACCAATGATACCACCACCTAGTACAAGTAGCTTTTCAGGCACGTCTTTAAGCTCAAGTGCACCTGTAGAGTCGATGATACGCTCGTCTTCAGGAATGAAAGGAAGGCTTACAGGCTGAGAACCCGCTGCAATGATTGCGTTATCAAAGGTCACTGTTTTCGCACCGTCAGCACCTTCAACTGCGATAGTGTTAGAACCTGTGAACTTACCGTAGCCGTTAACTACAGTTACTTTACGCATCTTAGCCATTCCGCCAAGACCACCTGTAAGTTGACCGATCACAGACTCTTTCCATGAACGGATTTTGTCTAGGTCAATTTGTGGAGCACCGAAAGAAACACCGTGAGAAGCCATTTCTGCTGCATCATCAATTACCTTTGCAACGTGAAGAAGGGCTTTTGAAGGGATACAACCAACGTTCAAGCACACACCACCTAGCGTGTCGCGAGATTCGATTAGTGTAACGTCTAAACCTAAGTCTGCTGCACGGAATGCTGCAGAGTAACCACCAGGACCACCGCCTAGTACAACAACTTGAGTTTTGATTTCGTTGCTCATGTTATTACCTTAACTGTTATTTGAACGGGTTTACTCGTCGAGAGTAGCCGACCCAAAGTGCCTGCCAAACACCCGATTCGGGGCACAGGGCAGAGAGAGTTATTATTGCTCGAAAGTGTATCATTCACACTCTCTATTGTCCCGCCTAATTATCAAGCGGAACAACAAAATACAAGAAAACCGCATCACCTAAGTCATGCGGTTTCTATTCTTACATTACTAGCTGGCGAATATCGCTTAGGTAGTTTGCAAGTGTCACAGTAAAGCGAGCTGCTAGCGCGCCGTCAATGACACGATGGTCGTATGAACAGCTTAGCGGCACCATTAGGCGCGGCTCGAACTCTTTACCATTCCATTTCGGTTTGAAGTCTGACTTAGAAACACCCAAAATCGCAACTTCAGGAGCATTTACGATTGGCGTAAACGCCGTACCGCCGATACCACCTAGGCTTGAGATAGTGAAACAGCCGCCCTGCATATCAGCAGACGTCAGTTTACCGTCACGTGCTTTCTTGGAAATTTCCATCAACTCGCGTGATATCTCAATGATGCCTTTCTTGTTCACGTCGCGAACAACAGGAACCACTAGACCATTTGGTGTATCAACCGCGATACCGATGTGAACATATTTCTTCAAGATTAAGCTCTCACCATCTTCAGATAGTGAAGAGTTAAACGTTGGGAACTCTTCAAGTGCTTTTGCAGCCGCTTTCATCACGAATACTAATGGCGTGATCTTCACACCCATTTTCTTCTTCTCAGCTAGCACATTCTGTTCTTTACGGAACGCTTCAAGCTCAGTGATATCTGCTTCGTCAAACTGCGTAACATGTGGGATTTGTACCCAGTTACGATGAAGGTTTGCACCCGATAGCTTATTGATGCGAGAAAGTTTCTTCTCTTCTATTTCACCAAACTTGCTGAAATCTACTTTTGGCCAAGGAATAAGACCAAGCTCACCGCCGCCAGTGTTGCCACCTTTTGCGATTTGACCAGATTCAACTTGCTTAACCAGCTCTTTCACGTAGTTTTGTACGTCTTCTTTTAGTACACGGTTCTTACGACCTGTACCTTTAACGCGAGCTAGATTAACTCCAAACTCACGCGCTAAACGACGTACCACAGGTGATGCGTGGGCATACTGATCATTCGCTACAAAATCATCTTTTTGTGCAGAGGCTTTTGGTGCTTCAGATTTTGCCGCTGAAGCCGCAGGCTGAGCTGGTTTTTCTTCAGTTTTAGCAGCTGCCTGAGGTGCAGGTGCCGCGCCTTTCACTTCGAATACGAAGATTAAAGAACCCGTTGATACTTTGTCGCCGGCATTGACTTTGATCTCTTTAATCGTACCTGCAAACGGAGCTGGTACTTCCATTGAAGCCTTGTCGCCTTCAACCGTGATAAGCGATTGCTCTTCTTCAACGCTGTCGCCAACAGCAACCATGATTTCAGTAACTTCAACTTCGTCGCCACCGATATCTGGTACATGCACTTCTTTTTCAGCTGATGCAGCAGGTGCTTGCTCTTGAGCAGGCGCTTCTGCAGCTTCGGTAGTCGCAGGTGCATCACCGCTACCTGCCACTTCGAAGATGAAGATCAATGAACCGGTTGACACTTTGTCACCCGCGTTGATTTTCACTTCTTTGATAGTGCCTGCAAATGGTGCTGGTACTTCCATTGAAGCCTTGTCGCCTTCAACCGTGATAAGCGATTGCTCTTCTTCAACAACATCGCCCGCAGCTACTAAGATTTCAGTTACTTCAACTTCATCGCCACCAATATCTGGTACGTGAACTTCTTTCACTTCTGTCTTGCCAGAGGCGTTTGCTTCTGGCTTAGCTTCTTCTGCTGGTTGCTCTGCCGGTGCTTCTTCACCTGCCGCTTCAAAAACCATGATCAAAGAGCCAGTCGATACTTTATCGCCTTCCGCTATTTTGATTTCTTTAACTGTTCCCGCCACAGAGGCAGGTACTTCCATTGATGCTTTGTCGCCTTCAACAGTGATAAGCGATTGCTCTTCTGCAACCGTGTCACCTACGCTTACTAGGATCTCGGTTACTTCAACCTCATCGGCACCAATATCTGGAACATGAATTTCGATTGCCATCACTCGTCCTCTTATGCGTAAAGTGGGTTAGTTTTGGTGGTGTCGATATCAAATTTCTTGATAGCGTCAGTCACTACTGATTTTTCAACTTTGCCTTGCTTAACTAGCTCGCCAAGTGCAGCAACTACCACGTAACCGGCATTCACTTCAAAGTGACGACGTAGGTTTTCACGGCTGTCTGAACGACCGTAACCGTCTGTGCCAAGTACTTTGTAAGATGCGCTCGGCATAAATGCACGTACTTGATCAGCGTAGTTTTTCATGTAATCCGTAGCAGCAATTGCTGGCGCGTCACCAAGTACGCTGGTGATGTAAGCCACTTTTTGCTCTGCTTCTGGGTTAAGCATGTTGAAACGCTCTGCATCTTGACCGTCACGAGCAAGCTCGTTAAATGACGTTACAGAGAATACGTCTGAACCGATACCGTAATCGTCGCTTAGGATCTGCGCCGCTTTACGTACTTCGTTCAGAATAGTACCCGAGCCCATTAGCTGAACCTGTGCTTTATCGCCTGTGTAGCTTTCAAGCTTGTAAATACCCTTACGAATACCTTCTTCAGCGCCTTCAGGCATTGCTGGCATATGGTAGTTTTCGTTCATGAGCGTTAGGTAGTAGAACACGTTCTCTTGCTCTGGACCGTACATACGACGGATACCATCTTGTAGAATAACCGCTACTTCAAATGCAAACGTTGGGTCGTAAGAAATACAGTTAGGCACTGTACCTGCTTGAATGTGTGAGTGACCATCTTCGTGCTGTAGACCTTCACCATTTAGCGTTGTACGACCGGCAGTTGCCCCTAATAGGAAGCCACGCGCTTGTTGGTCGCCCGCCATCCACGCCATATCACCTACACGTTGGAAACCAAACATTGAGTAGTAGATATAGAACGGGATCATTGGTAGGTCGTTCGTGCTGTATGACGTTGCCGCTGCAACCCATGAAGACATCGCGCCTAGCTCATTGATACCTTCTTGTAGTACCTGACCTGACGTTGCTTCTTTGTAGTAAGAAACGATATCGCGGTCTTCTGGGCTGTAGTTTTGGCCGTGCGGGTTGTAAATACCGATTTGACGGAATAAACCTTCCATACCAAAGGTACGTGCTTCATCAGCAATAATTGGAACAATGCTCTTGCCGATATTCTTGTCTTTTAACAAGATATTAAGCGCACGAACGTATGCCATTGTGGTTGAGATATCACGCTTTTGTTCTTCTAGAAGCGGTTTAAATGCATCTAGTTCAGGTAGCGTAAGCGTTTCTGTGAAGTTAGGTAAACGCTTAGGTGTATAACCGTGAAGCGCGTTACGGCGAGCATGTAGATATTCGTGCTCTTTTGACCCTTCTTCTAGCGTCAAGTAAGGTAGCTCTTGTAATTGCTCATCAGATACCAAGTCATCTAGGCCTAGACGTGAACGTAGGTGTGCTACGTGTGTCATGTCCATTTTCTTAACTTGGTGAGCAATGTTTTTGCCTTCAGCCGCAGCGCCCATGCCGTAACCTTTTACAGTTTTAGCTAAGATCACAGTTGGACGACCTTTGGTTTCTTGTGCCGCTTTAAATGCAGCGAATAGTTTAGATGGCTCATGACCACCGCGCTTTAACGCGAAGATTTCATCGTCAGTCATATCAGCAACAAGCGCTGCTGTTTCTGGGTAACGACCGAAGAAGTGTTCACGTACGAAGGCACCATCTTTTGCTTTGTAAGTTTGGTAATCACCGTCAACTGTTTCATTCATCAGTTGCAGCAATTTACCCGTAGTATCTTTGGCAAGTAGCTTATCCCAACCAGAACCCCAAACGACTTTGATCACGTTCCAACCAGCACCTTTAAATAGGCCTTCTAGTTCTTGGATGATCTTACCGTTACCCATTACTGGGCCGTCAAGACGCTGTAGGTTACAGTTGATTAGGTAGCATAGGTTGTCTAGTTTTTCACGGGCAGCGAAAGAAATCGCACCACGTGATTCTGGCTCGTCCATTTCACCATCACCAAGGAAGGCGTAAACGCGTTGCTCAGACGTATCTTTTAGACCACGGCCATCTAGGTATTTAAGAAAACGCGCTTGGTAGATAGACGCGATTGGACCTAGACCCATAGAAACCGTTGGGAACTGCCAGAATTCAGGCATTAACTTAGGGTGTGGGTATGAAGAAATACCGTTACCGTCTACTTCCTGACGGAAGTTATCTAGCTGCTCAGCGCTTAGGCGGCCTTCAACAAATGCACGAGCATAAATACCCGGAGAGATGTGGCCTTGGTAATACACTAAGTCACCACCGTCTTTCTCGTTTGGTGCACGGAAGAAGTGGTTGAAACACATTTCATAGAATGCAGCTGACGACTGGTAAGAGGCCATATGCCCGCCCAGCTCAAGATCTTTCTTCGAAGCACGAAGTACGATCATGATCGCATTCCAACGGATGATAGAGCGAATACGACGCTCAAGGTTCACATCCCCTGGATACGCAGGCTCTTGATCTGCTGGGATAGTGTTGACATAGTTAGTCGTAGTGCCTGTTGGCATATCTACGCCATCAAGACGCGCTTGCTCTAATACTTGCTCTAACAAGAACTGAGCGCGCTCTACGCCTTCTTCTTTTACGACCGACTCAAGCGCCTGTAACCATTCTTGGGTTTCTAGCGCGTCTACGTCAATTTTATTGACTTCAGACATATGGAGTGTTCCTTATGTTTAAAATACGAATTTATTCTATTTGTGCCAATTCTTACTGAATCAAGTCCGATTACTGCTGTTTTGTTCTACGCAGTGAACGTTCTATTCGCGAACGCTCTTTACCGGCTTCTAATAACGCTTCTTCGATAAAGGCTAAGTGGGCGTTACTAGCAAGTCTTGCTTGTTCAGGGTTACCATTGATCACCGCATCTAATAACAACTTTCTGTGCTCACCGAGCTGCTCACTCACGTCTGATTTTTGCACCAAGACCGTTAAGTTTTGCAACACGTTTTGCTCAAGCAGTGACTGCATCCCTTTTACAAGATGAAGCAGGACGACGTTATGTGACGCTTCTGCAACGGCAAAGTGAAAAGCATTAATTGCCCTTGCCTTTTGCATCAAGTCATCACCTATCTCTGCAATATTGTCAAAGCTTTGTTGTACCTTTGCAAAGTCATTCTCTGTGCCCCTGAGTGCCGCATAGTAGGCGGCGATGCCTTCTAATGCATGACGAAACTCAAGTAAATCGAACTGAGATTCTGGATGCTTACTGATCAAGTCAAATAACGGATCAGTCAGCCCTTCTTCTAGCTGATTTTTAACATACGTGCCACCACCTTGCCGACGGGTAACAAGCCCCTTAGCTTCCAATTTCTGGATAGCCTCACGAAGTGATGGACGCGACACTTCAAACTGCTTAGCTAGTTCACGCTCAGGCGGCAACTTTGCACCGGGTAATAACGAGCCCTCGAGGATCATATTCTCAAGCTGTTCTAGTATTACGTCGGATAATTTTGCTGCTTTAATCTTTAAAGACATTGAAATAACGCCAATTTTTTATGATGTGACCTAGCCAGACCGCTGACTTATTTTAATCAATTTGGTAAGAATTAACTTCATAGGTAAATTGGTCATACCAAATTTGCACAATACGTTATCAAAATCCATGACAACTGTCAAAATTCAGCCCAATTCAATAATTAGCTGAGTGTAAAAACAACAGTTGGCGTGCATAAACTTTAACCAAGAATCGGGCAAATTTAAAAGGTGATTTAAATGGTCAGACCAGATAGACATATACCATTTAACGCTAAATCAAGCTGCTGGAAAGGCGGTTTGGATAAGGCAAGTCTAAATCTAAAGCAGCCAATGACGATTCAAGATAGTCTTTACGATTGTTGGCTGCAAAGCATGCTCTAAAATCCCACTGAATACACTATTAGGCTTTATGTGTAATAACATTCTTTATGCTTTATATACCGTCAAAATAGCCAACAGGCTATGAAAAACATTAAAAACATTAAAAACATTAAAAACATTAAAAACAAATTTAGATTCTAACTTATGAATGATTTCGCAACGGATCAGGACATTATTTGGTTTTAGCAAAACCAAAAAGCAATCAATCAGTAAACACACGAGAGCAGCGAGCACGATACTGAGCAACATAGTCTTCATCCGCCCATAATTTTTTAAGCCCTTCGTTATACAACTCGACATATTCACTATGATGCTTATTGATAAGCAAATAGCCTTTTTGGATAAAAGCGGGGATCGCTTGCGCAGCTAATAACTCCGCTTCTTCCGCAGGCAGTTCCTGCTGATAGGACTTCGCCGATTTTTCGTCCATAATCATAATATCCGCACGGTTTCGTAGGATCAGTGCCACATTTTTACTGGTATACGTGGCATATGAAGTTTTGATTTCAAGCGTCTCTATCGCCTCTAGCAGAGAAGGCGGATAAGTTAACCCTTGATTGAGCAACAATCTAAATGGCTTGAGATCTGCGTAACTCGTATAGGTAAACGCTAAATCTCGATGATGATAAAAGCGTGCTGTTTCTTCAGTGAGTGGGTATTGAGTGTAAATATAGTCTTTGCTCCTTTGCTCACTGTAATACCAATAAGCACTACCAATGTAAGCCGCCTTCATTCCCTCTTGATAGGCGCGTTCCCAAGGCATAAATAAAAATCGGACTTTGATATCAGAGAGCGCAAAGACATCTCGGATCACAGCAGCCACACAGCCTTGATCTTGTTTCGCTTGATCTAAGTACGGCGGCCATTGCCCCGTCGTAATATTCACCTGAGTATCAAACGCGCTCGCACTCCCGCCCACACAACACAGTAAAATCAACGGCCAAACTACTTTCATCTGTATGCTCTGTTATTTTTTCAAAAAGTATAGGCAACGAATTAGATTATGGGTACATTGTTGTAGAAAAAAGAATGGCAAATCATGCAAACGATACGCTATGACACACTAAAGTAGATGTTATTTAATGCCATGGGAGTAAGCCGATAATCAAATTACCCATTGCCAAGTTTACCAATAATCGAGTATAACCAGAGTCTCTGGGCATGTATTACACAAGGATATCACTTTGGTTTGGCGGGTCTTTGTCCTACTACTTATCATCACGCTGATATTGTTTGCGCTTTATTTTATCTACCCAAGTGCAGCAGCAAACTCGATGCGGTCTATCAAACCTTTATTGACTGAATTAGGCATACAGCTAGACACCCATACCGAAAAACGTTTAAGTCAGCCAGACACCACTCCTCACCTAACGGTTGCACCACCAAAAGTAACAAGACAGCAGCTACCTGAAATACCAGAAAAAACCTTTTATAACCTAAACGGGCACAGTGATATTGTTAATATGTTCAGCGGTATCTCAACACCTACCTGCGGAGCACTAAAGCGCGAAGTATTTTCCTTGCAAACGCAATTCAACGACATTGAAAATTTTAAACTTAATCTAACGGGTGAACCCGTGAGCCCTTATGTTGAATATCAGGCACAGCAAGCCCTCAACGTGGTGTATATGATGTTTAAGCACTTTTTTAACCAGTTAGCGCATAAAAAAGCCTTATCTCCCATCCAGTTGAACATGCATATTGCCGCCAATGACGCTGACTACAATGAGCTAATCCTCTCTCGCGATGCCGAGCCCGCTGGCACCTTGGGCATGTACTTCTTGTTTCAAAACCAAGGCTTTATCAATGGCGGTCGCACTGAAGAAGAAACGCTAAGAACGCTCATTCATGAGTCAGTGCACGCCCTCGTTTTTTACTATTTCGGCGTAACCCCTCGATGGGTAACGGAAGGCTTAGCCGAGTATTTTGAGCACCTAAGAATTACCGAAACAGGTCAATTTTCAGTTTACCTCTCTGACGAAGATTGGTTAACGAAAGAAGGGATTTTGAAATCGCGCTTTGCCAAGCTTGATATTAACACCCTATTCAATAGCGAAAATCAGTGGCAAACCATGCAAAGTACCACCTTATATGCCAATAGTTATCTGTTTACGGGATTTATGGTCGAGCACAACAGCAACGCTTTTTTCGAGTATTTACGACAAGAAAGCAGCAACCCGTGCAATATTGTACCTGCACAAAACATCGAGCTACTCTTTCGTAATTTTAATGAAAACGTCGAATCACAATTTGAGGGATGGCGTAACACACCTCGCCAAATTCAACGTGGCGCATGGCAATAACTCTCCCTGTGAGGGTATAGCAATTAAGCTGTTTGTAACAATGACAAAAAACTATCAGCATAGCCTCCTAATTAGCATTGCAGATAGTTTTGTAGGGAGGCGGTTCACCCTCCGAGAAGTGTGCTTTTCGGGTAGTCGTAGCCCACGGATAGGCGTCGAAACCAGTCAGGAGGACGGGCTGACTTTACGGTAAATTCCGAGCTACCAGCCGTTAGCAACATAAACCTCCATGTTTAATATCAAAGCGCATCCATGCGCTCCTCGTTCATTCTTTTTAAACGACGAAAAAGAACGAACCAAGAAAACGTCGCCCCAACATCACACTTAATCCTCAAATCCTAAGCCGATATAGTGCAACCGTCTTGTAAGGCACGTCCCTGTACCAGACAAGACTTGGCCGACATCCTGTCGGCACTTTGCATATCGACTTAGGATTTTCGGGTGTGATGAAGGGGGAATAAAGTTGCTTGTGGAATTTCCACTTTCTCAGTAGCAATAGAGTAGTTTATAAGCTCAAAAGCGGCTCCAGCCTCACAGTGTAAATAGCGTTGTGGGAGGCGGTTTACCCGCCGAGAAGTTATGCTTTTCGGGTAGTCGCAGCCCATGAATGGGCGTCGAAAACTGTCAGGAGGACGGGCTGACTTTACGATAAATTTCGAGCTATCAGCCGTTAGCAAAATAAACCTCCATGTTTAATATCAAAGCGCATCCATGCGCTCCTCGTTTATTTTTTTTAAACGACGCGATCGAGCGAACCGAGAAAACGTCGCCCCGGCATCACACTCAATCCTCAAATCCTAAGCCGATATAGTGCAACCGTCTTGTAAGGGTGAGGTTGCCAAAGCCACTGCCTTTTACTGTGATATTACCTTGGCTTTGAATGAGTTGACTTCCCGCCGGGGCGGTGATGGTAAGGTTGTTGTCTGCCTTGAGCTTTATATCACTTTGGATAACACTGCGATGGCTGCGACCCGCCTTAAGGGTGATATTTTGTGTGGCACTTACGTCAATTTGATTGGCGATGAGTTCAAAGTTAATCATCATCGCATTTTCAATTAATAAGTAAGTGTTTTTAGTGGTAAGGAGTTAAGTGGTTTTTATTTGCTACTTTAATAACAGGAGCATTTATTATGAATAAGCCTTAGCTATAAGCCCTTGTTGGTCTAGTATTTCTTTCTGACCAAATGATGCTAATACACTTAGATGGGCGAAAATATTTACTTTACTGACATTGTCAATGGTAGGCTGCCCACCAAGAAAAAAAGCGGGTTCAAAAGCATACATTTCGTTATATTTTAATTGAGATAATCGAAGTTTACATTTCTCAAAAAGTAAGCCTCCACTCGTATCATCTATATCCAGCGATGTTGGCCTTTTTGCACTAAAGAAAAACTGTATGGCATCGTTTTCTTCTCCAACTGCTATGTCTTCGGCATTACCTTCTTTCTCTATAATCCAACCGTGAGATGGGTCGATTAGATATTTATGTCCAAATTTCTCTCCCCATAAGAATAGCTCACCAAATGCACTGCGAGCAATTACATAATATGTGTCTTGCTCGACGATAACTGTATCTCCAAGCCATGCATCTAAGGTATCATCATAATCATCGGGATTAGTTAACCAAAAAAGCCCTTCCCCGAAACCAGAAAACCCGTATTCACTCCAATATTCTAATAATCTAGTAGGCAGTTTACCTTCAAACTTTTTTATTATTTCTGCTGGGGCTTGATGTTTTTCAGTAGGCTCTTCAAATTTTTCAAGAAACCACTCGAAATCTTCATCTATTTCAAATTGTTTGGTCATTATTCTAACCTCCTTACTTACACCGTTCTAATTCTATATTCACTTGGGTGGTAGGGCCCATTGTTCTCAACGCAAACCTTGCTGCCTCATCCATACCGGAAACTCCCTATAAACTGAAACGTTTTACCGTGGCTTGCATGCCTTCGATGGCGGCGTCTGGAAGTAGTAGGTCGTAGTGCCAACTGCTAGACATTTCATCGAGTGAATCGCGCAGGCCTTTGACGATGTTTTTAACTTCCGTGGCGGATTGTTTTCCTAGGTCTTGCCAGTTGATGTCTCTTAGGTATTTAACTGGGTCGCCTTTGCCGAGCTTGCGTAAAACGGCAAGCGCAGCCGAGAGGGATTCTCCAGTATTTTTTAAGATAACCTTACCTACGCCTTTGACTGCTGAGCCCACAACTGGCACTAAACCAATACCCGTTAGGGTAAAGGCAAGCCAAGCGTCGGTGTCGTTGGCTTCATCATCGTCGGTCAGTAACATGACATTGGCAATGATATCTCGTAAATCCATGACTTGGTCGATAATCGGTATCATGGAAATCGAGGGGCGACTACTGTCGGTGAAGGTTAGCTGCCTAGCCCAGCAACACCCAAGTGGTTCAGCCTATCCTTTCTTAAAAATCATGCGCAGAAGTTTATCTGATTAAATCAACCGGAACATAAACACTATCTTCTAAGGATTCTCTTGGTATTTCTAGAATATTAGCGACTAAAGCTAATTCAAAGCACCAATAGCCAATGTAATAATCCGTGTACTCGAATTCGCATTCACAGGTGTGATTATCATGCCAGTCCGCCAAACCCTCTAACTTGTTGTACCAACTTTGTGCAAATTGGTTGAGTAAATCAGGCTTTTGTTCATTGGGTACTGTAAAAGCGAGTGAAAGGTTTTGATAGATTTCAGGGTAATAGAGTGTGGGCGAAATAGGTCTATCGTTATCACCAAGTGCAATGGCTACATTATCAAGTAAGGTGTCTTTGCCGCGTTCGCCAATAACATCGAGCACTTCTTGAATATGAGCTGGAGCGACATCACAGGCTTGTAAAAGTGCCAGCCACCACAAAGTGTAGATATAACGATTGATATTAGGGGAGCCGACAGCATCGATTTGCCCGCCCAACTTTTCAAAAGCATGGCGGTATATTTGATGATTTGCAGGTAACTTATCACAGTAGTGAGTCAGTTGTTTGCGATACGGCAAAATCGCTTCGGTATAGCGCTTAACATCCCCAAGGTGAGCACCATATGAGTAGTGCGCTATCGCTCGCATAATCGCGAGCTGATATATACGCTGGGCAACATCGACTCGCTCGCTAGGTGTGGTAAAATTACCTGCATCGAGGGCTTCCTGTGTTTCTTTAATGCCAACTTCGATGTCGACTAAGAACTCTTCGAAATAATCGTTACTTCTCCGTGTATCGCGCACCTTTATCTCCTACTGATTATCTTGCCAATGTACGAGGTCTTTGGGGTAGTATGGGTGGTCAATAAAGCTGCTGTCATCAATATTGAATAATTTAACAACTAAAGCAGCTCCCCAACACCAATAACCAATATAAGCATCATTGTCCATTAAATGATAATCGGGGTTACCCTCTGCCTTGTACCAAGCGTCAAGGTAAGCTTTAACTAGAGATGGCCGCTGTTCTGGACTTCCTTCTACAACGTTATATAGTTTACCGAAACGCTTTTTGAATAGAGTATCCGTAGCGACCTCGCGATTGGTGTCACCTAATTCAACAGCTAATTTATCAAGTAAAGCGTCTTGTCCTTGATTAGCAATCAGTGTTAGTGCTTGCAAGTAGTAATCTCTTCCCATATTTAAACAGTAAGCGAAACTGAGCCAGATAATAGTTCTTCTCATATCATCTTCATGTAACTCTTCCGAGTCAATTCGCATAACTTGTTCATGTTCAGGCAGAGCATCGGCATAATCCTTTTGCCATTGACGATAAGTTAGTGTATCTAGCAATAAGGGTTTAAATTCTGCTAGATTATCACCACGAGAGTACTTTTGATGGAGCAAATACGTAGAGTCACTAACAAGCCCAAATGCAATTTGCATTTTTGAGCTCAATGACAATGAGCCATCGTTTTTTAAGTCCTCTATATCTTCCTCTATGCACTCACGCTTAAAAGCAACTCTATCATCAAAGTAATTTTTATCTTTTATTGTATCTCTTAACATATGTTCAACTCATTAAAGGGTTATGGGCTTTACAATTTTTTTGGCAACACTATCAAGCTCAGTTACAATCAAACTATCATCTAATGTGTTCCTAATTAGAAGTTTTTGTACAGTGCCATCATTCCTTCTTAATCCTTTTAAGATTTTTCTGCGGTCTTGCTCGCTAATCCCTGCTTTTTCTAATCGCTCATCCGTGACCCAATTATTATGCATCTGCTTACCATCATCAGTCATACCCAAAGGGGAAGTATTATATTTAGCTTCTGTAATAACAAAATCAGGTGGTGGGTTTGGATGTAAATAAATTCCGTCAATACCTTGTTCACCTGGCTTGTAATTACCATCGGTTTTACCTAGTGGTGTATAGCCATTCTCCAACATTAATTGGTGTGCATTGTACTCACCAGTAGCACCTTTTCTATGGTTTAATGATTTATGTTGCGTAAAGTCACTAGGTGTTTTGCGTGATGGCGGATTAACTTTGTTAACTGGGGCACCTTTGAGATCGTTTCCTTCTGGAGCTGAAAGCTCTGGCGCTTTAGATTTCTTCGGCACATTGGTAACACCAACCTGTGGTAACTCCCCCTGATACTCATCCAGTGCTTTATTAACTCGCTGCCCGATTTCTTGGGCGGCTTGTTGCATATGCTGGTCGATTTTGGGGGTGACGTCGTCTAGGCGTTTTACCGTGGCTTGCATGCCTTCGATGGCAGCGTCTG